>NMUI01000373.1 GCA_002221445.1 Phenylobacterium zucineum | reverse complement strand
TTCGAACCAGCGGTCGAGACCACATTTGTTAGTGATGCGGGCAAAATGCTTTGGGCGTCGACAGCCTTGAGTCCGAAGTAGCCGAGCACCGCGACCAGAGCCGAGACGCCCATCACGGCCAAGAACTCGACCACTCGGTCGGTCTTAGTGCGGCGAGCGCGATGTGTTCCGCCGTGCTCGGGAACAGAATCGAACTCGTCTGGTTGATAGGTCTTAGCCATGTTTAAATATTAGGTGGCAAAAGCATTCGCGTAACCGGCAAACCGAAAGGCCCGAAATGACCTACAACGTCAACAAGTCCGAAGCCGAGTGGCGCGAACAACTCGACGACTTTGAGTACCACGTGCTTCGCGAGGCTGGCACCGAGCGCGCCTACACCGGCGAGCTGCTCGAAGAACACCGCGTGGGCATCTTCGGCTGCAAGGGCTGTGGCGCCGAACTGTTTCGGAGCACCACCAAGTTCGACTCGCACTGTGGCTGGCCGAGCTTCTACGAACCCAAAGATGGCGACGCCGTCGAGCTTCTCGAAGACCGCAGCCACGGCATGGTTCGCACCGAGGTTCGTTGCGCTAACTGCGGAAGCCACCTGGGCCACGTTTTCGAGGATGCACCGCAGACCCCAACCGGCGACCGTTTCTGCATCAACTCGGTGAGCATTACCTTCGCGCCTGCCGAGTAGCAGCGAGAGCGGCGGCGAGCGCCGAAACCAAGATCGTGAACAGGGCCCCGAGCATTATTGCGCCGGCTTGACCGGCAGAGATGCTGCCGTCGGCTTGACCGATGGCTACCGCTGCCGCCGGAACCCCGAGCTGGGAGGCGCTGATTAGCGAGAGCGGCCAGCTCAAACCCAGCGCGCGGGGCACTAGGTGAACCAGAACCGCGGTCACCCCGAGCAGAGCCGCTAGCGCCAAAAGCTCTGAGTCTACGAACGCCGCCACCACGTTCACTTGCGCGCCCAACAATACGAAAAACAGCGGCGAAAAGAAGCCCTCAGCAACCGCAAATAGTTGTTTGGCTAGGCGCCGCGGAACCCCGTTAGCAGCGAGCGCTAATCCCATGCTGAAGCCAGCAATCATCACCGTGACGCCAAAGCTTTGCGCCACCGCAGCAAAGCCGAGGAGCAAAATCAGGCTGAAACGAAGTTCGAGGCCGAAGCTTCTAGCCGCAGAGACCGCTCGCATGCGCGCCAGCCATCCGATGTGGTTTAGCCAGCTGAGCACGAAATACAGAATGATGGCCAGCGCAGAGACCGCCAACGCTCCGATGCCGACCGATGCATAGTTGGCCGACGAAAATGCCAGCGGAAGAGCCACAATAGCCAACAGGTCAGCGATGGCCACCTGAGCAACAAAAAGTGCCAGTTTTTTCGATTTCGCCAAACCAGCGGTTGCCGGCAGAGCCACAGCTGCCGAGCTCGAAATCAACAAGACGGCGATCAAGCCGGTTGATTGAAACCCGTAACCTTCGCAATCCCGATCGCGCCAACCGCGCCAATCGCAGCGGTGACCACCACGTTTCGAAGCGCTCGCAACCAATTGGAGCCCCTGAAAATCGTCGGAACGTCGATGTGGCTGGCAACCACCATCATCACCAGGGCGAAGCCGACCTGCTGCAAGAAGTGCAGGGTCGGGTCGTTCGCGTTTATCCAGCGAAGCCCAGAAGTGCCAAAAGCAAAGCCAACCAGCAGTTCACCCATGGCGATTGGCAAGCCAACGCGCCGGGGCAAAGCAAGCAGCGGGCCTAAAAGCCCAATCGCTAGAACGAGGGTGAGACTTGCCATGGCTTCAGCCTAAAGGTGCCCAAAGGCATCCTTGATTGTGACGGTGCTGAGCCCGCGCTGCTTCAGGAGCGACATCACATAGGGAAACGCCCGCGGTGTCGACATCGAGTTGGCGTGGTCGATCACGATGCGCCCGTTGAGCAACCACTGCTTTGCGTTGCCAGCAACGGTTCCGCTCGCGACCCCGGCCCCTGAGGCAAAGGTCCCCCACCACAGAATCGGTGCGGTGAAGCCAACATCGGCGGCGGCCTTAATCACGCGCGAATCGATGTCGCCGTAGGGCGGCCGAAAGATGGGCTTTTCGTCGATGCCGAAATGATCTTGAATGAAGTGGTGACAGTCGAGCAGCTCGCGCTGAATCTGCGAGTTGGTTAGTTGCTGAAGATTCGGATGCCTAGCGGTGTGGTTGCCGATTTGCACGCGACCAGACTTGACCATGGGAGCTAGTTCTGGAGCAACTTTGCGCCAACCCGAAGCTGAACTGAGTACAAAGAAGGTCATTCGAAGTTCGGGATGACTGTTTAGCAGGTCGACGTATCGATAGAGCGCCTGGGTCGAGGACCCGTCGTCAACCGTCCAGGCAACCCTTCGAACCGGCGCCTTGGGCAACATCGTGATGCAACCGGTAGGCCATGCTTCAGCAGCGGTTGGCTCGGCAAGCGCAAGCGCCGGAGCAACTAGCAGGCTAGCGGCTCCGACCTGAAGAAATCCGCGCCGATCCACAGGGCAAGCCTAAGCGCCCAACTAGAGTTCGCCGATTGCCGTGGTCGTGTCGAGCACCCGCGCGAATTCCCCGTCGAGGTTGACCGCCGTAGCCGCAGCGAGCTGGATGGCCGAAAGTTTTAGACCGCCAACCTCTTTTGCGAAGGTGTGGGTGGCGTCTAGCACAAACCACACGTCATAGCCCATGTTGCCGCCCATGCGCGCCGTTGTCTCGCAGCACATGTTGGTCTGAATGCCGCAGATGGCGATGCGTTTGATGCCGCTGGCTTTGAGCCAGGAATCGAGATCCGGTGTTCCAAAGAAGGCAGAGTTCACGCTCTTCGAGACGAGCAAGTCGGGGGTTCCCGTAATCACATCCTTGAAGTCGTTTCCCGGCTGCCCTGGTCGCAGCACCGACTGCGGCTCACCCGAATCGTGCCTCACGTAGACGATTGGCTGGCCGGCTTCGCGCCAGGCATCGATTAGCCGCGCAACATTGGCCTCGCAGTCGGGGTTATTGCGCTCGCCCGCGACGTTGTACTGGTCGAATCCCTTTTGAACATCGATAACGATGAGCGCGCGCTTCTCTGACACGAGCCG
>NMUI01000372.1 GCA_002221445.1 Phenylobacterium zucineum | reverse complement strand
CCTGACCACCCCAACAACTGGCCGCGCAACTTGTTTGTCTGGCGTTCCAATCTGCTGGGTTCCAGCGGCAAGGGCCATGAATATTTCATGAAGCATTTGCTGGGCACCACGCATGGCGTGCAAGGCAAAGACCTCGGCGTGGACGATGCCAAGCCCGATGAAGTGCAGTGGCATGAGAAGGCGCCCGAAGGCAAGCTCGACTTGCTGGTGACGCTGGACTTCCGCATGAGCACGACCTGCCTGTACAGCGACATCGTGCTGCCCACCGCCACCTGGTACGAGAAGAACGACCTCAATACCAGCGACATGCACCCCTTCATCCATCCACTGTCGACCGCAGTAGATCCGGCCTGGCAGAGCAAGAGCGACTGGGAAATCTACAAGGGATTTGCCGAGGCTTACAGCAAGGTTTGTGTGGGCCATCTGGGTGTTGAAAAAGAAGTGGTGCTCACCCCGCTGATGCACGACACACCGGCCGAGCTGGCGCAGCCGTTTGATGTGAAAGACTGGAAGCGCGGCGAGTGTGACCTCATCCCCGGCAAGACGGCACCGCAGATTGCGGTAATCGAGCGCGACTACCCTAACACGTTCAAGCGCTTCACGGCACTGGGCCCATTGATGGACAAGGTCGGCAATGGTGGCAAAGGCATTGGCTGGGACACCAAGACCGAAGTGCAGCAGCTTGGTGAGTTGAATGGCCGGGTTAAGGCCGAAGGCGTCACCAAAGGCATGACCAAGATCCTGAGCGATATTGACGCCTGCGAAGTGGTGCTGCAACTCGCCCCTGAGACCAACGGTCATGTGGCGGTCAAGGCCTGGGAGGCTCTGGGCAAGATCACCGGGCGCGACCACTCCCATCTGGCCATCCACCGTGAAGACGAGAAGATCCGCTTCCGCGACATCCAGGCACAGCCACGCAAGATCATCTCCAGCCCGACCTGGAGCGGTATTGAGAGCGAGACCGTGAGCTACAACGCCGGTTACACCAATGTGCATGAGCTGATCCCATGGCGCACCTTGACCGGGCGTCAGCACTTTTATCTGGACCACCCGTGGATGATTGCGTTTGGTGAAGGACTCTCTAGCTACCGTCCGCCGGTGGACTTGAAGACCGTGGGTGACATCATGGACAGGAAGCCCAACGGCAACAAGGAAATTTCCTTGAACTTCATCACGCCGCACCAGAA
>NMUI01000371.1 GCA_002221445.1 Phenylobacterium zucineum | reverse complement strand
GGCTCTCATTCAAGATGTTAGAGTGCGTTTCGATCCGATAACCGGTTCCCACTTATCGGAACGCACTCTAAGCGGTTTACTTTCGGCTGAATACTGCCACGCGCTTTTGCAAGAACGCCAGGACGCCTTCCCGGAAGTCTTGCGTTCGACCAGCGTGCTTCTGCGCCGCCCGTTCATTGTGCAGTTGCTCAGCCCAGGCCGAATCGAGACTTTCCCACATTAGTTTTCGGATCGACCCCAAGGCCCAGGGGCCGTCGGCCAGGGAACGGGCCAGTGTCATCGCCGTTGTCATCAATTCATGATCGGGTACACAGCGATTGACCAGACCCCATTCCAGGGCTGTTTTACCGAAAATCTTCTCGCCCATGAGCGCCATTTCCATGGCGCGGGCCTTTCCGATCAGGCGGGGCAGGAGATAAGTCGATCCACCATCCGGAACCAGACCGATTCTGCGGAAGGCTTGCAGAAAATAGGCGCTTTCAGCGGCGACAATTAGGTCACCCATCAGGGCAATGGAGCACCCGACACCTGCGGCCGCGCCGTTGACGGCTGTGACCAAGGGTAGGGGATAGTCGCGAAGGGTTGTCATAAACGGATTATAGGTTGTTTCGAGAGCGGCACCGGCGTCTGGGCCATCAGGATCGGCAGGCTCATCGACCGATCCACCCCGCCCCGAAAGATTGGCACCCGAGCAGAAGCCTCGACCGTCTCCGGTCAAAACGACACAACGCACATCGGAGCCGTCCTTCACGAAACTGCGAAAGGCCTCATGGAGTTCAGCGACGAGATCGACCCCCGCAGCATTCATGGTCGCCGGATCGGACAGGGTCACGACGGCGATGCCCTCGGCAATCGTGACTTTAATCTTCTGATAGACCATCTCGTCCTCCCGCCATCGCGTTTGGTGATCTATATCGCGCCCGACCCTAGGTCAGTCCAGAGGGAGGTTGAAGATTGAGCTATGCAGCCGTTGCCACGGCCTCGGCGCGTGTCACACGGTTCCGACCATTGCGCTTAGAAGCGTAAAGTGCGCTATCAGCTCGATCCAGCAACTCGTGACCGGGTTCGCCCTTAGCGCGCTCTGCCAGCCCAGCCGAAAGCGTGATGGCACCAAGATCCTCGTTGGTCGAGCGACGCTTCAATATGCGTGATGATACCTCAATCCGAATCTGCTCAAGGACCTCAAAGGCCTGGGAGGCGGTCTCGCCCGGGAAGAGCAGGGCAAACTCCTCGCCTCCGTAGCGGGCCGCCAGGCGTGGCGCGCCACCGGAACTGCCAATAACTCCCGCAACATAACGCAGGACCTGGTCTCCGGTTTGGTGTCCCCAAGTGTCGTTAAAGATTTTGAAGTGATCAATGTCGAGGACCGCCAAGGTCAAGGGAAGCCCATCGGCCTCAGCGGCGGCGCACATTTTCTGAAGCTCCGCGTCAAAGGATTTGCGATTGGCGAGATTAGTCAAGCCGTCAGTCGTGGCGTCACGGCGCACCTGCTCCAGGTGTTCGCGTAATCGACTTACTTCTGCCGTCGAATCGGAAAGGCGGGATTCGAGAATTTTGTTTTCTTCCTGAACGCGCCGGGTGGCTGAGGCCAGGGTTTCCACAGTCTCGCGCAGGTCGCCCTTATCGCTGCCCAGAGACTTACTTGCATATTCCAGCGTGACCCCATAGGCCTCGCTGGATTTTTGCGCCGACTTAATCGCCTTGGAGACGGAGTTCAATTCCTTGGTGAGCGCATCGCCGGTGTCACGAATTTGCTCTGTCAGTTTGCCGACACCAAGGAAGGTCGCCGCGAGTTGGTCGCAGGCACCATCCGTGAAGGCCCCACCCTCAGAAATGATTCGACCGATCTCCTTGGCCAACTGCCCATTTGGGTCGCAGACATAGTGCGACCACAATTCAAAATTTTGCGGGGTCGGCCAAACCTTATTCTTTTCCATAGCTTCGATAGCAGCACGCGCTAAAACGTAAGCATTGGGAGCTCTAAGTTTGATTTCGATATAAGAAGGCATGACCGCTTTGTTTCCTGTAGCCAACAGACCCAATTGAAGGCAATTCACCCGGATCTAGAATCTAATTAGCCTTCGATACACAAACGAGGAGTTAAAGCCATTTTTGCATTTCATGTCCAATTCTGTCCGATTACGACCTAAAAGGTCTACCCTGAGCTATTTTTTGGCCGCATTGGAGATCGGTCGCGCCAAGAAAGCCGGGAGATCTGCGCCAAATCCGATCACCGATTTATCGTCATCGACCTCTGGCAGTCGTCCGCGAAGCCCACGGGATGGAACCGTTTCGGACTCTTTTTCTACCAAGTCAGGAATATCAGGCTTGATGGTCGTCCGGTCTGGTCGCTTTTGACGAGGTTCAGCTCGACGCGGCTCTTGGAGCGGCGTCATGGCATTGTCGGCTGGAGCTGTAGCAGCGATGGCCTCTTTTTCATCCGCATTTCTAGGTGATCTAGGCGCGCCTCTGGGCTTACGGTCCCGGTCGCTCCGACCGCGTGGTCCTTTGCCTTCTTCCCTGCGCAGATCTTTAATCGCGGCGAAATCAACACCTTCGAGGATGATTTCCTCAGGATCCTTACCTATAAGTTTCAAAACCTTATCGATGTTTTTGGCATCGGCAGGTGTAACGATCATATAGGCCTTGCCGCTACGTCCGGCCCGGCCCGTCCGACCGATCCGATGAACATAGTCGTCAGCGTGGTGCGGCACATCATAGTTGAAGACATGACTGACATCGGGCACGTCTAAGCCTCGCGCTGCCACATCAGAGGCACAGAGCAACTTTAGGTCTCCCTTTCGGAAGGCGTCGAGGGTCTTCATTCGGGTTTGCTGATCTAGGTCGCCGTGGATAGCGGCGGCATCAAAGCCGTGCGTTCTCAAGGACTTGGCGACGATGTCGACCTCAGACTTGCGGTTACAGAAGACGATACCATTGCGCACATCGTCCGCCCCGATCAGCATACGCAGGGCGGTTCGCTTGGCCTTTGGATCAGAGGTCGGCAGTCGGACCATGTATTGGGTTATGGTGTCTGCTGTGGTTGCTGGGCGGGTGGCTTCGATTCGCACCGGATCGTTCAGGAACTGTTTGGTCAGCCGGGTAATTTCCGGCGGCATGGTGGCCGAAAAGAATAGGGTCTGCTTCTTGGCTGGCGTCAGTTTGAAGATGCGCTCGATGTCGGGAATGAAGCCCATGTC
>NMUI01000076.1 GCA_002221445.1 Phenylobacterium zucineum | reverse complement strand
GATACGGGGGCGCTACAAAAATCATATGTGAGTGAAGAATTAGTGGATAAATACCGTCAGGGATGGAAAGACAATATAGTACCTGTGGAGTCATTGGTAAGATTGGCTGATCAGAAGACTATATTGACCTCAAAGGAGGAGTTACAGGCTACAGTGATAGTTCCTGGAGATGATGGAGAAGTTTTTACTGCTCAGCTGGATATGGTGGTATGGTCTATGCCAGGACTGGATTTGATTATAGGCTTACCGGATATCACCAATCATTTTAGAGGGAAATTGATACAAATGATTACTAATGTGGAGATAGTCACTGATTTAAGTCCAGGACAAGAGATTCAGTGGTCTCAAGGTATACAAATTGAATCAGAAGAGGAAATTAATACAGAGGTACCGTGTTCATTTACGGAAGCTCTAAATTTTATGGAAGTGTCGTATGAGGAGGCTCTAAAGGTCTATGAGGACAGTTTGGAAGCACACATAGGTGAGTACCTTAAGGGTTCTAACAAGCTATGGGCTATACTACAGTCTGATGTAGCCAAGAAGGTATTTGTACCAAAGGAATGGACTGGTATTCAAGGCTTTCCAGACCTTGACCTGAAATTTAAGCCCAACTTCCCAGAAAGCCACAGGATTAGGTCAAGACCAATCAATCCGAAGCTGTACGAGCATGCAAAGAAGGAATTCGATAGGCTGGTCAAATACATGTACAAAGAATCTGTGTCTCCGTGGGCATCACCTTTAGTCATAGCACCGAAGGCTACTGCACCATTCATCAGGTTCTGTGGAGATTATAGATGGTTGAATGAGATGGTGGTTCTACCCCAAGCTTACATTCCACATGTACAGCATGAAATAGAGAAAGCGATGGGATTTTCAGTTTTCTTGGATATTGATATGACCAACAGTTTCCATCAGCTGGTACTCAGTGAGGAGACAAGTAGACGTCTAGCTGTGCAAACACCTTGGGGATTAGTGCAACCCAGGTTTCTTCCAGAGGGAGTCAGCCCAGCGTCTGGTTATCTACAGTCGTATGTAATGGAGTTATTCAAGGATTTTAGTGATTGGGCAATAACTATCTTTGATAACGTATTGCTACTGGCACACAATGAGGAGGATGCGTGTACCAAGCTACAGCGTTTTCTGGACAGATGTGCATCTAGGAATGTTATTTTGAAGATGCAGAAGACATGGTTGGGGTTCAGTTCAGTTAAATTCTTTGGGTATAAGGTGAGCTATGGTAAATATGAGATGGATGAAGACCGGAAGAAA
>NMUI01000370.1 GCA_002221445.1 Phenylobacterium zucineum | reverse complement strand
GGCGGGTGACGCGCGGCGGCTCGGGCCGCAGCCGCATCGGCGCGACCGGCTCGCCGGTCAGCGGGCGTGCATCATCTTCAGTGGGCTCGACAGGACGCCCAACCTCTGGCTCGCGCCATTCTTTCTTGTCGGGATCATCCTGACTCACGACGCTGGCCTCCCATCGGTGCGGGAGATGCGCACGCGCTTCTGATTTTTGTCGGCTCCGAAGCGAAGCTCGGCGGCGGCGAACAGCCGATCGACGATCATGTAGTTGCCGCGCACGCGGTAGTTCACGAGTTCGGATGTCGAGCCCTCCGGCCCGACGACGAACAGCGGCGGCATCTCGCCCTGGCCGATGCCGCGCGGAAACTCGATGAACACCTGCCGGCCGTCATCGAATGCGCGGAGCGGCCGCCACGGCGCGCGGTCGCCCGACACCTCGTAACGGAAATTGACACGGGAGAGATCGATGCCGTTCGCGACCGGTTGCTGGGCCTCTGCCTGCTGGTTCTGGCGACGCAGCGCGATGAGTTGGTCCTGCGGATATTGCCAGGACACTGACGCCATATAGGTCGAAGGCGTCGAGCGCAGTTCCATATGGTAGGTGCGCCGATCTGTGTTGATGATCAGGTTGGTCATCAGCTCGGCGCGCGTGGGCTTCACCAGGATATGCACGACCTTCGCCGCGCCGGTGCCGCTCTCGGTATCGCCGATTATCCAGCGCACCGTGTCGCCAGCGGCGACCGGGCCGGAGCCGACGAGTTGTTCTCCGGGCTGGAGCGAAATGTCGGTGATCTGCCCCGGCGAGGCATAAACCTGATACAGCGCGTCATCGACAAAGGGATAGACCTGCATCGAATTGATGAAGCCGTTCCTGACCGGCTGCATCCGCGCGGCGGCATTGGCCTGATTGACGCGCACGGTCGGGTCGGCGGCTTCCGGCTCGGGCTTGCCGTCCTTGCCGACCGGCTTCAGCTGGCCGGGAAGCGGCAGCGGTTTTGGCAGTTCCACGACCTGCACGGGCTTGGGCGGATCGGCGGCGATGACGGCGGGCGCCGCATCATCATAGGAAATCTCCGGCGGTGGTGTGTGCCCCGCGCAGCCTGCAAGGGCGGAAGCGCTAAGCAGTAAAGCCGTGAACGAGGCATTGCGGAAAGCCGGCCTCCCAGCTTTGCGGAAGGTCGGTGTCATTGTCCAAGCTCCTTCGACCAGTTGATAGCGTTGATGTAGATTCCGAGCGGGTTCTTCCGCAGCGTGTCGGCATCGCGGGGCGGCTGCACGGCGACGGTGAGGATCGCGGACCAGCGTTCGGTGCTGGCGAGCGAACCGTCCTGATAGCGGCGCTCGATCCAGGCGACGCGGAAGCTCGATGGCGAGGCGCGGATCACACTCGACACCTCGACCGCGACCTGCTGCCTGCCGACCTTGGCGAACGGATCGTTCGAGCGCGCATAGTCGTTGAGCGCCAGCGCGCCGGCCTGCGTGGTGAAGTCATAGGCGCGCAGCCAGTTCTGCCGAACGATGATGGCGTCGGCCGGAATGCCCCGGACCTGCTCGATGAACCGCGCGAGGTAGAAGGCGATCTGCGCGTCGTTCGGCTGATAGTCGGCGGTCGCGGGCGCAATCGCCTGCGCCTGTCCAAGCCGATCGACCTGCACCATCCATGGCACGATCGAACCGTTCATCGACTGCCAGAACAGTCCGGCCGAGAGAGCGGCGGAGAGCGCCAGTGAGCCGAAGGCCATCAGCCGCCAGTTCTTCGCCTGTACACGGGCCGAGCCGATGCGGTCGTCCCAGACCTGGGCGGCGCGCTGATAGGGCGTCTCGGGTTCGGGGGATTTGCCGTAGTGGGTGGAAGGTCGCTTGAACATGGTCAGTTGCTTTCGGAGAGGTTGACGGAAGAGCCGCCGCCATGGGCATCGCCGGATTTGACGGCGTGGGCAGCGGCCTGGACGCCATGCGTCATCTGCTGGCCGCGCTTCATGCGTTTGGCCCAGGCGGGCGGATTGCCGGCGGACGGTGCAGCGGCAGACGTTGCGGCAGAGCCGGATTCGTCTGCGGATGCGGCTTCGCCTGAAACGGCACGGCCTCCCGCATCGAAGCTCTCGCGCATCGAGGCAGCGGCACGCCGGAACGGGCTGGCGATAGCCGAGCCGGCTTTCGACGCGCCGGTCGAGGCAACATTGCCGAGACCGGAGGCAACGCCGGATGCGCCGGACTGACCGGCCGCGCCAAGGCTGTAGGCGGTGGACGCGCCACCCGCGAGTGCCACCCCGCCACGGGCTGCGGCGGCAGCGCTCCGGCAAGG
>NMUI01000075.1 GCA_002221445.1 Phenylobacterium zucineum | reverse complement strand
CGCCCCGGCTTCTTCGATGAGCTTTGGGAGCTGCTCAATTCGGGTTTCGGCCTCACCCCGGGTGATGAAGTCGCGGAGTTTACGAATAATCACACCGGCGCGCAGGGCTTGATCGCCAGCCTCACTAAGCGCCCCCTTCACCTTGAAGAGGTCGGGGGTCGGGGATTCCAGCAGGCGGACAGATCCCTTCATGTAATTGGCGATTGCTGACAGGGGCTGGTTCAATTCATGGGCCATGGCCGAGGCCATTTCGCCCATGGAGGTTAGCCGAGACACATGGATTAGCTCTGACTGCATTTCCTGCATCCGCCGTTCCACGGCCTGGGACTCAGTCAGGTCCATGACGAAGCCTGTGAAGTAGCGGCGTTCTCCCGACCTCATCTCGCCGACGGACAGTTCCATCGGGAAGGTTGATCCGTCCTTTCGCTCGCCGACCACAATCCGACCGATCCCCACAATGCGCGCCTCGCCGGTCGAGTTGTAACGCTGAATGTATTCGTTGTGCGCTGACCGATAGGGTTCAGGCATCATATCGCTGATATTGCGCCCAATCGCTTCGTCCGCGCGCCAGCCGAACAGCCGCTCAGCGGCGGCGGAAAACGAAGAAATAACGCCCCGGACATCAATCACGATCATGGCGTCCGGGACGGTGTCCAGAATAGATTGAAGATGCGCGCCGCGCTCTTCGGCCTGTCGAATTGCGCTTGCGGCGGCGGCGTTGGATACCTTCAGCCGCCACCCACCGTATGCAAAGCAGGGACCCAGAATAATGTAGGCTACGACTTCAATAAGGTTTGCGGGCTGTTGAAGCGTGCGGATGCCGGTCAGGGTTAGGACCCAGATCAGCCCGAAGGCCGTGAACAGGAGGACCGACCCACGATCGGCAATCGCGGCGGCGAGCAGGAGAGATGGGATCAGGATAACCAGGCTGATATGCCCGCCCATGAGCGGACGAAGCGCACCATAGAGCGCCAAGGACATGACCACGACCATGCCGGCGATCAGGTTCGCCAGGAGACGTTGCGTCAGGGTTCGACCACCAGAGACGGGTGTGGACAGAAAACTCAGCGACATGGGTCAGGGATACGGCCACCGCCTGCCGGGCACAAGGTTGCACCGCATCAATGGCTCAGGAGGACATACCGTTTGGGCAGGTGCAGCAGGGTTCTAGTAACGCCCCCGAGGACCCATTCTGTCGCCCGGCTATGGCCATATCCCCC
>NMUI01000369.1 GCA_002221445.1 Phenylobacterium zucineum | reverse complement strand
AATCTGCAACTGTAGTACTAGGCGGCGCTGGCGGCTCGATGTATGCTTGCTTTCATCATTTCGACAACTTTTAGGTTCCGCGCCGGGCCGATATAATCCGGTGTTCGGACAAACTGACGCTCATCACGGATAATTCGACTGATGCGATCAGCAAGGCTTTGGCCGGAAATAGGTCGGGCCAGGAACTGATCAGCACCTGCGATCAGACATTCCCGCACATATTTGTCCTCTGAATGGCCGCTCGCAATGATGATCGGCACCATATTGTTGGGGTTATTTTCGTCATTGCGCAGCCGACGCACGAAGGTCGGGCCGTCCATCACCGGCATTTTGAGTTCGGTGATTACCAAGTCCGGGCCATAACTTTCTATATTTCGAAGCGCCTCCTCCCCGTTTTCGGCCAAGCGCAGACTGAAGAATCCCAGACCGCGCAGAACCGTCGCCAAAATGCTGCGCATGCCCTGGTTGGGATCGACGATCAGCACTTTGACATTCTGAAAAATGGCGGACATTTCGGCCTGTCATTCGGACGTGAGACCGACAATCTAATCGACGATTATTGATAAGATATTTCGCGCCGGCGTGATAAAAATTTTTTCCAGCGTCTTTTGTAATTAATTTGGTGAATTTGACGTACACTATAATTTATTTTTAATCAAATTTCAATTTCTATAAATAATTATTACTTAATTTTATCAATAGTAAAATTGCTATATATTTCAAATTATATGTATTAATCGAAACAATATAATAAAATTTGTTCTTCATTTTGATATTCTGAATGTCCAGGGTGGAACTAAAACCGGAACATTGACGCTGACTTAAGCTCTGTTCCCAGCTAGACCCGGGTTTGTGAGCCTTATCGTCGCCTCCGCTGATCTCCCCGCCTGCCTGGTGACCCTGCCGGGAGGTCGGTCCGCCGTGGCAGATCGAGCCGGGGTGGATCTGTTGCGCATACCTGACGCTCGGGACCTCTTTGATCGAGGCCCGGTCATCATTGCCCATGCGGGCATGACCGCCAAGCGGTTGGGTCTGAACACACCATCGCGGTCGCCGAGGCTGTTTGATGCGCTTGAACTCTTTGCTTTCGTCCGACCGGCAAGATTTTGCGCCCCTTCCGCAGCGGGGCTCGCCCTGGCTCTGAATCTTCCCGAGCCGAAGGGTGTCGAGGCGCAGGCCTCCAGCCTTCGCGACAGCGTCCAGGCCCTCCTGTCCGAACTTGCCACCGTCCCTGAACCGTCCCGGGAGGAGGCGCTTGCCATCGCCGAAACCTTGGCCCGAGGCGGCTGGTCTTGGGGGCCTGCGGTCATGGGGGTTCTGCGCTCCCGACCCGTCGGTAATCAGTTCCGGACATCGGGCCTGGATGTCTGGACCAGAGTCAGCGAGTGGGAGGATCAGGCCCCGCTCGGCGAGGCCGGGTCCAAGTCCTTTCCGCCAGAGGCCGCCGCAGCACGATTGGCCCAATTACTGACCACCGCTGGTCTGGACGAGGCCCGGCCGGCCCAGGCGACCTTCGCCGCCGAAGCGGCCTACGCCTTTCAACCCCGGGAGCGGGAGGGCGAGCCCAGGATGATGCTGGCAGAGGCCGGAACCGGCATCGGCAAGACCTTGGCCTATCTGGCCCCGGCCTCGCTCTGGGCCGAAGCTAATGGGCCTTCCGTCTGGGTCTCCACCTATACTCGCGCCCTCCAGCGGCAGATTGAGCGGGAAAGCCATGCCCTCTATCCCGATCCCAAGGTTCGCGCCCGCAAGGCCGTGGTTCGCAAGGGGCGGGAGAATTATCTCTGCCTTCTGAACTTCCAGGACCAGACCCATGCCGCCCAGCTGGGGGCGGCAGACCTGATCGGCATGGGCCTGACCGCCCGATGGGTCAGGGTCACCCGGGACGGCGACATGACCGGAGGCGATTTCCCGGCCTGGTTACCTGGTCTCTTTGCGGTTCCGCCTGTGGCTCAGGCCGGTCCTGGCAATCTGGTGGATCGTCGTGGCGAGTGCATTCACGCGGGCTGCGCCCATTATCGGACCTGTTTTGTGGAGAAGGCCATTCGCGGGTCGCGCCGGGCAGATCTGGTCATTGCTAACCACGCTCTGGTCCTGACCCAGGCCGCCTTTGACGGAGCCCGGGCCGCGCGGGGATCAAAGGGTGATGGCGAAACCACCTTGCTGAAGCGGATTGTCTTCGATGAAGGCCATCACCTATTTGATGCCGCCGACAGCGCCTTTTCCGCCGCCCTGTCGGGCCAGGAAGCGGCTGAACTGCGTCGGTGGATTCGCGGGCCGGAGGGGCGCGGACGCCGTGGCAGAGGGCTTGAAACCCGGTTGATGGAAACCCTGGGTGACCGTGACGACGCCCGTCGTGCCCTGGTCGATGCCACCCGCGCCGCCGCTGCCTTACCGGGTGAGGGGTGGTCTGGACGGGTGGCCCCGCCCAATGGCGAAGTCAATCCCATCGGGGCCATCGAACACTTCCTTGTGGCTGTGATTGAACAGTTGCGGGCCCGTGCAGCACCGTCCGAGGTGGGCATGGAGTGCGCTGCCCGCCCGGCCCTTGATCTCGTGCGGGAGACCGCCCGAGCGGCCGCTGCGGCCTTGGCCGGCCTCGCAGGCCCCCTCGCTGGCCCTAGCGCGGTATTTGGAAGATGTCCTGGATGACGAGGCCGCCGCCTTGACCCAGACTGACCGGGCGCGGATTGA
>NMUI01000074.1 GCA_002221445.1 Phenylobacterium zucineum | reverse complement strand
TTTTATCCCTTTAGACGATTCCGTCTAAAGGGAAAGGGCTCTGGTGGGCAGGCTTCGCCAAAGGTTCAAATGTCAGGGCAAGATCATCGGCATGAATCATCGGCCCTTCGGAAAAGCCCAGGACCTGTTCAATGGCAGCGGATTTCAGGCCGCAAATTCGGGCGGCGTCGGAGTCATCATAGCGGATGAGCCCGCGTGCGACCTCCCGCCCGGTTTCATCCCGAACCCAGACCGCATCTCCCTTTTCGAACCGACCGGTCACCTGTTTCACCCCGGCGGGCAGCAGGCTCTTGCCGGTGGTCAGCGCGCGGGCAGCTCCGGCATCGATCATCAAACCCCCGCCAGGACTGAGCGACCCCGCAATCCAGGCCTTGTAAGCGGCCTTTGCGGATAAGGCGGGTTCTATCAAGGTTGCGGGCTCACCGGCTTCCACCGCGGCCAGGGGTGCAGGGCGCGATCCCAGTGTGATGATGGTGCCACAGCCAGCCTGCTGTGCGATGCGGGCGGCCAGAATCTTGGTGGCCATGCCGCCTGTGCCCACACCGGCATCCGGGTTGGCCCCCCCAGCCATGGCTTCGATCTCGTCAGTCAGACGGCTGAGGCGGGGGATATGAACGGCGTCTGGATGGCGGCGCGGGTCGGCGGAATAAAGACCGTCAATATCGGACAGCAGAACCAAGACATCGGCCCCGATCATTTGGGCGACCCGGGCGGCTAACCGGTCATTGTCGCCATAGCGGATTTCCTCCGTGACGACGGTGTCGTTCTCGTTAACGATGGGAATTACGCCCAGGGTCATCAAGGTTTCGGCAGTGGCCCGAGCGTTCAGCCAACGTTTTCGCACCTCGGTATCGTCCCGAGTCAGTAGGATTTGGGCGACGGGTAAATCGAAGGGCTCAAGGGCCTGTTCCCAGGCCCGCATCAAGGCCGATTGCCCAGCGGCGGCAGCGGCCTGTTTTTCCGGCAGGGTCAGGGCGCGTTTGCCCAGGGACAAACGCCTGCGGCCCAGGGCCACGGCACCCGATGACACCACCAGGACCTGTTGTCCCCGATCCCGCAGTCGTCCGAGGTCTGCGGCTAAGGCACTGAGCCAAGCCCCATCTGGCGCGCCGTCGGCACCCACCAGCAGGGAGGATCCAACCTTGACCACAATCCGCCTGGCGGCGGCCAATTCACTCACGGTGCCCAGTCCGCCGGGGCCTGACCCGACTTGGCCTGAGCCGCCGCCGCCGCTTCCGCTTTGCGGGTCCGCACTAGGCTGTAAGCCTCCCGCAGCAGCGCCGTCACCCCCTGACCGGAGACACCCGAAACCAGACGGACAGGGCGGCCCACCGCTTCGGCCAGGGCCTCCCGCTGCATGTCCAGCGTATCAGGGTCAAGGGCGTCGATCTTGCTCAAGGCGACGATCTCAACCTTGTCACCAAGATCCTCGCCATAGGCTTCCAACTCTGTCCGGACAGTTTTCCAGGCCTGGACCACATCGGTTTGGGTGCAGTCCACCAGATGAATCAACACCGCGGTGCGCTCCACATGGCCCAGAAACCGTACCCCCAGACCGGCCCCTTCCGAGGCGCCTTCGATCAGGCCGGGAATGTCAGCCATCACGAACCGCTCTTCCGGCGACAGGTCCACAATGCCGAGATTAGGAGCTAGGGTCGTGAACGGATAGTCGGCGATCTTCGGCTTGGCGGCACTGGCCGCCGCCAGGAAGGTGGACTTTCCGGCATTGGGCAGGCCCGCTAGACCCACATCGGCGATCAGCTTTAGGCGAAGCCAGATGACCTTTTCCTCGCCCTCCTGACCTGGATTGGCGTGGTAGGGGGCCTGATTGATCGGCCCTTTGAACCGGTCATTGCCCCAGCCGCCATTGCCCCCCTTGGCCAGCAGGATTTTTTGTCCGGCCTTGTCCAGATCGACGATCAGGGTCTCTTTGTCTTCTTCGAGAACCTGGGTGCCCACCGGCACCTTAAGGACGATGTCCTCGCCGTTGGCACCGTGCCGATTGCGGCCCATGCCGTGAATCCCGGTATCGGCTTTGAAATGCTGCTGATAGCGATAGTCGATCAGGGTATTTAAGCCCTCCACGGCCTCCATCCAGATACTGCCACCATTGCCCCCGTCGCCCCCGTCTGGACCGCCGTACTCAATGTATTTCTCCCGCCGAAAAGACACGGCTCCGCCACCGCCGTTACCGGACCGGATGTACACCTTGCACTGGTCGAGAAATTTCATGATCGGGCCATAGCACAGGCAAGGGCGAAGGTCATGCCAACCAGATCATCCAACGTGAGGGGACTAGATCTCCCCGGGCCTTGCTAAGGGTCGGCGTGACCTGTCCCGTATAAAGGAAACCGGACTTGCACAAAACTTCCCCCGAAGCCGGGTTATCGGAAAAGTGCCGCGCGGCCACATGGCGGCGGTTCCAGACCGATTTTGCCCAGCCCAGAGCCCCGCGCGCGGCCTCTGTGGCAAAGCCGCAGCCCCAATAGGGTTTGCCGATCCAATACCCCAGTTCCGCCCGGCGATCTTGCCCCTCACTGAAGCCGACCGTCCCAATGGGACCATGGTCAGGGTGCTCGACCACGAAGGTTTCCCGCGTGGAGTCCTGCAGAAATTGCTCGGCATCCTCAATCCCATAGGGGTGCGGGATCGAGGTGGTCATCCGGGCCACTTCGAAATCATTTAAGAGTTTGGCCAAACGTCCGGCATCCGCCCGCCGGGCGGGTCTCAGGCGCAGGCTTGGCGTCTGAATGATGCTTTGTATTTCTAAGGGTTTCATCTCGACCTCCCGGCCCTCTCTCGGGGCCTTGGATAAGAAACGGGGAGCCCGGCGGTCCGGACTCCCCGTTTTTGGGAGGTCTTATCGGTCCGCCCGGCGGCGGACCTGAGGATCAGGTTCGCCTAGTTAGCTGCAAGGTTTGCGGTGACCACGTTCACATAGGTGCGGTCGTCGCGCTTGGTGACGAATTTCACGGCACCTTCCGCAGTGGCAAAGAGGGTATGGTCCACGCCCATGCCGACATTGTCGCCGGGGAAGAACTTGGTCCCGCGTTGGCGCACGATAATATTGCCGGAAATGACCGCTTCACCGCCGAACTTCTTCACGCCGAGACGGCGACCGGCTGAGTCGCGACCGTTGCGCGATGAACCACCAGATTTCTTGTGTGCCATCTTGGCCTCCTGAATTTAGTGAGACCGGCGCTTATTCAGCGTCGGTCGTCTTAGCGGCAGCCTTCTTAGGCACCGCCTTCTTGGTGGGAGCCGCCGTGCCGCCTGCGGTTTCAGCTTTCGGCGCGGTCTTCGTCTTAGCCGGGGCCTTGACCGCCTCAACCGCCGGAGCCACCGTCGCTGCTGCGGCAGCTTCTAAAGCCGCCACCACATGGGTCAGGTTCCGGGCGCGGGCGTTCATCATCGCCTTGGTGGTCATATCGACCACGCCATCCCAGGTTACACTCTTGCCAGCGCCTTCGATGGCCGTCACGCGCAGGACCGTTTCGGTCTGGCGGTGGCCCTTGGTGCGACGATAGCCTTGGCGACGGATCTTCTTAAAGATCTTCACCTTTTCACCCTTGCGGGTTTCAACCAGGGTCGCATTGACGCTGGCTCCGGCCACGGTGGGTTCACCGACTGTCACGGCATCGTCATCGCCCAGCATGAGCACATCGCCGAACGCCACATTGGCACCGGGCTTGCCGTCGAGCTTTTCGACAACCAGCACATCACCAGGTTGGACCCGGTATTGCTTTCCACCGGTTTTGATCACCGCGTACATAATTCGCGCCTTGGATACAGTGCAAAAAGGATTACGCCCGCGAGATGGCCCGCGAGCGAGAAGCGCGGTCTTATACAGACCACCCGGACCAAGTCAACGCAGAGCGGCCTGATTCAGTCGGCGACCATAGACTCTTTCGCCTTTGAGACGGGGTCTTGATCAGACTCCCTTTCCCACTGGGCGACAATGGCCCGGCTGACGGATTGGAGAAACGCAAGGCGTTCGGAGACAGGACGTCGTGTTCTTTGCAGGAAGACGGCGACGGCGTAGGTCTTTCCATCCGGGGCGGTGATTAAGCCCACATCATTGATTCCGATGGAGGCCCCACGATAATCCTGTCCGGTTCCGGTCTTATGGGCAATGTGCCATCCCGCTGGCAGCCCCCCCTTCAGTCGGCTAGGGCCGGTCCTGGCCTTGGCCATGGTTTCCACCATCCACCGGGTCGATCCTGATGATAGCAGTTTTCCGGCCTGAAGCTGCGCTAAGGCTATGGCCAGGGCCTTAGGTTGGGCACCGTCATAGGGATGGGTTAGATAGGCGTCCAAGGCCGCCTCTCGGGTGGATTGGGGCAAGCGCGCCCGGGCGGTATTGAAGGCACCATAGGGAGCCAGATCCGGACTCCAGGTCAGGCCCGCAATATGGGCCTGAAGGTGGCGCTCATCCTCAGCGAGGGAAATGCCCGCCAGACCCTTGTCGTTCATCAGGCGTCGCACGGCTCCGGGTCCGCCGGCCATGCCCATAAGCTTGTCGTTTGCGGCGTTATCGCTTTCGATTAAGGCGCGCTTCAGCAGGTCGGCGACCGTTGTCGGAAAACCGTCCGGGGTAATCCGATAGGAGATGGGCTGGTTGAAAACACTGCGATCAGCTTCGGTTAGAACCACCTGCTGATCCAGGGCTACAACTCCCCTGTCGACCGCATCAAGGGTGGTCAGGGCGACCCAGAGCTTTGAGACACTTTGCTGTGGAAAGGCCATGTCCCCGCGCACATCGACAATCCAATTCGACGAGGTATCGACAATGGCAATACCGACCGTTTCACCGAAATTTTCAGCCAGGGCGTCTAGGGTCTGTTGTAATTTCGCCGGCCCGGGTTTGAGCACGGGTGGGGTTGGTTTGGCGGCAGGATGGATCGTCAGCGCCAATCGGACCGGCTTGGGTGGCACACCTTCCACGGCATCCTGCACCGGAGGCCATTGCCCGGCAATGGCGGTGGCTCCGGCAAGACTGGCCAGGGTGACAATCGGCCAACGTATTTCGAAGATCTTCAAGGCCCCGCCCAGGGCAAAATCGGCAGCCTGATCAGGAAGGTTCCGAACCGCTTCAACAAGGGCTGCGGGGAGGCCTCGCCCCCACCCTAGGCTCCGGTCCAAACCGCGCCTGGCCCGCACCGCCACCGTCCAGCTGCTGTCAGCCAGACCCCAAAACATCTCCGCGACCAGTCGCCGGGCACGGCGGATCGCACTCTTTTGATCGAGGGGTGGCGACGACATCGGCGTCTTGGTCTGGCGGCGCATAATGTCATTTCAGGCTTGATCCGGGGCCTTACGTCAAGAGTCGGTCGTCTTACGCACTTCAATTGTTATGTGACTGAGCCCAGATACGCCATCCAAACGCCGTCGATAGGCCTTCGCCGATTCCGGCCGATCAGCGCGAAGAACAAGGATGGCCGCCAAATTACCTGGCCCGAGCCGCCATACATGAAGGTCGATAATCTCAGTGCCCTGGTTTTCTAGTCGACCACGGATGTCTTGCATCACCTCCTGGGACGGCATCACATCCAACAGGGCCGCGCCTGTTCGCCCGAGAAGACGCCAGGCAAAGTGACAGACCAGCAGCGCACCGGCCACGGCCGCCAGGGGATCTAACCAGGTCAGGTGCCATGTTCGGCCCGCTATCAGACTCACCAAAGCCAGCCCTGAAACCACCGCGTCTGCCGAAAGATGCAGGTGAGCTGCAGACAGGTTCAGGTCACCGTCGGTGTCGGGCCCGGTCGGGTTGCGGGGTCTCAACAGCCCGACACAGATCAGGTTCACCGCCATGGCGAAGGCGGCCAGTTCCAGGGCGCCTGATAGGCAACTGCCTCGGGTTTCAAAATCCGCTGGAGGCTTTCTGCCCCGATCAGCAGTCCGGTGATCGCCAAAATCACCCCGTTTGCAAAGCCTACAAGATAGCCGACCTTGCCGGTTCCAAAGGCTAGGCGTGGATCGGCAGCATAAGCCCGGGAAACCCCGTAGGCCCCGGCGGCGGCTCCCAGGACGACAATATGGGCGGCCAGGTGCAGACCGTTGGCGATCAGCGCCATGGAGTGAACCAGAATGCCGCCACCCACCTGAACAATCATGGTTACCGCGCAGATGGCGACGACCAGCCAGGTCCTTTGTTCGTTTCGCGCATGGTCGGCCCCTAGATAGGTGCGGTCATTGCGAAACCTGTCCAGGGAAGGTGTGGTCGCCAAGGGGCCTATCACGACGAATTTGCAGACCACCAGGGGCTGGCGTCATAGAAATGTTATTGTATAACACTGGGCATAGGTCAAGTCTGCCGCTTCGGGGCTGTTCCCTCGCGGGCTTTGAGGCATTACATATGCCTCATGACCCAAAAGACTCCCGTCACTGTTCTGACCGGCTATCTCGGAGCCGGCAAGACCACCCTGCTCAATCGCATCCTCTCGGAGGATCACGGCAAGCGATATGCCGTCATCGTCAATGAGTTCGGAGAAATCGGCATAGACAATGATCTGATCGTTGGAGCCGACGAAGAGGTCTTTGAGATGAATAATGGCTGTGTCTGCTGCACGGTGCGCGGCGACCTGATCAGGGTTCTCTCTGGTCTGATGATGCGAAAGGGCGGATTTGACGCCATTATCATCGAGACCACCGGTCTGGCGGATCCTGGACCTGTTGCGCAAACCTTCTTTGTTGATGATGATGTTCGCGCCAAGACCCTGTTGGACAGCGTCACCACGGTTGTGGACGCCATGTATCTGCCCCTTCGGCTGGCCGACTCAAAGGAGGCCGTGGAGCAAATCGCTTTTGCTGATCAGATTGTCCTGAATAAGACAGACTTGGTCAGTGAAACCCAGTTGCGAGATGTCGAAGCCCGTATTCGACGGTTAAATCCCTTGGCCCCTATTCATCGGGCTCAAAGGTCAAATGTACCCCTGGACATGATCCTCGGCCGGGGTGGCTTTGATCTGGCGCGCATTACCGAATTGCAGCCCCAATTCCTGAATCCGGCCCACGGTGAGGCTGGCCATGTTCATGACGCGCATTGTGATCATGACGCGCACGATCACGAACACCACGATCATGGAAATCATGATCAGGGGCACCCCGACCATCACCATCATGACCATGCCGCTGATGCTGGTATTCGCGGTATATCCCTGGCATTTGATAGGCCGCTCAATGCCAACCGGGTCACCGCCTGGCTGAATGGCGTCCTTCAGACCCAGGGGCCGGATATATTAAGGGCCAAGGGCATATTGGATATTTCCGGCGAAGACCGTCGTCTTGTCTTCCAGGCGGTTCATATGATTCTGGAAGGCGATTTTCAGCGCGACTGGAAGCCTGAGGAGGTCCGGTCCTCGCGCATGGTGTTCATCGGTCGCAATCTGGATGAAGCGGCGCTGAGGGCCGGGTTCGAAGCCTGCGCAGCTTAGCCTGGGCACCGCACGAAAAAACCCGCCCCGGTTTCCCGAGGCGGGCTAAATTCTGTTTCAATGGGCCTTAAGGCTCTTGTTCGGCCCTAAAGCTCTTCGTTAATCAGGGCGACCTGGAAGTAGCCATTACCCTGCAGAGTATTCATGACTTCCATGAATTGGCCATAGCGAACAGTCCGGTCTGCGCGGATATAGACCCGTTCCTTGGTCGGCTCAGGCTTGTTCAGCTTGCGGGCCAGATCGGCCGGAAGCGACTCGATGGATGTCGGTGCTTCGCCGATGAACACACCACCATTGGCCTGAATGTTGATGACCGTTGGCTCCGGCGGCTTCGGCGCGTTTGGCGGCGGCGGAATGGCCGGCGGCAGATCGAGCTTGATGGACACCGTGGCGGCCGGAATGGCCACCATGAAGATAATGAGCAGAACCAGCATAACGTCTACGAAAGGCGTGACGTTGATGTCGCTGTTCTGGCCGAGGTTGAAACGGCCGCCGCCGCCGCCGCCCAGCTTCGCTCCCATATGAAAATCCTTCCTTTGAGGGCGCTTTAAGCTACACCCGTCCGTCTGTCGCGACACCCATCGCCAATCGTAAGCGCCTTGTAAAGCCCCTACCGTCAGCCTTTCTCAACAAGTGCAGTGAGTCGCCCAATTCGCAGTCAGGGCGTTTTCCAAATCTGCATCCCGCTCTATGAAAGATCATGACCTATTCTTTCGACGCTTATGTGACCGCCGCCCTGTTTGATCGGTCGGGAACCGCCGCCTTTGCCCTTGGCGATGGCTCCATCGTCTTCGAAACCGGCGAAATTCAAATGGCTCACCATGGTGTGGTGCTGTCGGCGACCCGCCACCCCAGCGGTATAGGTTTGCTGACTGGGGGTGATGATGGTCGCGTGGTCTGGACCCAAAAGGAGGCCTGTCTTGAGATCGCCGAGAGTCCGGGGCGATGGATCGACACCGTTGCTGCAAGTGCCGAGTCTGGCCTGATCGCCTTCGGCGCGGGCCGGGACCTGCATGTCCGCGACAGTGCCGATCCGACCTTTTCACGAACATTTCAACATGAGAAGTCGGTTGCTGACGTGGCCTTCGATCCGAAGGGCCGCAGACTTGCGGTGGCCACCTATGGCGGTGCTTGGCTCTGGTATGCAAAAATCGCTGAACAGAAGCCCCAATGGCTCAAATGGGCGGGGAGCCATGTGGGCTTAGCCTGGAGCCCGGACGGGAAATTCCTAATGAGCGCCATGCAGGAAAACCAGCTCCACGGCTGGCGGGTCGCCGACGATAAGAACCTGAAGATGGGCGGCTATCCCGGCAAGGTGAAGAGTATGGCCTTCCTGGCCAAGGGGCTGATGCTGGCGACCTCAGGGGCCAATGGTGTGGTGATCTGGCCCTTCGCCGGCACAGCTGGCCCCCTGGGTAAGCAGGCCGCAGAAATCGGTTATGATGAAAGCGCCATGGTCATCCGTGTCGCCGCCACCCCCAACGGCAACCGGGTGGCTGCGGGGCTGGATGATGGTCGCGTCTGGATCTGTGACTTGACCGACCAGAAGACCCGACCTGTGAAATCCGATAAGGGCGAGCCGATCAGCGCCCTGGCCATAAGTCCGGACGGCACACGGCTGGCCTGGGGCGATGAGGGCGGCGGGGCCGGTGTTGTTAACCTATAGTCTCTTTCTTTTGGGGGGGATTGTTTGATGGGATTAAAGAGGCTCTAGAGCATAGTCCGATCAGATT
>NMUI01000368.1 GCA_002221445.1 Phenylobacterium zucineum | reverse complement strand
AGTGGGAACCGGTTATCGGATCGAAACGCACTCTAACATCTTGAATTAGAGCCTGTTCCCTCTAGACGTTTCCGTCTAAAGGGAACAGGCTCTAAGGTGTTCGCCCGGCTTGAGCGGGCGCTGGCTCGGGCTTCTTCGACATAATGTCCTGAACCGTAATGATCGCGGGTCCGAGGATCACCATTAACAGGACGGGCAGAAAAAAATGATCATCGGCACGGTCAGTTGGGCAGGCAGCTGAGCTGCTTTTTTTCCGCCGCCGACATCCGCATGTCCCGATTTTCCTTGGACATAACACGCAGAGCCGATCCGAGCGGAGTTCCGTATTTCTCAGCCTGGATCATAGCCATGGTGACCGACCGGATCCCGGCGTGATTGACCCGGCGGGCCAAGCCCTCATAGGCGGCCCGACGGTCCGGCAGATAGGATAACTCTGCGGTCAGAAGGGCAAGCTCCTCCGCCAGCTCAATAGAAGCTGTCCCGATTTCTTGACCGACCTTGGCGATCGCAGCCTCAATCGACATGCCGCTTTCGACGCAGATCAACAAGAGATCGAGACAGTCTGGAAATGCCTGCACAATAGATGCCAAGCGTCGTCCAGCGACATTAGCTATGTAGAGGTTCGGCGCATAATATCCGGCCAAAGCGGTTAAGATGACAAGGCCGACCTTATTAATCTGAGGTATGTCGATGCCGCCGATCATATAGACATAGACCGCGGTCGTCAGGGCAAAGATGATCGGCGTTATCAGGCGGAAAAAGTAGAAGGTCGAGACCGGTCCTGGACCCCTGAACCCAGCCTGAGCCAACTTGTCGATGACCTGGGTGTCTTCCAGTAATCGATTAAGATCTAGGCGCTCGACAACCTGTTTGTAGAGACCCTTGTCAGCATGTCGCAGACTGGGTTGCCCATTTGAGCCTTTATTCGCCAGCGCCTCGCGAGATTTTCGACGTAGCACCTCGCGATGAGACGATACCGATCGGAGACGGCTGGAGAGGTTCGACTGCTGGAAAAACGGTGTGGCTATGGCCATGACGGTGGCAAAGGCGACGCCTGCCACAAATAGGGAAATGAGATTTTTCAGCTCGAAAACTTGCCCGAATGTCATGTGGGCACCTAGATTTTGAAGTTGATCATTTTGCGCATTACGAGGATGCCAAGGCCCATAACCCCAACCCCGACGCCCAGCATGATATGACCTTTTTGGGTTTCAAACATGGGCTGCATATAGGCCGGGCTGACCAAGCTGATGAGGAGGATTACCACCGGCGGTAGGGACCCGATAATACCTGCCGAAGCGACGGCCTCTCCGGAGAGAGCACTGACCTTTTCCCGCATCATCTTTCGTGCCCGGATGACGGAAGACAAATTGGAAAGAGCCTCGGCTAAGTTGCCCCCCGTCTTCGACTGGATTGCCAGAACAATGGCAAAGAAACGCACTTCCTGGGTTGGAATACGACCGTACATTTTTCAAGCGCCTGCTCGAAGCTGATCCCCATACCCAGAGACTCCTTCATGCGCTTGAATTCACCGCGTAAGGGTTCAGTCCCTTCATTACCGATAATGCGTAGACAGTCCTGTAGAGGCATACCTGACTTAATCCCGCGGACAATCATATCCATGGCATCGGGGAACGCGGCTGTGAATTTCTTCATGCGCCTTTCCCTCAACATTCGGAGCCCCCAGATCGGTAGACCGAATCCACCACCGAAGGCTGCAGCCAAAATGACCAAAAGCGGTTGTTTCAGGGTCAGTGTCCCCGCAGCCGCAGCAAGTCCGACCCCGGCACAGATCATCCAATAGACCTCAGGTTTCTCAGGCAGACCCGCCTGAACCATACGCGCGGTGATGGACAGACTGGCCTTCTTGGTCTGTCTTTCCTGGTCTTTCAGGGATTTTATGATTTGAGCGCGCCTTTGCTCGGGTGTGGTTCCATCGGCCTTGTTACCGGTGAGGTCACGGCTTCGGTTTCGTGTAATCGCTTGGGTACGCTTGATGGCCCGAGCGCTTCCTGGATCCCCTGTGAAGGCCAGCCCAAGACAGGCAAGGGTGATAAAGCTCAGTATAGCCACAAGAGCGCTGATCAGGGTGTTGCTCATGCTCACCTACTCCGCAGCATCCAAGGCTTCGGCCAATTCGCGTTCCAGACCGTAATAGCGGGCGCGGTCCCAGAACCGGGGGCGAGCAATTCCGGTGGAGCGATGGCGACCGGCGACATTGCCGTTTTCATCCTCGCCGGTGATTTCATAGACAAACAGATCTTGGGTCACGATCACGTCACCCTCCAGCCCGACCACTTCGGTAATGTGGGTGATCCGGCGGGAGCCGTCCCTCAGACGTGCCGCTTGCACAATAACGTCCACAGAACCGACAATCATCTCGCGAATGGTTCGTGAGGGCAGACCATATCCGCCCATGGTGATCATCGATTCCATGCGCCCGAGGGCCTCCCGAGGGCTGTTGGCGTGCAGGGTGCCCATGGAACCGTCATGGCCAGTATTCATGGCCTGGAGAAGATCCAAGGTCTCGGGCCCCCGGACTTCGCCGACGATGATCCGCTCCGGCCGCATCCGCAGACAGTTCTTGACCAGGTCCCGCATGGTGATGGTGCCTTGCCCTTCCAGATTGGGAGGACGAGTCTCCAGCCGCACCACATGCGGTTGCTGAAGCTGAAGTTCTGCGGCGTCTTCGCAGGTCACCACCCGTTCGGTCGGATCGATAAATGCCGTCAAGGTGTTGAGCAGGGTCGTCTTGCCTGAACCGGTACCCCCTGAGATGATCACATTACAGCGGCAAGCCCCAATCACTCCCAGGACTCGTGCGCCCTCTGGACTGATGGCCTTAAAGTCCACCAGGTTTTTCATGGTTAGCTTGTCTTTCTTGAACTTCCGGATGGTCAGGGTGGGACCATCCAGAGCCAAGGGGGGTGCAATGACATTGACCCGGGAGCCGTCCGGCAGGCGTGCATCGCAGATTGGGGAGCTTTCATCCACCCGTCGGCCGACCTGGCTGACTATGCGCTGGCAGATATTCATCAGCTGGCCGTTGTCCCGAAAGCGAACATTGGTCAGTTGGACCTTGCCACCCACTTCGATGAACACCCGGGTCGCACCATTGACCATGATGTCGGCGATATCGTCCCGGGCCAGAAGCGGCTCTAGCGGGCCATAGCCCAGGACGTCATTAATGATGTCCTGGACCAGCATGTCTTGCTCGGCCACGGACAAGGAGACGTTCTTGATGGCTACCAATTCGGCGACAATGTCGCGAATTTCGTCACTGGCGGTTTGATGGTCCAGTTGGGCCAGTTGGGCCAGATCTATGGTTTTGATCAGAGCCGTGAAAATCGTCGCCTTGGTGGCGTGATAATAGTCTGATTGCTCCGGGATGGCTAGGCCGGGGCCTTGAGCTGCCTTGAGTTGATCAAACGCCAGGGTGGATTTCGGGCGGGCGGCGGCAGGTACCCCCATTTGGGGAAGTGGCGGTGCGACCAGGGACTCAGGTACATTCAGCCCTGAGGCTGAGTCAAACTCGACCCGCTGTGGTCGCGTGGCAATGGCGGCACCACCGGGGGCCGGGGCCGCCGCAGGCCGGGGGGCCGGCACTCCAGTCGGGGGACGCTTACCGAACATCTATTTTAGTTTGAACAGGCTTGAGAGAACCGACGGTTTTTTCACAACCGGCGGGTCTCGGCGTGCGATCTGCTGGGCCAGGTAATCAATACCCTCGGCTATACGGGATTTCGGTGCCACTTCCGAAAGCATCTGACCATTATTAGCGGCTTGTCCGAAGATCTTGGGATCAAACGGCAAGGACAGGGAGGGCGTCAGGCTGAGGGCCTCGCCGAAGTCCTTGAGGCTGATTTCAGGACGGTTGGGTACACCCACCTGATTGAGGACCAGCCGCGGGGGGGGATCATTGGGACGTGCCCGGCGAAACAGATCGACGAGGTTTTTGGCATTCCGCAAGGAAGCCAGATCCGGGGTCGCAACAATAATCAGATCATCAGATTCCAGTAAGACCTTTCGCTTCCAGGCCGTCCAGACATGAGGCAGGTCGAGGATGATAAAGGGAGCTGCTCCGCGGATTTTCCGTGTAACTTCCTCATAGGCGTCTGCAGAGATTTCGTAGTCATTGTCCAGGCTGGCAGGTGCAGCGAACAGGGAAAGGCGATCCGAACACCGGGCCATCATCCTGTCCATAAGAACCGCATCCAGGCGATTGGGTTCGATCAGGGCATCGGCAATGCCTTGAACCGGGTCTTGGTCGAAATCCAGGCCGGCTGTGCCGAACGGCAGGTCCAGATCGACGAGAATCGCACCGGTCATCAGCCGTTCCGTGATAGAATAGGCGATGTTATGGGCAATGGTAGACGCCCCAGATCCCCCTTTGGCGCTACAGAAGGCGACTTGACGACCGACAAAAGGTGCTGCTGGATCGGCATAAAGGTTATTAATGGTGCGGGCGATGAGCAAAGGCGTAAAGGGCGGAACCAGATATTCCGATACGCCGCGCTGCATAAGTTCACGATAAAGCGAAATATCGTTGGATGCCCCCAGAACCACGACCTTGGTGCCCGGGTCACAAACTTCTGCCAGTTGGTCCAGATATGAGACCATCTGATTTGGTGCGTCCAGGGACTCAACCATGATCAATGAGGGGGTCGGGTCAGTCTGGTAGACTTGGCACGCCTCGGCAAGGCCGCCCATTCTTACCATGACCACGAGACCGGCCAGCCGCCGGTCAGATCCCGCCTTGTAGGCCTGTTCTGCGGTGATCGGCGACTCGCAGAAAATATGAACGGTGATGCGGGGCAGGTGGGAGGCCCCGCCCTCCATGGGCTCAGCGGGTTGGCTCGCAGCAGCGCTTGGCATGGATGCCGACAAGTCGATCTCGTCAAGCATAACCTGGCTGCGCCGCGCTGTCTCTGGGCGGGCCCCGGGGCTGACAGCATATTTTGGCGTCAGGGAAATCACCGGCGGCGAATTGACAGCCGCAGGGGCGGCCGACGCAAATGCGTCGTCGGCGTCAAACTCGAAATCAGGTTCCTGAGCGTCTGTCATCATGCTGGGGGGCGGCTTATTGAACCGCATTCGAAAGGGTGCCCGTAGCTTTATCATCCTTGGCGGAGGATGAGACTTGGCCCTTACGATAGAGATCGAGAATGGTCAGCCTTCGCCCGGTATCGCCGGGTGCAGAGGGATGCGGATGGTCCAGATCGGCGGGATCAGCCACTTGGGCATACATGTTTCCTTGAACAGCGCAGCCGAAATTAAGATTGGGCTCATTTGACATGGTGTTGCCGATACTGGTCCAGATCTTACCGCAGGCGGGAATGTCGAGTTTGTAATGTGTGTAGGTGATCAGAAGATTAGGATCGGCTCCGCTGCCGGCATCATAACCGGTAATGACGATTTGATCCTCGGGAACGCCCCGTTGAATGAGGAGGGCCCGAGCCCCTTCAGCCGTCCGAAAGGCCGCCGCGGCATTGGCGGTGCCATCTGGTGCCCGTAGGGTGATCACACCGCCCTGATCCGCCTGCCATTGAGACGCAAATTGCCCGAGAGCCTCGGCCTGATTGGTCGATAAGCCCTGGGCATGTACCGCCAGCCGGATACTGGCATAGGTCGAATAACCCGGGGGTTTATAGGCATCCAGGACTGTCGGTGGACTATTTGCAGCGGCCTGCCGCGAAGAGGTCGCGCACCCGCTGACGCCGGCCAGGGTGCCCAACAGAAGCATAATTGTCAGGGCTTTCATTCGATCACATACCCATAAGGTCCCTGATAAGTCTGACCTGCCGTCGGTTGAGGTTTGGATTTGTAGGCCTTGTTGAGCTGCCCCAGCAGGAGGGTTGAGGCATCGTCAGCCACACGCAATCCATCAGCAGGGGTTTGAAATTTGTCCGGGTTGACGGGCTGAACAATGTAGGGGGTCACCATGATCACCAGCTCGGTCTCGCCGGACAGGAAGTCCCGCGACCGGAACAGACTGCCGAGAACCGGAAGGGCCCCGGCACCGGGCAGACCATCCAAGTTCTGCTTGGTGGTCTGGGATATTAGGCCCGCAATCATCATGGATCCGCCGGAGGGCAGTTCGATACTTGTCTCCGCCCGCCGGACCGTAATCGCCGGAATCGTTAGGGCGGTTCCGGAGGCCGAGCTGCTAAGGGTGAAGGCCCCAGTGGCAGAGAGTTCGGAGACCTCGGTGGAAATCTTGAGTGAAATCCGCCCCGTCGACAGCACGACAGGGGTAAAACCCAATCCCACGCCGAAAGGTTTGAATTGAACTGCAATGGAGCCGGTGGTGTCCTGGGCAACGGGCACCGGATATTCCCCGCCGGCTAGGAACTTAGCACCTTCGCCGGAAACGGCGGTGAGATTGGGCTCGGCCAAGGTGCGCACCATGCCGACCCGTTCAAAGGCTTTTAGGGTGGATTCGGCCGATTTCAGGCCTGATCCCGTTTGGGTCCTGCTGAATTTGTAGCCTGCGGAAAGTCCACCCAGCAGGGATCCATTCACCGAGAAGGTCGCGGCCTGACCCAGGACATACTGAGGTTCGCCGAGTTGATTGAGGACAGCGTTCAGATTAAAGCCCAACTGCTTGATAACGTTGCGCTGGACCTCAACCACCCGGACCTTGATCATGACCTGATCCTTGCCGGCTAGGGTCAGCATATTGACCACCGGGTCCGTATTGGTGCCATTGCTGGACGGGCCAACCGAGGCCTTGGCAATCTGTAGAGCCCGGTCTGCATCGCCGATATTGGCGACTTGGCCCGATAGGATCAGACTGTTATTGATGGCCTCCACATGAACCTGGGCGTTCGGCAAAATCCGATTAATGGTCTGCGCCAGAGACGACACATCAATATCGACCCGGATATTGAGCGATAAAACCCTCCGACCGGCAGCATCGAAAAAGACGGCGTCGGTAACGCCGGCCTTTTGTCCAATGATGAAGATACGGCGCGGGGTCCGAAGCACGGCCTGGGCCGCCCCAGGATTGGTCACCAGAACGTCGCGTACATCCACAGGCAAATCAATGATGGCCGACTTGCCCTGAGGCAGGGCCAGGGATTGAGACGACCCCCCCGGTGCTGCAAGATCAACGCGGATGACGTTAGGGGATTCAGGTCCTGCCGCTGCCGTCGTCTGAGCGATCGCAACCGTAGGAAAGGGCAGAATCAGGGCTGCTAAGGCCGCAAGGGCGAGACATAAGTTCCGAGGTCTCATCGCACCACCACTTCCGAGGCTTGGCCCGCGCGATAAACGGTCAGGGACTTTGGGGGGGGGGGGGAGTAGGTCTGCCCGTCACGCCGCCCGGACCGACTCCGCCGCCAATATCGGCGTAAGATCGCAGAGCCAACTGAATTTGCCCCTGCATTTTCCCCTGGGTGATGATGTCGACATCTGCCGCCGGAATCTCCAGAACAGCGACTGCACCGATCATGGCGGCTGTTCCTCGATCGGCCATAGATTTCTGGTCAATCGCCAGGACCCGCACATTGTGCATCAAAGTCTGAGATTCAAAGGTCTTACCGTCAGCGCCACTCGCCCGAGTTTGCATAACGTCAACCCGATCACCCGGAAGAATGAAACCAGCCACCGAACTTTCAGCATTGATGGGAATGGAGACAGCGCGCATACCGGGTGCGATCATCACGGCCATATAATTGCTGTCACCCGCCCGGGCCACTTTTGCCGCGGTCACGGGTTCACCGGCCGAAATGGATTCCTTAACCACAGCCCCAACGAAGGTCGTCATCGCATTGGTTGGTGAAATGAGGTCCTGGGTCACCTTTGCAGCCTTGGCGGCAGTAGCTTCCATGGCGGCCTTGACACTTTCTGGGGCAGCACTCCTGGTCGGGGCCATTCCATCGGTGATGAAGGCGGGGTTCAAGGCATCCAATGGCCAAGGCTGCCAAGATAGATCGCTCTGAACCAGACGTGTCCCAACGGCAAGTCTCCGCCGCGCCACCAGGACCTGAGCAACTGGCTTCTTCGGCGGCGCGGGGGTCGCAGCCACGGGCGTGGGGGCCTTGGGTGTTGCCAGCCTCTGAAATAGAACGGTCACGATGATCGCCGCAAAAAGGCCAGGAGAATGACGATAATGCGGGCCCGGTTCATGAATACGCGACCATTTTCCTGAATGCGGGTATTTGAGATATATTCTATCTAAAAGAGAATACACCACGGCCAGCTTCGACGACTTATCGTCAGTCCCGTTTTGGGGTTGGCATGGTTAACAGGAGGCTAAAGGGCTCTAAATCAAAAAGCCGCCGCGTATTTCGATCCGGTACCCGTTCCCACTTATGGATCAGGTTCTAAAGCGCTGAGGTAAAAGCCTGCATCAGGGCCGAAGAGGGGTAGGTGAAAAGCGCCCCTGCCGCAATGGCGATGCCGTAGGGGACATTCTCCCCGTGGGTCGTCAGCCGCTCAAACCATGGCGGTCCGCCCACCACATAGCGCCGCACCCAAAGGGAGCGCATACCCAAAAGTCCGACCGCCAGGAGCCCTCCTGCGATCGCTGTAACGAGGGTGAATCCGAAGAAGCCCGGAAAGCCCAGCCAGAGTCCCGAAGCCGCAAACAGCTTCGCGTCTCCGCCGCCGATCCATCCCAAGGCAAACATGACAATGCCCAGGATCAGGGCCATCGCCCCGGCCGCCAAATTCAGCCAAATTATGTTGGCCGGAAGCCCCAGGACAAACGCCGTTGGAAAAAAGGCCAGTAGAGTCCCGAATGATATCCAGTTGGGAATCGTATAGCTGACCATGTCGCGTAATCCAGCCACAATCACCATGGCGGGAAAGACCGTCAGAAGGACAACCTGTAGAGTCTGCATCACAGAACGACCTTAGACGATATTTTTCAACACCGGCATTCTGATAAGACTAAGGTAGTGAAGGATTGAGAATAAAAACAGGCCACAATAATTGTGCACTGCGGCCTGTTTGCCTCGGCCGAAGTCCAGGTTTTCTCGCTCTGATCCAACCTTAGTCTTACGGCATGGCGCTGCCAATGTTGGCAAAAGTCGTAGAAACCTTGGTGGACAACGACTTCATGACAGTAATCAGGGCGACTGCAATCAGTGAGGCGATCAGGCCATATTCGATAGCCGTGGCACCTGATTCGTCCCTGAGGAAGCGCGAAACAAATTGGGGCATCCTATAACTCCTGGTTAGACGGTCAGGCGGGAAAAATTTAAGCCTGCCAAGCCGCTCACTTCAAATTTGTGGGATCACTTTCGCCGATCTCGCTTAATTCAGAGTAAATTTCAAAAATTTTTCCAGAATAAAATTATGCTTTACAGTCGTTTACAATTTATCGCTGTTAACCATGTTTGTAAATAATTTCTGCATTAGGAAATTATCGATTCTTATTGGCTGTGAGAGTGAGAATTTAGTCTTTATTGACTATTTTCTTTGAGTCTAAGGTGAAATTTTTTGGAACCATTCCATGTCCCGGCTGTTAACCCTCCTGGTTGGTGCGCTCGCATTCAGCGCGATTTTCGTATCTTCCTATGCCGATGCTGACGAGGTGGTTTCCATTCCCTTGGATCGTAGTGTGAAGATCGCTCTGCCTGCGGGTGCCAAGCGCGTTATGTTGGGAAATGCGGGGGTCGCCGATATCACGGTCATAGACATGCAAACCGCTGTCCTGTTGGGGCGGACCTTTGGCGAGACCAATCTTCTGGTCCTGGACGACCGGGGCAGGACCTTGATGGACCAGGTATTGATGGTTACGGATTCTGCCCGGGGGCGTGTGACAATGATTACGGGGCCCCACGGAGGTACTTCGACCTCAAGCTCGGCATCGATCTTAAATTATGCCTGCAGTCCGCGTTGTGTTCGATATCCCATGCCCGGCGAAAATGAAACGGATCAGGCCGGTTACATAAACGCTTATGAGCAATATCCGGGTCGCGCCTCCGGCAGCCGCCAGGGCGGCGCTTCATCAGGCTCGGCTAGCGGCACACTGGGTTCACTGACCACCATGGCAGACTCATCCCAGTCTGGGGGATCAGCGGCGAATACATCGAAACAGATGGTTCCTTAAACCTCCGATTCAGCAATACCTGATAGCCATTTGACTCTGTCGCCAAGAGTCACCCTCATGAGAAATTTAATGCTCCGACAGAACCTAATTCAACGGTTTTGTAAGGCAAACCGGGGTGCTGTCGCGGTCGAATTCGCGATGATCCTTCTGCCCTTCCTTGTGCTCATATTCGGCACCCTCGAATTGGGTATGGTCTTCCTGGTCTCTTCGACCCTGCAGAACGCAACCGACGAGGCCGCACGGCGGATCAGGACGGGGGAATTCCAGGCCGTGAACACGACTAAGACCCAGTTCAAGACCCTGGTTTGTGATAATATGAGTTGGCTGAAGAGCGTTTGCGCCGCCAATGTGACGGTCGATGTTCAGACCTTCACCAATATCACTAATGTTGGTGGTGCAGCGGCTATCGACCCTGCCAATTTCAAACCCAACACGACGTGCTGGTCTGCTGGGCAGGCGGGCGATGTGGTCCTTGTACGCACCTTTTACAATTGGAAGATTGTCACACCCCTGCTTGATCAATCTTTGGTTAATATGGGCAGCGGCAGCGGAAATCGGCTAATCACCGCCGCGGCGAGCTTTCGGAATGAGCCCTGGTCATCTTCACCGCCGGCAGGGGCCTCATGCTGAGACAATTTTATAGGGATCGGCGTGGGACGGCAGCCGTCGAATTTGCCTTCGTCGCACCGATTATGCTGCTGATGTATTTCGGGACGGCGGAACTGACTCAAGGCATGATGGCAAGCCGCCGGGCGAGCCATGTTGCGTCAACCGTCGGCGATCTGGTTACCCAGGCTGCCTATCTGAGCCAGGCCGATATTGACGACATATTTTCGGTGGGTAATGCGATTATGAAACCCTTTCCCACTGGGACACTGTCCATACGTTTCAGCAGCATAAAGTCAGATAGCGTAGGTTCACTTTCAATCGCCTGCACCAAGCATAGCGGTTCTTATTCGGATCTCACCAGCACAGCTGGTGTTCCAAATGGACTTCTAACAACTAATGATAGTATAATTCTTGCAGAAGCCAGCTATACTTACACATCACCCCTGCAGAAAATAATACCAAAACCCGTAGTTTTTACATCAAGCTATTACTTGAAACCGAGGAAAAGTGCCGAAGTCGTCTGCCTACCTTAGTTTGGAGCAAGCTGAGATGCTGGCCCATCAGAGTTGACGACCGCCTCCGCGAACAAATATCAGGCCTATCAGCCCGATCATCAGCAGAACAATGATTGAGGCAAACCCGCCCTGTTGGGTGCCGGTCAGATTCGTCCCGAAATTCACGAGCATGGGTCCCAGCCAGCCCGTTGCGACACCCGACAGGGCATAAACGCCAAAAAAGGCACCGGTCTGGGCCGGCGGAGTTAGTCGGGTCAGCAAGGTACGGGCCGAGGCGTACTGGGCGGTAATGAAGACCGCATTTACGAACCCAATGAGCAGGAAAATCACCTCCGGCAGGGTACGGAAGACTGGGCCATTCCAGACGGGGGGTGCAAGGCGGGTGGATAGCTCCAGACGTAGAGAATCTGATCTGGCGTCATACCCAGAAAGCCGACGAGGCCGACCAGAGTCATGATAATCGAGACCCTGACAGAAACCTTAGGGCCAAGGCCAGCGTCCATCCAACGCCCGACAAAGCCGCCGAGAACGGCCAGAACCGAAAGCAGGATGCCGTAAATCAACATTTCCAGGGCGTGCCACTTCATAACCCCCACAGCATAGATCCCAGCATAGATCAGGACAGCATTCATGCCGTCCACGAAGAACATCCGGCTGGCTAGATAGACAGCGGCATCCTTAAACTGGCCAACCGTGCGTACCATCTGCCACAGCTGTTGGAGCCCACTGCGAAGGGCCTTTAATACCGGAACACCGGTAGGCTCTGCATCAGGGGTAAACAGGAAGAGCGGGATCGCACCCACGGCGAAGATCACCGCCGCCATCAGCGCGACCACCCGCTCAGGTTCATGAGTGGCGGTGTCGAGGCCGAACAGGGGTTGTTTCGGCACCCAGCTCCAACTGACCTTGCCCGGAAGGGCAAAGGCCCAGGCCGTAAAGCCTAGCGCCAGAACTGAAAAGGCATTGCCCAGGGCCAGACCAAGCCCAGACGCCTTGTGTGCCGCCCCCATGCCCGCTGCCCGCAGCAGAAGCGAATTATGCAATACCTCGGAATAGGCAAACCCAACACCGATGGCCGTGGTTAGAACCATGGTGGCGGTAACAGAAAGCCCTGAGAGATCCGGCCTGGCCCACCAGAGCGCCGCCATCATCGGGACCATGGCCGCCACCAGCAGACCCAACCAGATCTTTCGCGGTCCCATCCGGTCGATTGAGGCCCCCAGCACGGGCGCGGTGAGCATGACGATCCAGCCACTATACTGGCTCCATTTCGAAATCACCGCCTGGCCTCGAACCGGATCGCCCACCATGACCGAGGCCACATAGGGCATGAAAATGTAGATGGTCACCAGAATGACATAAGGATTCCGAGCCCCTTCAAACAGCGACCAGGCCACACCGCCCCGACCGAGCTTGCCGTCACCGCCGAGGTCTCCGGTGATCGCCGGATCAATAATCGCCGAGGGACCATGGGCCTCAACAGACCCTGAAGAATCCGACACCTGCTGCCCTCCCAAATGATTGGGGCGACTTGATCGAAGGTTAGCGACAAGTGCAATCGACTTCTTTTGAAACCGACAAGGTTCAGGTGCGCGCCGGGCATCCTGTCGAAGCCTTCCACCCCGAAACAGGGAAGGCGGGGGCTCGACTCCGGCGGGATCACGTCGGATGATCCCCCGTACAAACCTTAAGACGGGAGAGGAACCTATGGGACTGTTAAGCGGCAAGGTTGCCATTATCACCGGGGCGGGCGGTGGGCTGGGCGAGGCCTATGCCAAACTCTTCGCCCAGGAAGGGGCCAGTATTGTGGTCAATGACCTGGGCGGGTCCCGGGACGGCTCGGGCGAGGGTTCGGTTTCGGCCGCGCAGAAGGTGGTCAACGATATTGTCGCCGCTGGGGGCAAGGCTGTGGCCAATGGCGATGACGTATCCACCATGGCAGGCGGTGAAAACATCCTAAAGACGGCCCTGGACGCCTTTGGTCAGGTGGACATTCTGGTCTGTAATGCGGGTATTCTTAGGGACAAGACCTTCGCCAACACCAGCGAGGCCGACTGGGACTTGGTGGTGAAGGTGCATCTGAAAGGCACTTATTGCTGCACCATGCCGGTATGGAAGTGGCTGAAAGATAACGGAAAACCGGGTACCATCATTATGACCAGCTCGACATCTGGTCTCTACGGTAATTTCGGTCAGTCCAACTATGGTGCCGCTAAGGCCGGAATTTACGGATTCATGCGTGTGCTGTCCATCGAGGGCCGCAAGTATGGCATCCGGGTCATGGGCTTGGCACCCGGGGCTTTTACCCGGATGACCGCCGACCTGCCGGGTCGCGTCGGGCGCGATCCGGAACCCATGAGCCTGCCGGAAAATATCGCCCCTGGGGTTCTGTTCATGGCCTCTGACCTGGCGGCCGATCATACCGGTAAGGTTCTCGGCGTCTCATCCAGAGGCGTTCGGGAAATCAAAATGTTGCAGACCGACGGCTTCAATCCCGGACGGCCTTATACGGCGCAGGAGGTCGCTGACCACGCCGCTGAGGTCTTTTTCCCCCCCGCACCGGAGCGGACAGCCGCTAGCTAGAGTGCGTTCCGATAAGCG
>NMUI01000367.1 GCA_002221445.1 Phenylobacterium zucineum | reverse complement strand
TAATTCAAGATGTTAGAGTGCGTTTCTTTCCGATAACCGGTTCCCACTTATCGGAACGCACTCTAAGCTATTGGACCGGGGCCCTTAGCCTCGGTGTGTCGGGCGAAGTTGTCGAGAATGGCTTGCCAGCCGGCGCGCTGCATATCGACAGGATTTTGGGTCTCAGCATCAAAGGTGATGCGTACCGTTACACCGCCATCGGTGGGGATGAAGTCGATCTCGGCATGTCGCTCACCCATGTCATAGGCGAGACGTGTCTCAGGCTCGACCTCGGTATAGGTGCCAGCGAAATCAAAACCAAAGCTGCCGTCCTTGGCCTCCATGCGGGAGGAAAAAATCCCACCCACCTTAAGATCGACGGCGGATTTTGTGGTGTGCCAGTCGTCCGACGCGGCGTTCCAGGCGATGATGTCGGTTGGTGTTGTATAAGCAGCCCAGACCACCGAGAGCGGCGCGCGAACCAACTTTTCCACGGTGATCTTCATGGAGCGCCCCTAAGCCTGAAATGGAAAACCCAGGGCGTCGCCGTTTCGCCGGGCCATTCGAATAGACCATAGCCAAAAGGTGGAATGACTCAAGTCTCGGTCTTGGGCCTTGCTCAGGCCCTTTGAGTGCGCGGTTTGAAATTTTGACGGCGGGGTCAGGTCTAAACTGTTCTTGTTTTGTTCTTGACAATTGGACTCGTTTTCGTTAGGATATTCTCATGGTGACGCGGTGCGCCTCAGGCGCAGCTGCGGCGGTTCGGGCCAGGCGTCCGACCTTTGTCTTCTTAAATTGAGGTGCTGATGATGCCTATGAACAGGCCCGAAGGGGCTGTGAGCGATGACCCGTCCCTGGACGCCACCCTGCCGCCGGAAATGGACGAGGACATGGATGATGAGGGCATGGATGACGACTGGGAGGTCGAGCATCAGGGGCAGGTCTATCGCGTTCCCTTAGCCTTGAAGGATCTGGTTGAAGCCGGTGCTAATCACGCCCAGGGCTTGGCCGAGCTGGCCCGACATCGCGCTGACCTTGAGGCTCACGCCGAGCGGGTGGGGGCGACCCTGGCCGATCGGGCGCAGCTGCACCTTCTTGACCAACAGATTGCCGGATTTGAGGGAATGGACTGGCCGGGTCTGGGAGCGTCGAACCCGGAACAGGCCCAGGCACTTTGGGAGCATTATCAGCAGGCGCGACAGCTGCGCGATCATTATGCCCAGGCCCTGTCTCATGCCGATCATCAGGCGCAAATTGAGGCTGATCGGCAGGCTGCCGCTGATTGGTTGAGAACCGGCCAGGAACTCAGCCGGACCATTGAGGGCTGGTCGCCGCAGGTGGCGGCTAAGTTGGTGGACTATGCCGGAGCCTTCGGCGTCACGGTGGAGGAATTACGCGAGATTGCTGATCCGCGACTTTGGCGAATCCTGCATAGGGCGCATGTAGGAGAGGAGGCGATGGCCGCCCGGGCTAAGGCCTCGGAAGTGGAAAACTGGCCGCGATGCGGCCTGCCGTCCGGGTGTCTGGGGGATCTGCGGGTCCCGCCGGTGTGGCCGACGACATGCCGGTCCGGGACTGGATTGCTAAACGCAATGCCCTGACCCGGCGGCGCTAGAGCCTGTTCCCTTTAG
>NMUI01000366.1 GCA_002221445.1 Phenylobacterium zucineum | reverse complement strand
CATGCCCGCGGCAAAGTTGCGGCCCGTATCCCCAAGAACCACCACCACCCCGCCGGTCATATACTCGCAGCCGTGGTCGCCGAGGCCTTCCACCACCGTCACAGCACCGGAATTGCGGACGGCGAACCGTTCACCGGCAACGCCTTCGATATAGGCTTCACCAGCTATGGCACCATAAAGCACGGTATTGCCGACAATAATGTTTCGGGTTGGGTCGCGGTTAGCCTTCTTGGGCTGACGCACGATGACCTTACCGCCGGAGAGCCCCTTGCCGACATAATCATTGCCGTCGCCGATCAGTTCCAGGGTAACCCCCCGCGCCGCGAAGGCACCAAATGACTGCCCCGCCTGGCCCGTAAAGGTCAGGGCGATGGTGTCGTCGGGCAAACCACTGTGACCGTGCGTCCGAGCGACAGCACCTGACAGCATGGCCCCCACCGTTCGGTTGACATTGCGGATCGGATAGCTCCCCCGATGCGGGGCCTTGGTATTAATGGCCGCCTGGGCGTCATCAATCAGCCGATTGTCGAGCGCCTTATCTATGCCGTGGTTTTGACGATCCCGGTTCCAGAGTACGCTACCGGCCTGGGGTTGAACCGCATGCAGGAGCTTGCTGAGATCAACGCCCCCGGCCTTCCAGTGATCAATGGCCGGCTGCATGTCGAGGCGGCCGACCTGACCGACCATTTCCGACACAGTTCGGAAGCCAAGATTGGCCATGATCTCGCGCAGTTCTTCGGCCACAAAGAAGAAGTAGTTAATCACATGCTCGGGCTGACCGGTGAACCGGGCCCGCAGGACCGGATCTTGTGTCGCAACCCCCACCGGGCAGGTGTTCAGATGACACTTCCGCATCATGATACAGCCAGAGGCGATCAAAGGGGCCGTGGCAAAGCCGAACTCATCGGCACCCAGCAGGGCGGCGACCGCCACATCCCGCCCGGTCCTTAGCCCCCCATCCGCCTGAACCGCAATGCGCGAGCGCAGACCGTTGAGCAACAGAGTCTGTTGGGTTTCAGCCAGGCCGATTTCCCAGGGCGAACCCGCATGGGTCAAGGAGGTCAGGGGAGATGCCCCCGTTCCACCTTCATAACCGGAAATGGTCACATGGTCGGCTCTGGCCTTGGCGACACCAGCCGCGACGGTTCCAACACCCACCTCAGACACCAGCTTCACGGAAATCCGGGCACTCGGATTGACGTTCTTAAGGTCATGAATGAGCTGGGCTAGGTCTTCGATGGAATAGATGTCGTGATGCGGCGGCGGACTGATCAACCCCACCCCGGCGGTCGAATGACGAACCCGGGCGATATTGGCGTCCACCTTGTGACCGGGCAGTTGTCCGCCCTCGCCGGGCTTGGCACCCTGGGCCATCTTGATCTGGAT
>NMUI01000365.1 GCA_002221445.1 Phenylobacterium zucineum | reverse complement strand
ACTTATCGGAACGCACTCTAGATGAGTTCAGTCGGCTTGAGGCCCAGTTCTTTGAGCAGGGGTTCGGCATAGTCAATCCGCCCCGTCATGGTCAGCGGGTCGGCCTTGGCCAACTGATAGACGGCCTCGGCAATATATTCGATCGGCTGCACCCGGTCCTTCGAGGCCTCGTTTATCAGGCCGTGCACAGCGACGCCCGGGGTATCGACAAGCCCCGGCGAGACCACATTGACGGCGACTCCGTCAGCCTGGACTTCTGACGCCAGCCCCGTCGTAAAGCGTTCGAGCGCCGCCTTACAAAGGCCATAGACCGTCCCACCTCGGAAGGGACCATAGGGCTGTTTAGGATGCAGACCCGCCGGAGAGGATATATTGACGATAGACCCCGACTTCCGCGCGATCATACCGGGCAGGACTAACTGCGACAGATGGAACGGGGCATAGACCTGGACCTCCATCATCAGCTTGAAACGCTTTTCGGTGAAGTCGATCACCGGCATGAAATAGGTGATGGCGGCATTGTTGATCAGAATGTCGACGGGACCGAAGACCGCTTCAGCCTCTTCCACCAGACGCTCCCGTTCAATGGCCTGGGCCAGATCGGCCTTGATCAGGACGGCTTCTCCGCCAGCGGCCTTGATACGCTCAACCGTGTCGGCCAGGGTTCCGGGCAGACGGCTCTCACCCTCTGTGGCTGTGCGGGCGGAAACCACGACCTTGGCACCTTCCATGGCCAGACGGGCCGCGATCGCCTCGCCGATCCCGCGGCTGGCACCGGTGACGAGGGCAACCTTACCGCTCAGGGTTCCGTGCGGATTGATAACCGGTTTTGACATAATATGGGTGCCCTCCCAGGCCATTTATTGGGTTTGACGACAATGGCGCAAACCTCGCGCTGATAGGACGCGGAGGCAAGTCCGTCTTCGCAAACACCTACGGAAAGAGCCCCGGTGGCCCACCGTCAAGGAATAGACCTAGCCTTTGATAAGAGCCTTAGCCGCCGCCATGCCGTCGGCGGCCGCACTGCCGTTGGGGGCACCGCCTTGAGCAAAATCCGGGCGTCCGCCAGCCCCCTGACCGCCGAGGACCGAGACAGCCGCCTTGCAGAGTTCAACGGCGTTGTTGGTTTCCTGGGCCCCACCGGTTACCGCCACAGTCACCGCCGCCTTGCCATCCGCCGTTCCGACCAGAATAATGACCCCATCCGGCAGTTGTTTTTTGAACGCTTCGGCTATGGGGCGAAGATCCTTGCCACCTACACCGTCCATGATCCGCGCCAGGACCTTGGTTCCGGCAATATCTTCCACTTCAGAGGCCCCGCCTCCGGAACCACCACCGCCCATGGCCAGCTGACGCTTGGCATCACCGAGGTCCTTCTCGAGCTTCCGCCGTTGAGCTTCCAAACCTTCAACCCGGGCCAAGACCTCGGACACAGGCGTTTTGAACTGGTCAGCCAGGGCCTTGGCAATGGCGGCCTGATCGTTGAGGTAACGACGGGCCGCCTCGCCGGTCAGGGCTTCGATCCGCCGCACCCCCGCCGCGACGCCGCCTTCGGAAACAATCTTGAACAAAGCTATGTCGCCGGTGCGGGCCACATGCGTGCCGCCGCAAAGTTCCACGGAATAGGCTCCGTCGCCGTTCAGGGCTTGGCCGAGGGTCAAAACCCGCACCAGATCGCCATATTTCTCCCCAAACAGCGCCATAGCCCCGGCGGCTATGGCGTCCTGAGGCGGCATTTCTTCGGTTTTGGCGGCAACATTCTGTCGGATGACGGCGTTAACCTCAGTTTCAATGGCGTCGATCTCCGCCGGAGTCAGGGGCCCACCGTGGCTGAAATCAAACCGCAAACGCTCACCATCGACCATCTGGCCCTTCTGCGCCACATGAGGCCCTAGCACGTGACTAAGCGCGGCGTGCAGCAGGTGGGCACTGGAATGGTTGGCGCGGGTGGTCAATCGCCGTTGGGCGTCGACCGTCAGTTGCACCTCTGCGCCGACGGTCAATTCCCCTTCCAGGATTTCCACCGTATGGACAATCAGGTCGCCGGCCTGTTTCTGGGTGTCGAGAACACGACCCCGACCGCCGGGCCAGGCGAGGTCCCCCGTATCGCCCGCCTGACCGCCACTCTCCGCATAGAAGGGGGTTCTGGCAAAGACGGCGAGGCGGGTATCCCCTGTTTTCGCAAACGGAACTTCCACGCCATCTGAAACCAGAGTGAGCAAGGTACCCTTAGCCTCATCCAGATCATAACCTAAGAACTCTGAGGCCCCGAGGCGCTCACGGATCGCAAACCATTCAGCGGCCGAAGCCGCCTGCCCCGACCCAGTCCAGGCCTCCCGGGCCTGATCCTTCTGGCGTTTCATGGCGGCGTCGAAGCCATCCAAATCGACGGAAATACCCTTATTGCGCAGGGCATCCTGGGTAAGATCCAGGGGGAAGCCATAGGTGTCATAGAGTTTGAAAGCCGTCTCGCCCGGCAGCTGATCCCCATCACCCATTTTTGCGGTGGCGTCGTCCAGCAGGATCATGCCTCGACCGAGGGTGCGGCGGAACCGCTCCTCCTCCTGGCGCAAGGTCTCGATAATCATCGGTTCTGCCCGACGCAGTTCCGGATAGGCTTCACCCATTTCGGCCACGAGAACCGGTGCTAGGCGGTGCATCAGCGGGGCTTCGGCACCCAGCAGGTGGGCATGACGCATGGCGCGGCGCATAATCCGGCGCAGAACATAGCCGCGCCCTTCATTTGACGGTGAAACCCCGTCTGCAATGAGGAAGCTGGTGGACCGCAGATGGTCAGCGATCACCCGATGGGAGGCACCGTTGTCGCCGCTGCCGACCATCTCCCGGGAGGCGGTCATTAAGGTGCTGAACAGATCAATATCGTAGTTGTCGTGGACACCTTGTAGCACGGCGGCAATGCGCTCAAGACCCATACCGGTATCAATCTGCGGCTTGGGCAGGGGCTTGCGCGAGCCGTCCGCAAACTGCTCAAACTGCATAAAGACCAGATTCCAGATCTCCACGAACCGGTCACCGTCTTCATCCGGACTGCCGGGCGGACCACCTGGAATATGAGCACCGTGATCGTAGAAAATTTCCGAACAGGGACCGCAGGGCCCGGTGTCGCCCATGGACCAGAAATTATCCGAGGTCGGAATGCGGATAATCTTATGGTCAGGCAGGCCTGCGATCTTCTTCCAAAGATCAGCGGCCTCATCGTCTGTGTGGTAGACTGTGACCAGCAGTTTTTCAGCCGGGATCTTGAATTCCGTGGTCAGCAAGCACCAGGCGTGTTCGATAGCCCCGGCCTTGAAATAGTCGCCGAACGAGAA
>NMUI01000073.1 GCA_002221445.1 Phenylobacterium zucineum | reverse complement strand
ATGCTGTCGAAGAAGGGCTGAGACCCAAGGCGTTCAGGATCGGAACCGACAGGCGGGTGAGCTTATTGGTGCAGACGCACAATCGCGCGCCGGCCGTTTTGAGAGTGGTCAGGGCGTCGATCACCCCCGGAAATGGGCGTGAACGGTCCGAGCTGTGGTCGCTGTAATGGTCAATGAACCGGTCCAGAAGGTCATCGAGGCGTTGTTCTGATACGACCTGCCCCTGGGCCTGAAAGCCTTTTTGCAGTAAGCGGCGGGCACCCTGGCCAATCAGAGGACGGGCGGCCGCGTCGGCCAGGGGGGCCATGCCTTCCTCCATCAAGATGTGATTTAAGGTGCTGATCAGGTCCGGGGCAGTATCCACCAGGGTACCATCGAGGTCGAAGACAATGACGGCTCCCTTCAAAACCTCAGAGTTGAGCATCGATTCCTCCAAACGCCGCCATCGAAACGCCACGCCCTTTCAGCTAAGGTAAGGGTGATTGCAACCTCGCCGACGATTCCAGGATTTGAGACCCATGGCTAAACGCGCCGCCGTCATCCTTGCCGCCGGGCAGGGAACGCGCATGAAGTCCGCCACACCCAAGCTGCTGCATAAGGTGGGTGGTCGCACCCTGCTCGACCGGGTGATTGATACGGTTGTGGCGTCCGGCTGTGAGCGGATTGTGGTCGTGGTGTCGGACCGACATAGTCCGGGGGTTCGCGATCTTGCCGTCAGGCGCCTGGGGGAGGGGCCGTCGCGACCCAAACTAAACCCCTGGGCACGGGCCATGCTGTGCTGGCGGCCCAAGCGACCCTGGCTGATTTCGATGGCGATGTTCTGGTGACCAACGGCGACTGCCCCCTGCTATCACCCCAGGACTTGGACCCGCTGTTTGCCTTGAGGGCCGATGGCGCGGACTTGGCGATTATGGGGTTTAGACCGGAAAAGGGTCTGCTCTATGGCCGCATTGTTCTCGGGGCCGATGAGCGTGTGCTGCGCATTGTCGAGCCCAAGGAGGCTTCGCCTGAGGAGCTCGAAATCCCCACCTGTAATGGGGGTATGTATTTCGCCGACCGGGCTCTGATGTTTGCTTGGTTATCGCGGGTGACCAATACCAATGCCAAGGAGGAATACTACCTCACCGATATTGTCGGACTGGCAACCGGGGAGGGGCGGACAGTCAGGGCGCACTTCGCCCCGGAAAGCGCGATCATGGGGGCTGATACCCCCGCACAACTGGCCCAGGCCGAAGCCATCTTCCAGGCCCAGGCGCGCAGGCACTATCTTGCCGAGGGGGTCGCCATGCTGGCCCCCGACACCGTGCATTTTTCCTGGGATACCCAGATTGCGGCGGGGGCCATGATTGAGCAATTCGTGGTCTTCGGGCCGGGGGTGAGGGTCGAAACCGGGGCTGTCATCGGGGCCTTCAGCCATCTTGAGGGGGCCACGGTAGCCTCCGGTGCCCTGATCGGACCCTATGCCCGGCTGCGACCCGGTGCCGAAATCGGTCCAGAGGCGCACATCGGTAATTTCGTTGAGGTCAAAAAGGTCAAGGTGGGGGCAGGTGCCAAGGCCAATCACCTCGCCTATCTGGGCGACGGGGTGGTCGGGGCGAAAGCCAATATCGGTGCCGGGACGATTTTCTGCAATTATGACGGCTTCGACAAATGGCAGACTCATATCGGCGAGGGGGCCTTCATCGGCTCCAACACCGCCATTGTCGCGCCCCGGACCATCGGTGCCGGGGCCATGACCGGTTCAGGCTCGGTGATCACACAGGACGTGCCCGACGACGCCCTGGCTCTGGAGCGCCATGGCCAGGTGAATAAGCCAGGCTGGGCCGCCGCCTTCCGCAATCGTAAACTTGCCGATCGGAAGTCCACGTGACCCCGGATGATCAGAAACGCACCGCAGGCGAAGCCGCCGCCGCCCTGGTCCAGTCCGGCATGGTGGTGGGTCTGGGGACAGGCTCCACGGCTGCCTGGTTTGTCCGGGCCCTGGCCGCCCGCAAGCTGGATATTGTCGGGGTACCCACCTCCCGGGTGACGGGGGAATTGGCGCAGAGCTGGGCATGAAGGTGCTGGACCTGGGTCAGACCAAGACCCTTGACCTCACTGTGGATGGTGCCGACGAAATTGGCCCGGCCCTGTCCCTGATCAAGGGTGGTGGGGCGGCCCTGCTGCGGGAAAAGCTGGTCTGGGAGGCGTCGCGCCGCTGCATCGTCATCGCCGACGCCGCCAAACGGGTGCCCGTATTGGGCAGGTACGCCCTGCCGATAGAGGTCGTGGCCTATGGGCACGCGATCACCATGGCGAGGATCTGCGATGCCTGGCAGAGTGCGAGATCGGCATTGCCCCGCGACTGCGAGTCAAGGATGGGGTACCGGTCCTGACCGATGGCGGCAATGTCATCTACGACGCCGCCTGCGGGAAAATCCCTGAGCCCGCCGCCCTGGCCGATGCCCTCAAGGCGGTGACCGGCGTGGTAGATCACGGCCTGTTCCTTGACCTAGCCGACCTGGCCCTGATCGGAACCGAGGCTGGGGTTATTGAAATCGAGCCTTAGGCAAGGTCTGTTCACAGGCGGCTGGACATCCTAACAAGGTGGGTAAGACCCCGCGCATCAGGAGCGCCCCATGGCGGACTACGACTACGATCTTTTCGTTATCGGCGCGGGCTCCGGTGGTGTGCGCGCAGCCCGGGTTGCGGCCATGTCGGGGGCCAGGGTCGCCGTGGCTGAGGAGTACATGGCCGGCGGCACCTGTGTGGTGCGCGGCTGCGTGCCCAAGAAGTTCATGGTCTATGCCTCTGAGTTTGCCCATTACGCCCATGTCGCTCGGGGCTATGGCTGGTCGGACGCCGGCGCGCAGTTTGACTGGGCCCGCTTCCTTGAGGCTAAGGACCGCGAGATCGCCCGATTGTCGGGCATCTACGTCACCAACCTACAGACCGCCGGGGCGGATCTGTTCCAGGGGCGGGCGGTTCTGAAAGACGCCCATACCGTGGAGGTGGCGGGCAAGGGGCGGGTCACGGCTGGGAAAATCCTGATTGCCGCGGGTGGCCGTCCCTGGAAGCCGGACAATCTGCCGGGGGTCGAACACACCATCACGTCGGAAGAGGCCTTCCATCTGCCGACCCTGCCCAAGCGGGTGCTGATCGCCGGGGGCGGGTTTATCGCCGTAGAATTTGCCGGAATCTTCAATGGCCTGGGGGTAGACACCACCCTGGTCTATCGCGGGACCAATATCCTGCGCGGCTTTGATGATCATGTGCGGACCCACGTCACCGAAGAAATTCAGCGGCGGGGGATTAAGGTGGTGCTCGGGGCCGAACACACCGCCATCGAAAAGACGCCAAGCGGTTACCTCAACCGCCTGACAAACGGCCATGACCTTGAAACCGATCTGGTCATGTTTGCCACCGGGCGCAGACCTTACACGGCGGGTCTGGGCCTTGAGGCGGCGGGGGTTGCCCTGAATGCAGCCGGGGCCATTATGGTGGACGCCTATTCCAAGACCAATGTGGACACGGTCTGGGCGGTGGGCGATGTCACCGACCGGATCAACCTGACCCCGGTGGCTATTCGTGAAGGCGCGGCCTTTGCCCAGACCGAGTTCCACAACAACCCCATGAGCTTTGATCACGACATGGTCGCCTCGGCGGTGTTCAGCCAGCCGCCCGTGGGCGCGGTGGGCCTGACTGAGGCGCAGGCCCGGCATCAGGTCGGCAAGGTTGACATTTATTTGTCCCGGTTCCGGCCCATGAAGGAGACCTTCTATGGCGGGGAGGAACGGGCGATGATCAAGCTGGTGGTCGCCGCCGAGAGCCAAAAGGTCGTGGGCTGTCATGTGGTCGGCCCCGACGCCCCAGAGATCATTCAGATGGCTGCCATCGCCATGAAGATGGGTGTCACCAAGGCCCAATGGGACTCCACCTGTGCGGTCCACCCCACCCTGGCCGAAGAGCTGGTGACTCTGAAGGATAAGTATCTCGCGCCGGGCTTGGGTGTCGCGTGAAACGGGTCACACCCGAGCCTACAGGCCCATCGCCGTGGCCCGCTGTGAGCGGCTGGAGTCTGACCGGGGTCTTCCTTGTGGCCCCTCTGATCGCCTGGCTGGGCCCCCTGGCCTTTGCCCCGCTTGTAACTCTGGCGGGGCTGCTGGCTGTGCCCACCTATCGCATTGACGATGCTGACCGCCCGGCGGCCATAGCTATACTGGTCCTGGTGGTCTGGGCCTGCGTCTCGACGGTCTGGAGCCCCTATATCCCCAAGACCATCTGGCAGTCGACGGCCGGGAAGCTGGTGATTGAGTGTGTGGTTTATGGGGCCTTGGTGATCGCCGCCCGCCAGGGATCGCCCCGGTCTCGCCACGGGCTGATGCTGGCCCTGGTCTTCGGCATGAGCCTGTTGGGGATCTTGATGTTGGCGGAGGCGGCCACCGGGGCCGGGATCTATCAGCACCTGCGCCTGTGGACTGGCGATCCCATCCGCCCCGACCTTGCGGTAAAGAATGTCGCCCAGGGCCTATTCATCCTGACCCTGTTTGCGCCGCCCGCGATTGTGGCAGGTCGGGGGCTTGGCCTCAGCTATTGGGCGGCGGTGCCGATCCTGGCGGGCATTGTCTGGCCCGCGCATGTATTCGGCTATGACGCGCCCTTGGTGGCCCTGGTGGCCGCCGGGCTGGCCATGGGGTTGGTCTGGGTTTCACCCCGGGTTGGGCCGCGTGTTCTGGCGGGCCTGGCCGCTGTCTTCTTCCTCACCGCCCCCGCGGTCGTCTGGGGGGTGAGGCGGATCGGCTGGTATGACCTGCTACGGGCTAAGGTCTCGCTTTCCTGGTCGGAGCGCATGGGCTATTGGGCCCACGCCCAGGAATGGATCAGTGATGATCCCGCCCGGGGCTGGGGGCTCGACGCCAGTCGGATGTTCGGACCGGGCATCCAGCTTCACCCCCACGATGCGGCCCTTCAGGTCTGGCTAGAGCTGGGCCTGATCGGCGCGGTGGCCGCCGCCGTGGTCTGGGTGTCGATCTTTGCGAGTCTATATCGACCGCGCCCTGACGTGCAGGTCGCCGCCGGGGCTGGATGCGGCGCAGTCTATCTGACCTTCAACGCCTTCAGCCTCGGCGTCTGGCAGGAATGGTGGGTGGCCCTGGGGGCCATGGCCTGCGCCATCTGCATTGCCCTGCAACGCCAAGCCTTGACCTGACGACCAGGCCCTAATCTAAAGAATCGACCTTTGGGGAGCAGATGCGCTAGAACCTCCCGCCCGCGACTTTCAAGGTGACGTCGGCGGAGCGGAGTGCAAGCTATGACCCCCACCTGGACCCCGGACTCCTGGCGCGCGAAGGAAGCCAGGCATGTGCCGACCGACTATCCCGACATGGCCGCCTTGGCCGCCGTGGAGCAGACCCTGCGCGGTATGCCGCCCTTGGTGTTTGCCGGGGAGGCTCGCCGTCTGAAGTCGTTGCTGGGCGATGTGGCCGCGGGGAAGGCCTTCCTGCTGCAAGGGGGTGATTGCGCCGAGAGCTTCAAGGAATTTGCCGCTGACAATATCCGCGATACCTTCCGCCTGATCTTGCAAATGGCCGTGGTCCTGACCTTTGCCGGGGGCAAGCCGGTGGTAAAGGTGGGCCGCATGGCCGGTCAGTTCGCCAAACCCCGTTCCTCGACCGTCGAGACCCTGAACGAGGTCACCCTGCCGTCCTATCGCGGCGACATTATCAACGGCATGGAGTTCACCGCCGAGGCCCGGACCCCGGACCCTCAGCGTTTGATCCAAGCCTACAGCCAATCGGCCTCGACCCTGAACCTGCTGCGAGCCTTCGCGGGCGGCGGCTATGCGGACCTTTACAATATCCATCGCTGGACCCTGGGCTTCGTCAATGACAGCCCCCAGGGTGCCCGTTATCACGAGCTGTCGGAGAAGATTAGCGAGGCCCTGACCTTCATGGCCGCCATTGGCGTCACGCCGGAAAGCCAGCCCGACCTGCACAGGGTGGAGTTTTTTACGGCCCACGAAGCCCTGCTGCTCGGCTTCGAGGAGGCCATGACCCGGGTCGATAGCACCTCGGGCGAGTGGTACGACACCTCCGCCCACATGGTCTGGATCGGCGAGCGCACGCGCCAGCTCGACGGTGCCCATGTGGAATACTTCCGGGGCATTCGCAATCCTATCGGCGTCAAGTGCGGCCCGACCCTGGAGCCGGACGACCTCCTGCGCCTGATCGATGTGCTGAACCCCAGCAATGAACCCGGTCGCCTGACCCTCTATGGCCGCTTTGGTCATGACAAGATCGCCGGTCGCCTGCCAGCCCTGCTGGACGCCACCAAGAAAGACGGCCGCAAGCTGGTCTGGGCCATCGACCCCATGCACGGCAATACGCTCACCGCCAACAATGGCTATAAAACCCGGCCCTTCGACCGGATTCTGTCAGAGGTGAAGAGCTTTGTGGAAATTTGCAAAGCGCAAGGCGTCCATCCCGGCGGCGTCCACCTGGAAATGACCGGCCAAAACGTCACCGAATGCTTAGGCGGTGCTCGCGCCCTCACCGAAGGCGACCTCGCCGACCGCTATCACACCCACTGCGACCCCCGCCTCAACGGCGAGCAGGCCCTGGAGTTGGCTTTCCTTGTGGCGGAGAAGCTGAAGGAAGATCGGGTGGCCGAGGCGGTGAGGGCGGCGGTTTAGGGGGGTACACTGCCGGGGCATCACTTGGACGATTTTTTATTCAGGAATTAGGTCGGTCAGGCCCCGTAGGCCGAAGGGTAGGGTCGACATCAATACCGCGTGGGTATTTTCTAAAAGTCCGCTTCATCGAGGTAACAAGCCGGGTTTGGGCGCGGGGATACCCCCAGCTATGCCAGTGGTCAGCATGGAGGGGTTTAATCCGGAAAGCGATAAGACGATCCGATAACCTGCTTTCAGTTATCGGATCATGATCTCGTCAGAAATGGATGCCCACCCAGTTCAGCAGATAGATGATGGCCTTACCCAGGATCGAGCTGCCCGGACTATAATTGGCGAGTGCCAGGGCGAGTTGAAGCACCAAGAATGTGATTAAACCCATCAGCGCACTGCCGATATAGGCACCGATCCGGTTGGCCACATTCGGAAAGTTGCGACGGATCAGTAAGGTTGCGGTGCCCGCCACGGCATAGCCGAACCTTAGAAATCTGTCGGTCAGCCGCTCCAGGGTGCTGAAGACGCGGAAGCCGCGACCGACGAACTCAAATAACACCCAGGTGATCACCACCGTTACGGCAAAGAACCGGGCGGGCTGGTAATACAAGGCCGCAATTATGGCCCTCATATTCGCGACTTGAGCGGTGTGGATGTTGAGCGAAAAGCCGAGCTGATTTTGGATCTGCGCTGTGGCGAACCAGAGGGCGATCGTCGCCAACAGAACCGAGACGATCAGGCCAAGGGCCTGGACCCGGCCTGAATGTCGCCAAGCTTGCTGATCCGAACGCGCCGCGATAGATGCGAGCAAAGGCTCCCAATGATAGAAGGGACCCTCATCATAGACCAGTTGCCATTCAAAATCGTCCGGGTGGCGCTTGCGGGCCCCAAGCTGGTCTTCGAAGGCCTTGGCATAGGCCGAAATACCCTTGGCGCGATTGTAACTTAAAAGATCGTCGTCCCGCCGAGCCTCCAGCACGGCGCGGCCAAGGGCATAAAGCGTTTCCCGCCGCCATGTGGTGTCGTCTGCGGCGTTGGCCGGATGGAGTTGGAGAAGGGCATCGGAGTCACTGTCATGGTGGTAATGGCGATGCGAAAGGTCGCGGACGAAGTAGTAGAAATGTTTCGATAGGTCGGTTGCGAAGGCATCCCGCATTGCCGGGACATCCGCTTCGGAAACCCGCTGACCGCTGGCGTCCTCAAAGGAGGTCGGCAAGGTATCTTGCACCATACGCAATCGGAATTCTCCAGATCGGTAGAGCGCGAACTGAGCCTCTGGGAACACAAGGCCGGGGTCGCCGCCATCGTTTGTCAGGCGTGCGGCCGTGATCGTATGCTCGACCTTACCAAGTAGCGTTTCCAGCCGATTGGATGTGTTAAAGCGGGAAATCAGTCGGCGCATCCGACCGACGACCCGGTTCCGGCGCCGCTGTTGCCTGCCGGAATGCTGTTGGAGCAGGATGATGCGCCCGGTCAGAACGCCTTGGCGATCTTCGATCTGACGACCATCTCGCGTGCTGCGGTGTGCTGCTTGGCTTTCCGCGATCATGAGAAAATCGGCCGCAGCCCAGGTCATGGCTTGAATAGGCCAGGGTTTCGGATCGTCCATGGCGACCCGCGTCTGCTGGGCGAGGACCACGCGGCGACCATCTGGAAGGAGATCTGTTATCCGTACACACCCTGCGACCCCCTCTGCCATGAGGCTATAGGACAGTTGGCCCGTGATGCTTGGCACCCATCCAGCCAGTGTGCCTACGTCGTGGGCCCAGGTTTTGACTTCAGGTACTGAAATAGATCACGCTCCGCCAGATAAACTGCCCCAATCTAACGGTAGAGTGGAGCAAATTTGACCTTCGCTTGCTGCTTGATACCAAAGCTCTAAACTAAATTCAAAGTCAAAAAATTCCAATATAATCAACTATTTCTCAATGGTCTTATCCAATTCGCAATAGCCTGCGGTGATAGCCTATTTCGAGATGCTAATATCGGATGCGGTTCTAATTCAAATAGCTAGAGCGTGTTCCGATAACCGGTTCCCATTTATCGGAAC
>NMUI01000364.1 GCA_002221445.1 Phenylobacterium zucineum | reverse complement strand
TCGGAGATGTCGGTCACCACCTCTGCCCGGCGTTCTGCCAGAATCCGATGGCATCCGCTCGAGGTTGAGTCGAAGATCGAACCTGGCACCGCACCAACCGGTCGACCGAGCTGTTCGGCGTGATTCGCGGTGTTGATTGACCCAGATCGCCAGCCAGCCTCGACCACAACGGTTGCGTCGGCGAGCGCTGCAATCAGCCTGTTTCGCTGCAGAAATCGCCACTTCGTAGGCGCTGTTCCCGGCGGCATTTCGCTGATCACGGCACCCTGCTCTGCCACTCGATCAAGCAACAATCTGTTGCCGAGAGGATACGGGCGGTCAACTCCCCCGGCCATAACCGCCACGGTAGGCACGTGGTTGGTGAGAGCTTCGTGGTGGGCCAGCCCATCTATGCCGTAAGCGCCACCAGAGACGACCCCGGTGCCTTCACCAACTAGCTCGCTAACCAAACGACCCACGACCCGCGCTCCATAACCGCTGGCTGCCCGCGCGCCAACCATGGCCACCCAATACTCGACCTCCGTGACCAAGTCGGTTGATCCCCTAACCCAGAGAGCCAATGGTGCTCCCCAGCCGAGGTCTTGGAGTCGACTTGGCCAGCTCGAGTGCGCAGGTGTCAAAAGGGCGTACTGGTACCCGTTCGAAAACCTAATTGCGCTCTGGCTCTCTGCCTCTGCGAGACGTGGCTGCCACCTTGCAAACGAATCCTGAAGAGTGGAGTCGAGCTTGTTGAACCTCGTAAAACCAGCCTCGAGCCAAGCCGAATCTTCGAGTCGTTTCAGAATTTGGCCGACAACTCCTGTTCGGACGAACGAGAGCGACTCTTCGACTCCCAGTGCCGCAACCAGGTATCCGGCCGCCTCGTCACCTGGCTCGACCATGCGTGCCCAGGTCTCGTATGCCCTAGATTCCTGCATCGCTGCTCCTCAGGATCGATGCTGTAGCAACGTCGTCGCTGGTCGGGCTTGCGCGGCCAGACAAGTCGGCCAGCGTCCATGCCAAACGAAGGCATCGATCGTAGCCGCGCATGCTGATGCGCCCAGCCGAAAGCGCGTGATCCAGGTTTCGGGTTGCCTCTTTTGAAGGTCGAAGGTGTTTGCGTAAATAAACGCCTGGCACTCGCGCATTTAGCGTCCATGGCGTGCTAGACAGCCGTGTCGCCGCCAACGCGCGCGCACCAAGTACACGCTCTCGAACCTCTGCGCTGGTGCGAGAACCTTCGGAATCTTGAAGAGCCTTGACCCTAGAGACCCTGAAACGGATGTCGATGCGATCGAGTAAAGGTCCGCTGAGTCGGTTCATGTATCTTTGCCGCTGAAGATGTGAGCACTGACAGTTCTTGCCGCTAGCCTCCGATTGTCCACAGGCACAAGGATTCGCGGCCATAACCAACTGAAAACTAGCTGGAAATCGCGCGGTGCCGAGAGCTCGCGATATGACCAGCTCCCCCGACTCGAGCGGTTGCCGAAGTGAATCGAGCACATTGGATGAAAACTCAGGCGCCTCGTCGAGAAAAAGCACGCCATTGTGAGCCAGCGAAGCCAAACCCGGGCGCGGAATTCCCGTTCCACCGCCAATCAACGCCGCCTGAGATACCCCGTGGTGAGGCGACTCAAAGGGAGCCGTGTAACTCATGCGCAAGGCCGACGAGTTGTAGGTTAGCGATCTCAGGGCCAGAGTCTCGATGGCCTGCTCGCTAGAAAGCGGCGGAAGAATGCCAGGCAGGCGCTGCGCCAACAGCGTCTTTCCGGCGCCAGGCGGGCCAACCAGGAGCAAGTGGTGACCGCCCGCCGCAGCCACTTCGAGCGCCCTAATGGCGTCGGGCTGCCCGATGATATCGCTGAGGTCGGGGGCTTCGGCGCCATTTGGGGCAGTGGAGTTCGTCGAATTCATGGATTCGGCCGATTCATTAAGGTGGTTGGCAGTCGGCCACTCCTGCTGCAGCAGCTCGCGCAAGTGCGCGACCCCAACAACCTCGATGCCATCCACCATCGCCGCTTCGGCATAGCTAGCAGCAGACACGACTACTCGCTTGAACCCGAGTGTTTTGGCAGCCAAAGTCGTAGCAAGCGTTCCAGAAGTAGGCCGCACCGAGCCATCCAGCCCGAGCTCTCCGAGCCAGACCACATCGGCGAGTCGAGCCTTTGGCACGAGACCTTGCGCCGCCGCGATGGCAATTGCGATTGCCAAATCGAATCCTGAACCCTGCTTTGGCACAGCAGCTGGCGACAGGTTTACCGTTATTCGGCGAGCCGGCAGTCCGGCCCCGCTATTCGCGCAGGCCGCTCGAATTCGAGACACAGACTCTGCCAGCGA
>NMUI01000072.1 GCA_002221445.1 Phenylobacterium zucineum | reverse complement strand
GCGGCTGCGGCCCGAGCCGCCGCGCGTCACCCGCCTGTCGCGCAAGGTGCTGGCAGGTCTCGGTCTTGCCGCCAGCGTCGGCGTTGGCGGCGCGCTGATCTATGCGCTCCAGACCCGTCATGGCGGCGAACAGGGCCAGGAACTGATCTCAACCGATAACCGCACCACGCCGGATGGCCTCGCCGGACTACCCAAGGACTATAGCGGCGTCCCCAAACTCGGCCGGCCGCTGCCCGGCGATCTCGGCCGTCCGATCCTCAACGCACAGAATGCCGGTCAGCCCGCACCGACGCCGGGGATTGCCACCCCTTCGGGGCCTGTCGGACCAACACCGGAGGAACAACGCCGGGCGCAGGAACTGGAATCGGCGCGGACCGCACGGCTGTTCGCCACCACCGAAACGAGGCCGGGGAACATCGCCACGACGCCGACTACCGCGACCGTACCGCAACCCGATCTCGCCAGTCTCGGCCTCGCGCCGCAGCCAGCCACACCCTCGGCGCAGGATCGGCAACTCGCCTTCCTCAACAAGACGCCGGACAAGCGCACCGTCTCCCCGGATCGCATTGCAGCGCCCGCGTCGAAGAATGCGCTTCAGGCTGGCGCGGTGATCGCCGCCGCACTCATCACCGGCATCCGCTCCGATCTGCCAGGCCAGATCACGGCGCAGGTGACGGAGAATGTCTATGATAGCCCAACGGGTAAGATCCTACTCGTGCCGCAGGGCACCCGCGTCATCGGCCAGTATGACAGCGGCGTCGGATTCGGACAGCGCCGCATCCTGCTCGTTTGGAGCCGGCTGATCTTCCCGAATGGCCGCTCCATCGTACTGGAACGCCAACCCGGCACCGACGCCGAGGGCTATGCCGGGCTGGAGGATGGCGTCGATTACCATTGGGGTGAACTGTTCAAGGCCGCGGCCTTGTCCACGCTGCTCAGCATCGGCGCAGAATCTGGTTCGTCGAGCGGCGAAAGCGACATCGTGCGGGCCCTGCGGAACGGCGCATCGAACAGCTTCAGCCAGACCGGCCAGCAGATCGTCCAGCGCCAGCTCAATATCGCACCAACGCTCACCATCCGGCCGGGCTTCCCTGTCCGCGTGATCGTCACGCGCGATCTTGTACTCGAACCCTACGGAGGCTGACATGGCGAAGCTGAAACTCGGCCCCATAACCGACGACAAGCCGGTCAAGGTCACGCTGGAACTGCCGGCCGGTCTGCACCGCGACCTTGGTGCCTATGCAGACATCCTCGCCAGCGACGCCGGGCAGGCTGTTGGCGATCCTGTTCGTCTGATCGTGCCAATGCTGCAGCGCTTCATCGCGACGGATCGGGAGTTTGTGAAGGCCCGGCGTTCAATGCTGCCGACTTCGCGGAACCGTTGATCCCGGAAGACTGATCCACTCGCGCCATTGAACACGCGAGATCGAGCAGTCGCAGGAATGCCGGATTATCATTGCGCGACGCCCAGACGGCGCGAAATGGCAATATCTCGCCGACGATCGGGCGAAACACCACGCCGGGGAACTGCGTGCCCGTCGTGGCCTCGCTGGTCACGGTGAGTCCGCGTCCGAGCGCCACAAGCTGCATCAGGTTATCTCGTCCTACCGCCTGCTGCTGGATCTCGGGATGGTGTCCGAGGTCGGCGAGACGCTGGACCAGATAGTCGTGGATTTCTTCGCCGGGCGCGCTCTCGCTGACTATGAAGGGCTCGCCAGCCAGATCGCCGAAGGTGACTTCCATGTCGTCTGCATGAGGGTGATGCAAAGGCAACACCGCGAAGATGCGTTCCGTCCAAAGATGCTGGCTCTGGCAATCCGGCCAGCTCGTGAGCCCGGTCAAGAACGCAACGTCGAGTTGACGCTGCCGCACGGCGGCGACGTGTTCAGCGGGATTACCATCGGCAAAGCTCAGCTTCACCGCCTTGTGGCGCTGCCCGAAGGCTTGGAAGAGGTCAGCCAGAAAGCCAGAGGCCAGCGACGAAAAGATGCCGATACGAACTTCACCATCTTCCCCGCGGCCGATCGCAGACACTTCCGCTCGCGCCATCCCGATTTGCGACAGTGCCCTTCGACCGCGTTGAACGAATTGCCTGCCTGCTTGGGTGAGTTGCACGCCACCTGCCGATCGCGTGAACAAGGGGGCACCAAGCCGATCTTCCAGATCACGAATTCGGCGGCTGATAGCTGATTCCTGTATGCCCAGTGCGGCAGCTGCTCGGCGAAAGCTACCGTGATCGGCTGCGGCAATCACATAACGAATATGCCGAATTTCAAAGGGCAACGCAGCAACTCCGCCTCTTCTCCGATTCGGGCCAATCGCCGTCTGCAGTTTGAGGAATTAGGTAACTCTACTTTCATTCGACTGACTTCTCGATGAACCCGAGGGTGTTCGCGTTCTCAATCAACGTTCTCACTTTTGCTCGATCTAGGCCTGATGGAACATCGGCGTCGATTTCCAAACGAAGTTTCACGGCGCTATTCGGAAGCGTTGTGAGCTGCTCGACGATCGCCTCGACAATCTGATGAATGTCCCGCGCTGGCCGCTCCGGTGAGATCATCACCGCGCCAATAAATCGCGTCGCTTCTTTTCTGTCGCCGACGTGGTAGGTCCGCCACCGATGACTGGTTCGCCCGGCGTCGGCAGCGTACCGCCAGCGCCCCCTAGCGTGCCGCCAGCATCGGTTTGTACTGGCGCCGGACGGTGTGCGTCGGCGACATCCGGTTTAATGATGACACTGTCGCTGTCGATGACCACCGGCGTATTGCCCGCCCGCTCGATAGCAAGCCCCGCATAGGTGTCTGTCTTCTCGTCCCACCGCTCGGCATAGGCGAAAGGACCGGGCAGCATGCCGCTGATCGCCGCATGCACCGCCTTGACCAGCACATCCTGCCCTTTCAGGCGCGGCAAATAGATGTAGCGGTTCAGATATTCCCGCAGATCCTTGAGCGACAGTCGCGGCTTATCGTTCCAGATGTATTTCTGGAGATCGCGGTCGAGGCGCGACGGCCCCAACTCCGTCAGCAAGCCCTCTTCAGCCACCAGCTTCTTGCTAGCCCGAGCCAGCAGCCCGTCCTGCGCCGGAATCTTGCCCGACACCCACTCCCAATCGGCCTGGGCACTCTCCTGGGCAGGATAGTGCAGATAGCACCACGCCTCTTTGAGGCGGGTCTTCATCGTTTCTCTCGCTTCGGCTAGCTTCGCCTCTGCCAGCTTCTGGTCGCTCGGTCGGAGTTCAAGGCGCTCCTTGTCGCGGACGATTTCGCCCCAAGCCAGGGTCGCGCGAACGGCATCCTGCAGATGGTCGAGTTGCCGGGCTTCCGCTGCGATGAACACGAGCATGTTGCGATAGACGCGCGGCGTACTGCCCCGCTGAGTGAGGATGTCTTTCGCTTCGACCAGTGCATCCGAGCCATCGCGCCCGTTGTGGGGATATTTGACGCCCAGCACGACGGCGCGCACGCCGCCCGCCTCGTCGGGAACTTCAGCTGATGACGCGGGTGCCACCTGCACGGCATCGAAATGCCCGCGGTCGGCGAGGCCGTTCACATATTTTCCGAGTTCGGCGTCGATCGTCACGTCGACAAGCGCCGCCTCGATCTGCGCCGCCTTGCCCGCGGCGATGCGATTGAGGCTCGCCGCCATCGAATACCAGTACCGACCAAGATCGGCGTGCATGAACTTAGCCTGGTTCGTCAACCTGCGTAGCGCATCGCCGAAGATAGCAGGGCGCTCGCCCGGCTGCACGACGCCGAGATTGATCTGCTTATCGTCGAGGCCGGTGTTCTGTTGCTGGGCAGTAGGCGCCGTTCCCATGAAAATCGCGCGAGCAACGCGGCGGGTCGCCGAGTACCGGTTCAGGTTCGGCGCCGACTGATCGACTTTATAGGGAGTCGACGCAGTACCATCGACATCGCCGGCGATGATCGACTGCCAGCTCACGTCGAGATAGTGGAGCAATTCCGGCTCCACACGCGGCGAACTCACCGCCACGCTGCCGGGCATAATCATCACCGACGGATCGGCATTCATCCAAAGCTCGTGAATGGCCTGCGCCATCAGGCGCAGCACGCCGCGCGTGCGCTGGAATTTTTCGAGCGAACCCCAACTCGTATAGAGCTGGTCGAACAGCTCGGGATGGATCGGATAAGCCTTTTCCAGCTTGCGCCGGTAGTCCTCGTCTGCGCAGCCCTGCGGGAAATCGTTGGCGTTCTCGCGGTAGAGCTTGGCGAACTGCTTCAGCGTGTTGTCACGGTGGTGGAATTTGTCTCCCGGGATGTCCTTGAACAGCCGCCGCCGGACGATCTCATAACTCTCTTCCTGGCTCGCAGGTCGCCACGAAGATTCCACGCGGCTGAAAGTCTGCTTGAGGCGCGCCAGAGCTTCCTGCCCGCCTTCACCGCCCACCTCGATCTGCGAGGCCGGCAAGGAAGCGACGAGCAGCGTGCCGGGGCTGGCCTTGACTGCCTCGGTCAGCGACTGGACGAAGGACAGGTTCGCGTCGAACGATCCCGAAGGCAGCCCCTCGACCTTGTAGATCTGCCGCAGGTAAGCGACCCATTCGTCTATCAGGATCAGGCACGGCGCATACTTCTTGAACAGCGCTTCAAGCAGGTTGGAGCCCGGCGCGATGCCGCTGGCGTCATTCTCCGCGACCATTGCGAAAGCGTCGGCGCCGCCAAGCTGCCAGGCGAGTTCACCCCAGGTCGTGCGAATCTTGCGGTCGCCTTCGGCAAGGAGCACGTCCTGTGGCCCCCGTGACGTGCCGACGAGCACGGCCCGGTTGATGGCCTTTGGCACGCTGAGCCCCTGCTTCTCGAGCAACTGATCCAGGCCGGACAGGTCCTGGACCGGCGTCGGTCCCGCCATGTGATAGAGGGCCAGCATCGAGTGCGTCTTGCCGCCGCCAAAGTTGGTTTGAAGCTCGACGACCGGATCGCCGCCGGTGCCGGACAGCCGCTTCGTGGCGCCGATCAGCAGCGCGCTCAAACCTTCGGTCAGATAGGTACGGCTGAAGAACTGGCGCGGATCGCGGTACTCCGGCGGCGCGCTGCCGGAATGGACTTTGGCCAGGTCGGCCGCGAACTCGGCCTGCTGAAACTCGCCGGTGGCGACATCCTGGTGCGGCTCGACCACCTCGCGCCACGGCAGCAGGCCCGCCACGGTCTCAACCGAGATTTCAAGGCGCTGGGTTTTCCGTCGCTCTTCATTGCGCGCAAGTTCGGTGAACTTTGTCCGGAGGATCGTGTCGCGCATCTTGCCGAGTTGCTCGGCCGTTTCGCCTGCACTGATCGCCTCCATCAGCCGGCGCATGGAATCGAGCGCACGCTCGGCGTCGTCATAGGTGAAGGTCTCGTTGTGTGAGAGCTTGTTTCGGACATCGCTCAGCTCATTGACCAGCGAGCGTTCGGCGCGGCCGAGAACGGCCTTGAAGGCCTCGCTCCAGAAGCGGTCCATCGCGTTGAACAGCGCGGCTTGGTCCCAACCGACCTCCCCGTTGCTGTTCGGCCGCAGGCTCGGCAGCTTCTCGATGACCTGGATTTGCCAGTGCCCCTTGAGCGAGGTCTCGAGCCGCTTTTCGACGAACGGGATCAGCGCCGAAGGCAGCAGCTCCATCCCTTCAAACACATATTGGCGCGTGCTTTTTGCCACGGTCCGTTACCCCTTAAATGTCCAGCCGGATCTGACGATCGCCGCTTGTGTCGTGGATGGCCGCTGCGGCCTTTGTCAGCTCGGTCCAATCGGCGATAAGGGCGTTGTATGCCGTGGCCTCCTTCGCATCCTTCCGCTTGTTGGCGCTGATGTCGTAAAGGCAGTAGGCGAGATCCTTCACCGCCTCAGCCTGGGCGCTGATTTTCTTCAACAGGACGGCGGTGTCGTGAGAGATGCCGTCCTTCTCGTGCAACCTGACCAGGTGCTGGAGGCACTCCCACACCGTCAGGTGCCGATCCTCCTCCGGATCCCAATCCTCACCGAGTTCATCACGCATGAGGATGCGCACCCTGCCGGCCGCGCTATCGACGATCCCGGCGTGCTTGACGCTTTCGACTGAGATGCCGCGCGCGGTGGCGATGCTGTTGGCCGCGCCGTATTCACCGGTCTTGAGCCCGTTCTGCTCGAACCACGTGATGGCGAAGCGGGTATCTGGGTCGAACTCGCCTTGGATGCCCCCAAGGTACTCGTCGAGTTCCTTGTTGATCAGCTGGAGCGCGGTTTTCACGCTCATTGGATTGTCGTCCGACTCCAGAACAGCCTGGTAGCGCGAGAACACGCCCATGCCGGGTCCAATAGCCGATTGCGGCATATCAGCCGGGGCAATGTTGGCTGCCTGAAGCTCGGCGATCGCCGGCGGAAGTTCACGTTTCAATGCGCGGATAAATTCTGCGCGGGTGATGACCTCCGCCGTGGTGTCCTTCTTGCGGCAAACTAAGACGACCGAATTTGCAAGAGCGTTGGTTCCTGTCGCAACGATCCTTCCTGGACTTTCGGTACGGACCGGCCAAGTGCCAACAACCGAAAATCCAGCATTTATCACGGCCTGCAAGAAGGTTGCCCAACCAGTTGAGCTGACCCCCTCTTGTTCCACTTCACTTTGCTTAAATGCGTAGTAAATGGTGGTTGGGAACGCCTCAGAAGCGTGCTCGGCCATTCGTCCGACTGCTGCACTCATTCCATCTAAGAAAAATGAATCCGCAGTTTCCTGGGTGCCGTATCTGTTTCGGGTTGCGACGAGTTCTTCAGACTTTGGAGTCGATAAGATTCCAAAAAGTGAAGGGTCAACGTCTAACAACGACCGGCGGAGCCAAACGAAAAAGAAATCCGAGAGATCTGCATATTCAATATTATCATAATATGGTGGATCAGTGGAAATGACCACCCCCACAGGGTATGGCGCTTCAGTTGCCGATGATTGTAATACTTTCCCACTATGTTTAGTTGGAAGCTCTGCAATTACCTTCGAGATCTTATCGATAGGTGTGAGCCAGTTTCCTGCTGAGTCTGAAAAGAAATTAACTTCAGCGAAATCCCAGGCCATTGGAATTCCTTGGCGCGCGAACGTTTCGCGTAGAGCGCCACGATCGCTCATCCAACTGGTGACGCTTGACCCTAGATTCGTTAGTTTTGAAATAGCAAAGGCAAGATAGATACTGACTGCTTCAGCGTAAGCGAAGGCCCCGCTTGCGCCATTTGCAAGCTGTTCTTTTCCTGCCTTTAGGCCATTCGCTTCAGCGGTTCTTTGAATTTCTCCCCTGACATCCTTGAGCAATTCGCTAAATGTCAGCAGCGTAACCCTTTGGCGATCTGTAAAATAATCTGCGAAGGTATTAAAACCATATCTTCGACCCTGAGCGTTACTGGCAAACGTACCGCGACACGGGACCTGTAAGTGAGTAGAATCGAATGTTCGCGCCAATTCTGATGCAGAAGTTATAGCCTCTGACTGTTCAATAGCGCCTGCGCCTACATAAATTCTGCCGCCTTTGCCCTCAGCGACAATCGCCATAAGAACTTGGCTCATCTTGCCCGCAGTTGCCTGCGTATCGACGTAAGCCCCTGAAATCGGGGTATCTGAGAAAAGGCACCGAAAGACAGCCCGCCCAGCCTTCGTTCCTTCTTTCGCGTTGGCAATTTCTGCCTTCGTGCCGCCGTATCTAACCCGATAAGTGATTGTCTTGGCGTGTCGATCAACGATCGGCTCAACCCAAGCCTCTTTGCCGGCCTTCGAGCTCAGCAAGAAGCTCGACGCAATCGGCACCTGAACATCAGCGAACGCTGGGTCTGGGCTTGGAACCGTCCGAGTCCAGATCCACGCAATCACGGTCCCCTTGCCGCTACCATGTTCCTTCGGCAGCTCCACCTGCGGATAGAGATGCCCGATGCGCTCCCACGCCTTTTCCCGCATCCACTCGCCGTAATATTTGACGTCCTCTGCGAGGCCCTCGGCATTGCGGTAGAACTGCCGATCTTTCACGCCGGGATGAATCGGTTCCTTGTCCTTAAACTTCGGCGGAATCTCGATCAGCGCCTTGCCGATCATTACCGCGACCGGGTTCAGATCGGACCCATAGGCGGGCAGACCGAGACGCTGCGCCTCCAGCGGGATCGACCCGCCGCCCGAAAACGGATCATAGACCGGCGGCAACTCGCCACCGCAACTCTTGCGGATTTCGGCGCGAGCGCGTTCCAGCACCTCCTCGTTGGTCGAGTTCTCCCACTGGACCAATTCCTCGATGATGCCGAACAGGCGCTTGCGTTCAGCCTCCTGCGCTTCGTGCGTGGGGAATTTCTCGAGGTCGCTCGACGGGTCATCGACAAGCTGGGCGAACAGTACGGCGCGGCAGGCCGCCAGCGGCCGGCGCGCCCACCACAGATGCAGCGTGGACGGATGCCCGTGGCGGATAGACTTCTCGCGGGCGGAGGCGGCGTTGATCGCTTCGAGCGGAATCGCAACCTCGATCAATTTTTTCTTGGTGTTAGTCGTCGAGGTCATAAACAAGCCTGTAGGTTGCGGGATGGATGGTCAGTTCGCCGCCGTCGCGCAGAGCGCGCAGGCGGGCGCCCGTCATTTCGACGGGATCACCCTCGGGGTTGATGAGGATGAACGAATAGATATCCGGCTTCTGGTCGAGCAGCCCCCAGACATCGGCTTCAAGCTGGAGCGGTTCGTGCTCCAGGCAATGATCCTTGGGATAATAGTGGCGCAGGATCTCGCCGCCGGCCGAGCGGCGTTCCCACGGGAAGCGGGTGCCGTTGGAACGGCCAATCCAACTCCCGTCCGCATGGAAGAAGCGATCCTCGCCGTCCGCCTTGTAGCCCTGGCTGGCCGCGAACCGCGCCATGACACTGGGACGCGGAGGCTTGGGCGCCGGACGGGGCCGAGTTGCCGTCTCCGTTTCGATCAGTTCGGGCTCCGGCGCCTTCGCCGACGGTTCAAACGCCTGGGCCGCAGGCGCGTCGGCCTCCGACAGGTCGGGATCGTCGCCATCGACCGGGGCGGCATCACCATGGGCGTCTTCGTCAGCCTCGCCGATGCCGTGATCGTGGTTGGGCACGACGCTGGGCTGGGCCTCGACGACGGGTGCGGCGACGACCTGCTTTGGGCTGAGCGTGAAGTTCTCCTCGAGATAGTCCCGGATGTCGTCGGGCGAGCGCTCAAACGCATAGGCTAGCGCCGCGCGAATATCCGCGCTCAGGCTCTTGCCAATCTCTTCCGGGACGCGCTTGGCGAGCTTGGCCTTCGACAGCGGACTGGCGAACAGCTTCCGGTCTAGCCACAGGATGTCTGTAAGCCGTGCCGTGCCCGCGGGCACACCGTCGAGGTAGGGAATGACCTCCAGCTTGGGCGCCGGAACCCAACTCGTCTCAACGATGGTCTGCGCCAGCCCCCGCACGCGCTCGGTCTCGCCGGCATCGGCAAGCTCGATCCGCCCGAGCTGTGTTCCGAACGCCACCAACCAGGGGCGACGATCCTCCATGACGGCCAGCAGAGACGGTTGGTTGAACCGCTCCTCGACCAGGTCTGACAAGGCCGGAAAAGCGGAGAAAGGCGGCGCCTGCACGACCTCCCCCGACAACCGCTGAAAATCCGCGGTCTTGCGCTTGACCCATTCATGCAGGTGACTCCACCGGAACAGGCTCTGCATGCTGAGGCCATAGGCCAGAGTCCCGACCGGTGCCCATTCGCCGATGAGATTGAGCCAGTGCCCGCGCTCCTCCCAGATGCGGGTCGGGTAGCGTACCAGCAGGGTGCGAACCCGCCGAAGATCGTCGGGCGACAACGCCTTCCCGGAAGCGAGGGTTTCCAGCCATTGCAGCGCCAGGTCGGCCGATGGACGGTCGGCGACACCGATACGATGCCACAGACTGAGATCGAGCACGGAAGCACGCACGACCGCGGCGCCGGGAACATCCTCCTCATCCCCCGCCAGGAAGACGCCGCTCGCCGTCGTCCATGTCCCGTCCTGGGCGAGGATCAGCCTTTCGGTCTTGAAGGCGTTCCTGATGATTTGCGCATCAGCAGTCGAACAGCCGTCGAGCATCTGGTCGAGGCGACGATACCATTTCTCGACCTCATGCGCGGGCGCCCGGTCAGATTTCGCCAGGGCGCGTAGCCGGTCAAGCAAGCGGCCCGGTCCGCTGGGTGTTTTGCGGACACCAAGAAGGTTAAGCAACGGCCGCGTCGTTTCCCGATCGAGCAGGCCATGCACGAAGGGCTCGACGTCGATCAGGGCTTCGGTTTCGGGCGTCCGACGCACCAGGTCGGCCGGAAGCTGGATCATGTTGCGCGTATCGGGCAGACAGGGCTTTGCGCGCAGCTTCATGAGCCAATCCGCCAATAACGGCTCCGAGCTGACTGATCGCGTCGATCCGGTGGTCGCCACCTGCGACAGCCGCATCGTCGAAGACCGGGACCAATAGGCGTCGCGCTGTTCGAGAATCTTCCCGATGATCTTGGCCCAGATACCTGGATCGGTCTTCGACAACGCCTCCCAATGCCGCCAGTAGTCGGCCGGGAAGTCCCAATCATCGACGACGAAACTCTCCGTGACATAGGCATAGTAGAGCGCGTGGCGCTGCCCGCGCGCCTGCGCTTCCGCCACCGCCCGCTGGCGCCCATAGAGGCTGGTGCGCTTCGAGGCCAGCGGCACCATCGTCAGCAGTCCTGAACGGCCCGACGAGACCCAGCGTAGCCAATCCTCCCGCGTACAGGATTTGAAGCTCGCGACATAATCGCCGTGGAGGAGTTGCGTCTTGCGGATGGAGTCCGGCAACAGCTCATTGAGCGTACCGTTCTCGTCGAACAGCACCCCCTTGTCGGTCGCCCGAAGCTTGAGGTCGGCGCAAGCATATCGGAAGGCGTCGCCAACAGTGACACCCAGCTTGGCCGCGATCTGGGCAATCTGAACGCACTCGGCGAGTTTGGCCTGACCGGCGCCGAAATAGTCGGCGGCGACACGGTCGATGACGGCGTTGACGTCGCTCGTGCCGTCCAGGCCGATCTCCTCCAGCACCGCGAAAGCGGCCTCTACCGGATCGTTGCGGTTTTCGCCCTCGGCCTTGTCCCGGCGCTGGTCCGCGAGGAACCGCGTCCAGTTTTGGTTGAGGACAACAAGGTGGCCGGCCAGAAATTCCCAATCCTCGTCCGACTGGAGCAATTTCTTCTCGCCGAGCCGAACGATCTCCGAGGCCGCATAGAGCACCTCCTTGCCCTGCACCGGGACGATGCGCAGCGCGTCGGCGTCGTGACACTGCCAGCCCGTCACCTCAGGTGCGATATAGGCCCAAAGGTTCAACAAATGCCGCCACGTCGCAGGTCGCGGCAGGTGATGGCTGCGCAGGCGGTCGAGCAGATCCGACTTTGAGAACTCCTCGATCAGGCCCCAATGAACGAGCTTGGTCCGGTTCCTGGCCGAGACATGCTGGCACAGCGCCGGCCGTGACTTGGCATCGAGCAAGGCCATCGCCTGGTCCGCCGGCCAGATGTCAAAGACCGGCCGCGGAACCGTGATCGCTGCCTTGGCCTCGACCAGCTGCCCTTCCTCGGTCAGCAGCATCGACCGGCTGTCGATCACCGCGTCGAAGGCCAGCTCAACGATCGCGCCACACGCTCCTTCGAGCGTGGTCGCCTCACGGTCGACATCCGGCAACAGGCCGTAGGCGTCCGCCCGATCCCGCGCGCCGGTGTTCGTCTGCTCCAGCCACTCCATCATCGCGCCGGCGGCCAGTTCCCCGGCGCGGTTCAGGAGCCAGCGGTTGGTCGGCGAGGTTTCCGGGTCCTTGATCTTGAGGCGCGCCGGGTCTTGGATGAAGGGGGCATTGCAGGCGAAAGGTAGTGTCGTTTCAACGCCGGTCGGCAGTACGACATAGAGCCGGCCCTTGGCGCCAAGCACGATCTCGACGCGACAAGGCGGGAAATCGCCGCTGTCCTCGGCCCCCAGCATCCGCTCCTTGCGGATCTCGTCGAGCGCTTCGTCCGGGAAGGCTTCCTCGGCGGACCGCACAAGGAGGAAGGGATCGTTCGCTTTCTCATCCAAAGCCATCCATTCGCTCTCGGCGATGGGGCCAGGTCCGAGACTCTGCCAATGCACCTCGCTGTCGCCGATACGAAGACGGCGGATTTTCTTGAAGAACAGCAGCGACACCGGGCTCTTCAGCCACTCGTCGAGATTCTTCTCGACCTCGCGGCGCAGCAGCGGATTGGCGATCGCCACCTCGACGCGCGTGGTTTCCGACGTCAGGGAACGGCCGTCGATCCAATGCGGCTGGGTGAACCGCGCGCGTTCGAAGGCTACGGCCAGGGTCGGCGTGAACAACTCGACCCGATCGCCCAGGCTGAACGTGCTCTTGAATCCGATCCCCCGGAAGCCGATCGTATGCAGCGCACGCTTGTTGGAATAGCCGAAGCGGCAGATCGAGGCGAAGTGGGCCTCGATGAAGTCCTCGCCATTATGCTCGAATACAAAACGGTCGTTCTCGATCGACACCCGCGCTTCGCTGGCGCCGGCGTCGTCGGCGTTCTGGAGGAGCTCGGACAGGATATGGCGCGGACTCTGCACCTGCTTAAAGAGCTGGTGCCAAGGTCCGGCAAGCTCCGGGTCCGCCTCAAGCTGATCCCAGCGCCTGGTCGCGCGCTCCTGGATCGGGTGGAAGTAGTCAGGCCAAGCTGCCGAGTTTGCCGCCAACTGCGTGTTCGCTGTCACAGCGGAGCCTCCGCGCGCTCCAGAAGGCGACGAAGGTCGAACTGGATCGCGGTTTCGAGGAAGGACGGTTCCCGTTCCACGAGCGGGCCGCGCACATAGCGAGGCGCATGGGCGAAACCGGCGGCAACAGGCACAATAGCAAGGATGAACTTCTCCGGCTCGTGCAGGGAGGTGATGACCTCCTGCCGCGTGACCATCACGCTGTCGGCTCCGTCGATGCGCCCCTTGACCTCGATGAAGCGCAGATGTCCCGACTTCGGATCGTGCGAGGCGATGTCATAGCCGATCTTCTGAGCGGAGACGTCGGCCGGCTCATTGCCCAGCGCCCGCTCGGCCGCCATGACGGCTTCCATCGCAGCAAGCTCGATCACCCGGCGCGCAACGGGGTCTTCCGCGAAATGGTTCGGGACGCTTGGTGCCTGACGCTCTTCCAGTAGCCCACGCGGGATGACAACCATGCCGCCCCGCACGCGCGGCGGCTGCGAGGAGATGAACCGCTCCCGTTCAAGCTGGTCCATGCGGCGCTTTTGCCGATCCGCCAGATCCTCGGCCCGGCGCTGCGCATTCTGCCAGTTCACCCGAGTCTTCTTGCCGGCCCGCTCCTCTTCCTTCAGCTCGAAGGCGCGGGAATCCCAGTAATTGATCTCCTTCTTGAGCCGGGCGCGAACTTCCTGCTCGACCTTTTCGATCTCGGGCAAGCGCCGCGCCTTAACCTCGGCGACATGGCCCTGCGCCAGCTCGACCGTCGCGAACCGGATCGCGGCCTTTTCCAGATCGGTGGTCAGCCAGCTCTCCTCCAGAAGATCACGCACGCTGGCGACCTCTTCCGGCTTGGCTGGCCGCAGGTTCAAATGCGGCGCTATGCCGGCGTTGACGGTGTTTCCGGCCTTGTCGATTGCGGCGAACTGGAGCCGCTGCGAAATCACATGCGGCTTGCCGGCGCTGGTGACGCGACCGTCCTGGACGGTGTGTTCCAGCAGGAAAATTGCCGACAGCGCGTCTCCAGCATCGGTGTCGTCTACCAGGATCGCGCCCTGCCGCATGATCTGCTCATACTGCTCGCGGATCAGGCTGATGACAGCTTCGAGCAGCGGATGGCCCGGGCACACGAAAGCTGCGACCGGCTGCTGGTTGATTTTGTCCTTTTCAAAGCAGATCCGCTCATATTGCGTCTGGAGCGGTGCGCCATTACCGATCTGACGATCCCGCTCGCGGATACGCACCGGCACATGGGCAATCTCCCAGCGCCCTTCCTCGCGGCGCTTGATCCGGCCGCCCAGCTGCTGGAACGCCTCGACGAAGAAGCTCTGGATGTGATGCGGCTGCAGGCGCAACGCGTCGGCGCGCTCCATTTCGAGCCGCAGTTCCTCGACCTTGGCCTCCGGCATCGTGTCGTTGGTCAGGGCGCGGCGGCGCAGAAGCTCAAGCAGGTTCGCCTGATCGACGGCGCCATCGACCTGCTGGAACAGGCGGGCCTTGACCTCTTCCCGCTCGCCATACTGGATCGCCTCGAACAGCAGATCCTTGAGCGCCACGCCGTCGAACAATTCCCCGAGCACGTCATAGACGCGGCCGCCCAGCGCCTCGCGCGCAGCTTCCAGCTTTTCGAGCAGCCGAGCGTAGACCTCGCCCTCGCGCGTATCGGCCGCGACGAGATTCCAGAGGTGGCAAACCTCTGTCTGGCCGATGCGGTGAATGCGGCCGAACCGCTGCTCGATCTTGTTCGGGTTCCACGGCAGGTCGTAATTGACCATGAGGTGGCCGCGCTGAAGGTTCACGCCTTCACCGGCCGCGTCGTTAGCGATCAGGACCAGCATATCCTTGTCCTGCATGAAGCGCTCAACGACCTTGCGCCGCTCTTCGCGCGAGACGCCGCCGTGGATCACCTCGACCGCCTCGGGATTGCCGAGCCGCGCCCTGACCTTGTCGAGCAGGTAGTGCAGTGTGTCCTTGGGCTCGGTGAAGATGATCAGCTTGCGACGATTGCCGGCCGCGTCGACCATCAGATCATCGTCGAGGATGCGATTGAGCTGGCTCCACTTCGTATCCACGCCCGAGCGCAGCACGCCAAGCGCCATGGTCTCCAGCCCCTTCAGCGTCTCGACTTCCAAGGCGAGCTGCTCGACAGTCTCGGCCGTCGTCGCGCCCGTCGAGATCAGGTCCTCAAGCTCGTCGATCTCCTCCTGGCCATATTCCTCGATGTTGCCGAGCATGTCGGCATTGATCGTCGGCTCGCTCGTACCCGCTCGGCGGCCCTTGGCGGCAAGGCGAGCTTCGCCCAGTTCGTTTTCCAGCCGCTCGCGGCGACGCTTAAGTGACTGGTAAATTGCGGCCGGTGACGAAGCGAGCCGGCGCTGGAGGATCTGCAATGCGAAACCGACATTGTTACGCTTCTTCCCGTCGCCCTCCGCGAAGCGCTGCACGCGGTTCATCTCCGTGCGCACATATTCCGTGACGGCGGTGTAGAGCGCGGCCTCCCCCTCCGAGAGCTGATATTTGACCGTGCGCGCCCGCCGCTCGGGGAAGAGCGGCCGACCGTCGAACTTAAGCAGTTCCTCCTTGGTCAGCCGCCGCATCATGTCTTCGGTGTCGGCGTAGTGGACACCATCGCGGAACCGGCCCTCGAACCGATCGCCGTCGAGCAAAGCCATGAAGAGTTGGAAATCCTCTTCTTTGCCGTTGTGCGGCGTCGCCGACATCAACAGCAGGTGCCGGCAGACCTGACCGAGCTTCTGGCCGACCTGATATCGCCGCGTGTATTTCACCTCTCCGCCAAAATACGTGGCCGACATGCGATGGGCTTCATCACAGATGATTAGGTCCCATTCGCGCGCGCTCATGAGCTTCTCCTGAAGCTCCTCATTGCGCGCCAGCACATCGAGACGGACGATCAGCCGGTCCCGGTCGCTGAACGGATTGCCCGACCGCGAATTCTCGATCATGTCGCGGGAAAGGATGTCGAACTCGAGATTGAATTTCTGGCCGAGTTCGTCCTGCCATTGTTCGACCAGGCTGCCGGGCGCGACCACGAGGCAGCGCTCCAGGTCGCTACGGGCGATCAGTTCCTTCATCAGCAGCCCGGCCATAATCGTCTTGCCGGCGCCGGGATCGTCGGCGAGCAGGAAGCGCAGCGGCTGTCGCGGCAGCATTTCGCCATAGACTGCCGAAATCTGGTGCGGCAGCGGATCGACCAGACTCGTGTGGATCGCCAGATAGGGGTCGAAATAGTGCGCCAGCTTGATGCGGTTGGCTTCCGTCACCAGCCGCAGCAACGCGCCGTCAGCGTCGAACGACCAGGCCCGCCCGCTCTGCTCGACCTCAAGCCGGTACTCGTCATCCCGATAAAGAACGGCCTCGGCTACCGAGCCGTTGTGGTCGCGGTAAACGACGCTGATCGCCTGATCGCCGATCCAGTCCACCGAGATCACATGCACAGCCTGAGCCGAGGCCACGCCCCGCACCGATGCGCCGTTCTTTATGTCCTCAAGCCGTACCGCCATCAACCGGCGCTCCCCAGGTCTTTCATAGCTGAAGCTCCGCTCGCTCAAGTGCAGCTTCAGTTTCTTTGCGGTTTATTGTTACGATATGCTGCGTATGGGCGCTCTGCTTCGTGGCGTCACCCAGCAAACCCAGACGCTTCAAAACATAAAAGAGCATCGCATAGCGGACTGCGAGCACGCCATTACCCTGATCGAGCCCATAATCCTTGGCGACAACCTTCTTCTGGCTTGCCGTCAGCGCCGGGTGCGGCCCGATGACGACATCGAAATAGTTGTTCCAGAGCCAGTCCCGGTCGCCTGATTCCCCCGGCTCGCCTTTCGCGCCGACATCGAGGATGCGCGGCAGCAGGAAGTCCTTGAACTTATGCTCCAGGTGGCAATAAGCCCGCGCGTGCCAGCGAAAGCCATCATAGCCGAAGGCATGAGGCGTTATGCGCCGCCAGATTGGTTCCGGCCGCACCTTGTTCATCGACTGATAGAAGATGTCGACGGAAACGCCCTCGCGGGTGGCGTCGAGAATTTTACGCAGAACCTTGATGTCGATGTCCCGCCTGGGGGTCAGCGCCACATCGGCGCTGGGCAGAGCCGCAATCCACGAATCATGGGCGGGAAGAGCGCCCTCGGCGACCGAGCGAAGCTGCGCGAGATAGACATAGGGGTCCGGCTCAAGAAAGCGCAGGACGAAGTGCTCGGCGGCGACATAGCGCTTGGCGCGGGTGTCGTACTCCATGTTGCCGGGCGCCCGCTCCTGATAGAGCGTCAGGTCCTTCGACGCCTGCGGAACCGACACGCCAAATACCTCCACGAGGTCGGCGCGGTTGATCGACCCCTCCCAAAAAAGCCGGAACTCAATGAACTCGAGCCGGCGCCCCACCCCCCATTTCAACGCCGTCGCGGCCTCTGCCATTGCCTCAGCCTCGTGTAGATGAGCATAAAAACTAGATGGACAATCCGATCTGGTCCGTGTAATTATTATTCACACCAGGAGGTTTCGTCAATGGATAATCAGATGCACTCGGAGGGGCAGGATGCGCAATCGCGCCGACCGGAACCTCAAATCACCGGGACGCAGACGACGGTCATCGCCGCTGGCGCGGCACCGAAAGCCTAAGTAGCGCCCGGAAGGAGAGCGGCCATGACCATCGCACGTCGATCCACCCTGGTCGTTCATGGCCGCCTCGCCATGCGGGAGGCCCGTCTGGCGGCTGGACGGGAGAAGCGTCAAGGCCTTCAGATCATGTCCTTCGAGCAAGCCGCCGTGCGACTGGCCGGCGGATTCGCCCGTCCCATCGACGACGAAAGCTTGCGCACGGCGATCCAGGCGGCCCTGCCGGCGACGCCGATGGGCGAACTGGAGAGCATCAAGGATCTTCCTGGCATGATCGACGCAGCCGCCGACACGCTGCACAAAGCCTGGCGCGCGGGTATCGATCTGGCCATGCGCGCGGCCGACCATCCGCGCCTTGCCGCCATCGCGCGCCTGGAAGCGGCGGTCATCGAGCGGCTTCCGGCTGGCATGATGCGTCCTATCGACATCGTCGCGGCCGCGACCGCCCGCATCAATCATGCCACCGCCGTCCTTGGCCCCATGGAGATCGCCGGCCTTACCGAGCTTTCGCCGTGCTGGCGGCCGCTGCTCCATGCCCTCACGGTCCACATCCCCGTGCGGTGGATCGCCGGCCCGAGGAGTGTTCCCGCGTGGCTCGACGGCACAGCCGTCGCGATCGTGCGCACGCCGGGGCAAGCGCCGGAGGTCGGCGCCGTCAGTGCGGCGACGGCCTATCACGAGGCTATCGAGGCGATGCGCTGGGCGCGACACCTGCTCGCCTCGGGCGTCTCGGCCTCAGAGATCGCTATCGCGACCGCCTCGCCCGCCGACTATGACGATCATTTCCTGGCCCTGCGCGCCGACGCCAATATCGACCTGCACTTCGTCCACGGCGTCCGCACCGTCACCACTCGCGAGGGACAGGCGGCCGCCGCGCTGGCCGACATCGTCGTGCGCGGCCTGTCGCAATCGCGTCTGCGGCGCCTGGCGGCGCTCTGCCGCGACGGTGGGGCATTCCAGGCTCTGCCTGAAGGCTGGCCGCGGGTTTTGCCGACCGATGCGCCCCTTTCGACGCTGGCCGCCTGGAACCGCCTGTTTGCCAGGCTGGCGCCGGAAGACTGGCCCGATGCCGCCGATCACACCCCGGCGCTACGCGCGGCGATCGAGATGCTGGCTAGAGGCCCCGAAGCCGCCAGCGAGATCGGCGACACCTTCCTCAAGGGCCGCGCGCTTGCGATCTGGCGCAAGGCGCTGCTCGCCGGCCCCGCCGCCTCAGTCGACGCGACGCTGGAGACCTTGAAACAGGATGACGGCCTCGAGGCGTGCGCCTGTGTCGCCTGGATGCCGGCGAGCGCGCTCGCGGCCTCGCCCCGCCGCTTCGTGCGCCTCCTCGGGCTCAACTCCTCGCGTTGGCCGCGCGGCATCGCCGAGGACCGGCTGATCCCGGACCACATCATTCCGACACCGATTCTCGATCCCCTGCCGGTGAACCTCGCCGACCGCCGTGACTTCGAGACCATCCTCGCCACCACAGGCGATGCCGTCGTTCTCTCGCGCGCCCGGCGCGACAGCGATGGCCGTCTCCTCGGACGCAGTCCCCTCCTCGCCGGGCACGGCGACGAAACCTATCTGCGCCGCAACGCGACCCCGGCCCACGCCTTCAGCGAGACCGACCGGCTGATGGCGCGGCCCCAGGAGTTCGCCGCCGATCCACAGGCGACCAGCGCGATCGGCTGCTGGCGCGACTGGCGGCAGGCGGAGATTACCGCCCATGACGGGCTGGTGCGGGCGGATCATCCGCTCATGCTCGCCATTCTTGGCCGCACCCAGTCGGCCAGCTCACTGCGCCGCCTGCTACGCAACCCGCTCAGTTTCGTGTGGGTCTACGGGTTCGGGTGGCGCGAGCCGCAGAGCAGCGCCGAACCCCTCGTGCTCGATGCGCTGGGAATCGGCGATCTTGTCCACATGGTACTCGACCGAGCCCTGCGCGATCTCGAAGCCGCAGGCGGGCTGGCCAGCGCCGCCACTGAAGCCATCGAGGCGGCTGTGGGCCGGGCGGCCCAAGCCGTCGCCACCGACTGGGAAAGCGAACGTCCGGTTCCACCGGCCGTCATCTGGGGGCGCACCCTCGATGACGCCCGCGTGCTGGCAGGCCGCGCCCTCACCTATGGCGACGATGCACTTCCCGGCGCGCGCGCTTATGGCGAAGTGCCCTTCGGCGGCTCGGAGCCGAAGACCAACGCTGACGTACCCTGGGATGTGAGCCTGCCGGTCACAATTCCTGACACCGGCTTCAACATCGCCGGCTATATCGACCGACTCGACATCTCGGGCGACGGCAAGCGCGCCCTCGTCCGTGATTACAAGACGGGCCGGCCGCCGCGCGGCGACATCCGCCTGAACGGCGGACGCGAGCTTCAGCGCTGCCTCTACGCGTTCGCAGTGAAGGCGCTCCTCGGCGACGACGTCGCCATCGGCGCCTCTCTGCTCTATCCGCGCGAGCCGGTCCATCTCCAGCTCGACGATCCCGAGGCCGTGCTCACCGAGATCACCGGCTATCTGCGCGCCGCGAGAACCAGTCTCGCCAGAGGCGCAGCCCTGCCTGGTCCCGATACGGGCGGCGACTACGACGATCTCGCCTTCGCCCTGCCGGCCAATGCCGGCGCCACCTATTGCAAACGAAAGATGCCAGCCGCGGCGGAGTGGCTGGGCGAAGTCGCTCAGGTCTAGGAGGCGGAATGATGAGCAGCGTATCCAAGATGCTGAAGGATGACGGTGCCCGCCGCGATGCGATCAGCCTGCACGACCGCTCGATCCTGGTCGAGGCCGGTGCCGGTTCGGGCAAAACCGCTGTCATGGCTGGCCGCGTCGCCGCCATGCTGGCGCAAGGCGTCGCGCCGCGTTCCATCGCCGCCGTCACCTTCACCGAGCTTGCCGCGAGCGAGTTGTTGTCCCGTGTCCGCGAGTTCGTCGCCGACCTCTCGGTCGGCAAGATCGCGACCGAACTGCGGGTGGCGCTGCCCGATGGGCTGTCGGAGACCCATTTGACCAATCTCACCGCCGCCAGCGCCGCGATTGACGAAATCACCTGCACGACCATCCACGGCTTTTGCCAGCGCCTGATCAAGCCCTATCCGGCGGAGGCCGACATCGACCCCGGCGCGGACGTCATGGATCGCAACCAGGCCGACCTCACCTTCCTCGAGATCGTCGATGGCTGGCTGCGCGAGCGCCTGTCCGGCGGCCAGGGCGGCCTCCTGGCCGAAATAGTGCTGCACAGCCCCGTCGAGACCGTGGCGCTCATCCACAAGATCGCCGAGAATCTGCGCCGCCGCCGCACGCTCCAAGCCCCGCCAATCTCTCCCCTTGACGGCCACATGACAGCGTTCCGGCAAGCCACGGCCGATTTTGCGGACTTCATGAACGGCACGGCGGCGGCTGAACCGGAAACGGTGACGATCGTAGAGCGTCTGGCCGAAATGGCGACGGCCCTTGCGAATGCGCCTGTCTCCGCGACGCCCGCCGGCCTCGTCCGGCTCCTGACCTCGCGGCCCCATCCTGACCTTTGCACCAAGGCTGGCGCGTTCGCCTCCTACCGCAAGAAGGGCAAATGGGCGGCAGCAGCCAAACAGGCGGGCCTCTCCAAGGCCGACGGCGATCGGCTGAACGACGCGGCCGAAGCGCATTACACCACCTGCTGTAATGCCTGGGGGGCGCTCATGCAGGCCACCGCCGGCCACGCTCTGGCGGCGTTGATCGAGGAAGTCCGCCCGATCCTGCAACGCTACCGCGATCACAAACGGGCCAGCGCTCAACTCGACTTCGACGACCTCATCTTTGCCGCCCGCGATCTGTTGCGGGACCATGATGCTGTTCGTCGCGCGCTCGGGCAGCGCTTCGCCCATGTCCTCGTCGACGAGTTCCAGGACACCGATCCCCTGCAGACCGAGATCTTCTGGCGTCTGTGCGGTGAGCCCGCCGATGACGCCAATGACTGGACGAGCTTCCGCATCCGGCCGGGCGGGCTCTTCCTGGTCGGCGATCCCAAGCAGGCGATCTATCGTTTTCGCGGCGCCGACGTCGGCGCCTATGTCCAGGCGCGCGACGCCTTCCGCGCCCAGAATCCGGACAGCTTGTTGTCGATCTCGACCAATTTCCGCTCTTGTGCCTCGATCCTGACCTTCGTCAACGAGCGCTTCGAAGCTGTGCTCTCAGCCGATGGACAGCCGGGTTTCACCGCACTGGACCCGTTCCATGACAATCGCGGTGGCGTCTGCGTGGCGGCCCTCGACATCGCCGTGGCCGATGAAAACGGCAAAGCCAGCGCCGAGCAGCAGCGTGATGCCGAAGCAGAAGCCATCGCCGAGCTATGCGCCCGGCTGATCGAAAGCCATCCGATCGTTGACCGTCGCAGCGGCGCCGAGCGGCCTTGCCTGCCGGGCGACATCGCCCTGCTGGCGCCGACCGGCGCGGAACTGTGGCGCTACGAGGAAGCCCTGGAGCGCCGCGGCATCCCCGTGGCGACCCAGGCCGGCAAGGGTCTGTTCCGCCGCCAGGAAATCCAGGACCTGATCGCGTTGACCCGCGCCCTGGCCGATCGCCGCGACACCCTGGCGCTCGGCGCGTTGCTGCGTGGACCTCTGGTCGGCCTGACCGAAGAAGAGTTGCTGGACATCAGCTGGAGTCTGCCGCGCTCGGAAGAACAGCCCGATCGGATTCCGCGTCTGGATCTCAGCATCGACCCCGCCGTAATCGCTCATCCGCTCGCCCGCGCGGTCATCGAGCGGCTGCAATCGCTCTCCCGGCGTGGCAACAGCACGACGCCGCACGAACTGCTGTCGCAGGCAGTGGATGCCATGCGCGTCCGCCCGCTTCTCTTTGAGCGCCATCGCGGCCAGGCCGAGCGGGCGCTCGCCAATGTCGATCTCTATCTCAGCCTGTCGACCGGCTATGCCGTGCGCGGCCTCCGCGCCTTCGCCGAAGCTATGTCGGCCGCCTGGGCGGACGAGGCGCGCGCCGTCGAGGGCCGACCGGACGCGCAGGAGGAGGCAGTCGCACTTTTCACCATGCACGCGGCCAAAGGACTCGAATGGCCGATCGTCATTCCAGTCAACACAATGACCGGGGTTATGGCACCCGAAAGCGCAGTCATCGACCGTCAGACCGAGACCTTCTATTGCCCGGTCCTCGGCGTGCAACCCGTTGGTTACGAAGCCGCACGCGAGGCCGAAAAGAACGAGCTGGACCGCGAGCGCGTCCGGCTCTGGTATGTTGCGGCCACCCGCGCGCGTGAACTGCTGGTATTGCCCCGACTCGACACCACGCCCTCCAAATCCGCATGGATCGGTCTCGTCGATCTGTCGCTTGCCGATCTGCCGGGCATCGACCTCTCCCATCTGCCGGCCGACCTCACGCCGAGCAGCGCCGGCGTGGGCAACAGCCAGACGCGGGCGAGCTTCGCCGCCGAAGCCGAAAGCATCGCCGCCGCACAGACCCGGCTGACCTGGCTCGCCCCCAGCCGCGACGAGGACGCCACCGGGACCGTGCTGCGAGAGGAGGAAGTCGCGCATCTGGACGGGGGCGGCCGGACGACGAGCTGCCCGAGCTCGAAG
>NMUI01000363.1 GCA_002221445.1 Phenylobacterium zucineum | reverse complement strand
ATTTTAGCGGGTCGAAACCGCGCGGGGCTTAGCCTCGGCAGACCGCAAACAAAGTCGCTGACAATGTGTCAGGTTCGCGATTTTTGAGTCGATTAACTTCGACGACATGGCAAAGAAAACTTCACTGCGAATCGTCGCGGCCGGCTTTGCGGCCCTTGCCCTCTCGTTTGCGGCAACCAGCTCGGCAGCCTACGCCGCCGGCAAGGCCCCGGTTGTTGCCACGCCAAAGTGGGTGACCACCCCGGTCACCGCAACCGGCCCAACCGGACAAAAACTAACCGTGGCTCAGGGCAACCTAATCAAGACCGACACCTACGTGACCATCTCGGGTCGCGGCTACAGCAAGCAACACGGTATCTATGTGACTTACTGCGTGATTCCGCCGAAGGGCACGCGGCCAGAGTTGTGCGGCCCATTCGACATTACGGGCAAAAACAATGCATCCGTGTGGATCTCTTCAAACCCACCGGGATACGCGGCCTGGATGGTCAGCGGATTCGGCGATGGCGGCACCTTTAAGACCCAGATCAAGGTGACCGCGATGATCGGCGACCAAGACTGCCGAGTCGTGAAGTGCGCGCTCACCACGCGGGCCGACCACACGCAGCCCGACTATCGCAAGGCAGATGTGTTCGTGCCGGTGAAGATCGCGAACTAGGGGCTGCTCACCCGCGCCGCCTCACACCCCACCGCCCACCCCACCAAACTTTGAGCGCGAAAGTCGTTCAAAACCCCAAAAGATAGGAAAAAACTAGATGGCTAAATCGGTCAAAAAGGCAATGTTTGCCGCCGCCGCTCTCGCAGTGGTCGCAAGCTCGCTCAGCGCCGTTTCTGCACAGGCTGCCGACACCTATTCGGTATCGGTTGACCGCACCTCGAACCTCTACCGCGCCGGCGACCAGCTCTCGGTCACCGTTGCTAACGCACCTGCCGGCGAGGGCGTCTATGTGATGTTCTGCGCCACCCCGGCTGCCGGAGCCCGACCATCCAAGTGCCTCGGCCGCGGATACTGGGCAAGCAGCGACCCAGCCATGATTCAGGCTCACGCGCTCGACCTATCGAAGCCGGTATCGGTTGCGGTGCAGGAGTCGTTCACCACTCAGGCCGGCGACTCTGTTTCGTGCACCGACTCGGGCTGTGGCGTTTTTGTTCGTCGTGACCACATGGACCCAACCGACAAGTC
>NMUI01000362.1 GCA_002221445.1 Phenylobacterium zucineum | reverse complement strand
AACCGGTTCCCATTTATCGGAACACGCTTTAGTGGCGAAGGGCCTCGCTTGAGGCACTTGAGTGGCTGCCGTATTTTGTTCGCCCGGATTTGGTTACCCGTGAATGCCAGCCATCCTTCACGCGCCACCCGGAGGCTCGTTTTCGCCCAGGAAGCATCCCGGTAAAGAAAGAGGACAGACTGTGCCCCACCGAATTCACGACGTGGAGCCGCGCTGGCCCTTTGAAGAATAAATCTACTGTGGCCCGGAGCATAAGGACGCCAACCAGAGCGCATGCAAGAGCCGCCAATAGATAAACCGTATCAGCCATTCGACAATCTCCTAGCGGTGTTAACGCCTGAAAGCAGGCTCCCGCTCAAGGGCAAAGCTCGCACCCTATCCTGCCCATCATGCCGACACAATAATGGAGATAGAGAGTGTTAAATTGGTTTCTGTTACTCAGTTAGCCGTGAGTCCCCGCTGGAGTCATCCAAAGCAGGCAAAAACAACCCATTCAAAAAGATTGATCTCCGTCTTGCGCCCGCAATTTGGCATGGGTCGAGATATTCGGTCGTAATCCCAATCCCTCAAGACGTCTTCTCGAATTCAACATCAATCACCAGATCAATCGCCGCCCCGAACATGGGTGCCAGACCATAGTCGGTGGGCTTGAGGGAGGTTGTGGCGGTGACGCCCAGGCGAGGGTGGCCAAAGCCTGCGCCGGCACCCACCAGGGCCACGTTAAAGGTCAAGGGGGTGGTCTTGCCCATCAGGGTGAATTGGCCGTCGACCTTGCCATGGGTGGCGTCTGTCCGGCGAAAGCCGTCGGAGACGAAGGTCGCCGTGGGAAAGGCTTTGGATTTCAGCATCTCATCACCCGCGATCTTGGCGGCGAAGCCCGGCACATTGGTGGCGATGGAGGCGGTCTCGACCGTGACGTTCAGCTTGGCCTTGGAAAGATCGACCGGGTCCCAATCTAGGGTGCCTGCCAACTTGTCAAAGCGGAATATGCTCCGGGAATAGCCGATGTGCGGAACCTGGGCGATGATCCCGGCGTGGCTGTCATCCAGCTTGTAGGTCCCGGCGGTGATGTCGGCCATGTCAGGACCGCCGCACTTGATCTGGGGTGGCAAGCCAGGGGGACAGGCCCCGCTGGCCAGGGCCAGGGCGGGGGTCAAGGCCAGGACGACGGCGGCGGTGAGGCAGAGGCGGCGCATGGGGGGAAAACTCCGTTTGTGGTCCCATCATGCCTGCGCCGGATGGCAAGACAAGGCGATCTGGCGAAACTTCTCCTTGCCGGGGGCGCGGCGAACCGGCATTTTCGGCGCTTCTTTGACATTGGATGCCCTATGACCTCCGAAGAAGCCCCAAAGGCTTCCCCGGCACACGCGATTGTTCGCAAAGATCTGGCCGAGCTGTTGCAGCTCTCTTGGCCGGTGGTCCTCTCGCGCCTGGGCATTATGGGTATGGGCCTGTCGGATTCCCTGGTGGTGGGGCGTTACTCGGCCGAGCAGCTGGGCTTTCACGCCCTGGGCTGGGCACCGACCAGCGTGGTGGTGACCATGATTGTCGGCCTGTTGTCGGGGGTTCAGGTGATGACCTCCCGGGCTGTGGGGCAGGGGAACCCGGCCGGGACCGGGGCAGTCCTGCGGCGGGGGCTGGTCTATGGCTTGTGGATCGGCCTGGCCTGTTCCGCCCTGTTGGTGCTCGGCGGTCCGGCCTTTCTGCATCATCTGGGACTGGCCCCGGCCCTGGCCGACGGCGCAACCCGGCCCCTGATGATCTTCTCGGTATCCATGCCGGGCTATGCGGTGAGCGTCGCCGCCGGCTTCTGGCTGGAGGGCCTGGGTAGGCCAAAACCTGCCGCCACAATGATGTGGGTAGCGAATGCTGTGAACCTGGCCGTTGACCTGCTGCTGGTGCCGGGGGCCTTGGGTCTGCCCGCCCTGGGGGCTGGCGGGTGGGGC
>NMUI01000361.1 GCA_002221445.1 Phenylobacterium zucineum | reverse complement strand
ATTGCCTGCGCGTGTGCAAGTATCTCCGTCCTCAATCGCCCTGCGGCTTACCGCCGAATTTCAAGACGAAGCTGCCGGCCACCACGGTCAGTGCCAACAGGCAACCGAGATAGGGCATCACGCTTTGCAGAGGGGCTCCCATTTGATTCAGGCGCAATGCAGCCTGCACTCCAGACGTTGTCGGTATCAACCACCGCAGATACTGCAACGGGAGCGGCAACGCTTCTGGCGGCCAGGAAAATCCGGCAAGAAACACCATCGGCAATGTCGAAAAAAGCAGGACTTGAAGGACCCGTTCGCGATCTCTACACCACAGGCCCACAAGTGACCCCAGCGTCACGATGGCCGACACGTACAGGACCAGGAAAACCAGGGAGCCAGCCACGTTGTTAGCGCGAGGGTAACCGTAGAGCCAAAAGACCCATCCGAAATAGAACAGGCCAGACACCAATCCCGGCAACAGGAATGCCAGCCAGCGCCCGATCCAGGCCATTGGACTGGCATAAGCCGCGCCTCGTTCGACCCAGGTCGCCACCAGCATACCCACGCCCATCAGGAGGGTCTGGTGCATGATGAACAAGGCAACGGCAGGAACAATGAAGCTGCTATAGCCTTCTGTAGGGTTGAACAGCGCCATGGCCCGGAAATCCACGGGAGTGCGGCTCTCGCCGGCTTGGCGGGGACTCTGTCCTTTGGCCTCTCGCTGCCTGATCTCAACACCTGCCGAGGCTGCGCCCACGGCCTCAGAAAAGCCGTACTGAACTGCCTTGCTGATGAGGGGATAGGCCCCGTTCGAGACCACGGTCACCATAGCGGGCATTCCCCTGGCAACATGGGCTTTCAGGTCGTCGGGCAGGACCAGATAGCCATCAATCTCACCACGGCTCATGGCGGCTTGCGCGGCTCGCTCATCCGCCCCAACTGCCTTGACCTCGATGCGAGGATTGGCAAGTGCCAGACGATGAATCGAGCGTGAAAGCGCCGAGTGATCCTGGTCGACAACCGCCACCGGGATCCGGGTCACGACCTCCGGGCCAAAGAACCAGGGGTAGAAGAAAGCATAGAACAGGGGCGCAGCCACAAAGATCATCAATGCGCCCTTGTCGCGCAAGACGTCCCTCAGCGTTGCGACGAACCCTGACCTCAGCGAAGTGGGATGGTGCGAGGTCATGTCAACGCGCTCCCCAGGTCGATGGCTTGTCGCGAGCCTGGACCAAGCCCAAGGCCGCCAGCCCGAGCAACCCTAGGGTGGCCAGCAGGAATACAGCAGGTGTGGCGGCACTCGCGCCGAAGGTTAAGCCCATCAGCAATTGCTCGGTCTGCAATCGGATGTAGTGGGTGAACGGCATGGAGGTCGCCCACATCCGAGCACTGTCAGGCATCGCACTCAGCGGGAAACTCATACCGCTGAACGCGAATGCCGGGGCGGTCAAAAGCCCCGTGACGGACAACGCAGTGCGCAAGGACTTGGTCAGAGTGGCCGCCGCTGCACCCGCGGCCAGCGATAGCGCCATCAGTAAGGTCATGGCCAAGCAGATCCAGAGAAGGCTCCCAGGGATGTCCCAGCCACGCCCGGTCGTGATGTACCAGAGCGCCGCGGCGCCCACGCTGGTCAGGGTCACCCAGGGAATCGCCAGCTTGCCCAGCAAGGCTGCTCCGACGGCCCGCGGCCCCTCGTGCTGCAGCCACTGCCCCAGCGTCCTGTCCCTGAATTCACGGCCGACCGCCCAAGCCCCAGCCGTCATCGCGAGGATGTGAAGGATGGCGGGGATCGCGGCGGCAGTCAGGTACTTTTCGTAGTTGCCAGACCCGTTGAACAGTGCGATCGATTGGATTTGGATCGGGTTAAAGCTGACCTTGGCCTGTTGGGCCGATTCACCTCGCTTGTTTCGAGCAGACATTTCGATGCCGGCGGCCAGGGTCCCAACCACCGTGCGTACATCCCGCTGCAGCAGACTCGAATGCGTGGCGAACTGAGCGTTGTGACGCAGAATGACCTCCGCCTTTATCCCGCGCTTGATGTCTCTCTCGAAGTCCCTGGGGATGTTGATCATCCCGTAGACCCGCACCTCTCTTAGGGCAAGTTGGGCCGTGGACTCGCTGTCGAATTCGTCCACCACTTGCATGCCAGGCGAGGCGTTGAGCATGCGGACCAGTTGTCGCGATAGCGCGGAATGGTCTTCATCCATCACGCCAACAGGTAGGTTCCTGGGGATGGCGCTGGAGAATATCCAAACGACCAACACCACGGCCAATACAGGCACCCAAGTCACCATCGCCAAGTCCCAGGGACTTTGACCAAGGCGACGGGCCTCCCGCCTAGTGCTGTTGAAGAAGTGGCGCATGGTCAATTCACTCGACCAGCACGGACATGCCAGGGCGAACGCCCTCAATCATTTGGGACGGGCGGGCACGCACCTCGAAGGTCTTGATGTCAAAGCCCTGATCGGACCTGGTGGCACGCCACGTGGCGAAATCAGGCAGGACTGCTGCCCGGTAGACCTTGAAGCGAACCTTACGGCCTTTCAGGGCAGGCAAGGTGGCATCGAATTCTTTGCCGACGGCGAACTTGTCGAGTTTGTCTTCGCGCACGTTGAGCACCACCACTGATCTGCCATGTTGGCAACCGTGACCACGGGGACGCCTTGGGGCGAAATTTCACCCACGCGCCCCAGCACCTTGACGACTTCGCCGGCCACTGGGCTCTTGAGTTCCGTCTCGGCCTTGGCCGCCTGGACTTCAGCTACGACTCCAGCCAATTGACGCGCCTGTGCGGCGGCAGCTTGCTTGTCCTCGGCACGGGCCCCGGCGCGAGCCATCTCGTATTGGGCCTGTGCAGCCAGGGCTTGATCGCGGGCTGTCTTGAAATTGGCTTCGGCCTCGTCGCGCTTTTGCGCAGCGATCAAGCCGTCCCTGGCCAATCCTTCGATCCGCTTGAACGACGCCTGTGCCAGGTCCGCCGCCGCCAATGCGCGCTGCCAGTTCAGACGGGCGATTTCCACCTCCTGGGGGCGGGCGCCATTTTGTGCCTTGGCCGCGGTGGCCTGCGCAGCCTCCTGGGCCGCAGTGGCCTGCGCCAGTTTTGCGGTCACCTCAGGACTGTCCAGGCGAATCAGCGGCGAGCCGACCGTGATGACATCCCCTTCCTTGACCAAGATGTCCGCGATCCGGGCACTGACCTTGGAAGCGACGTCTACTTCCTGAACCTCCATTTGCCCCTGGAACGCCTCGGCGCCAGGCTGTTGGGCCTTCCATAGGCCCACGCTGAGAACGGTGACTGCGCCGACGATGGCCAGAGTGGTGGTTGATTTCTTGTTCATTTCATTGCACTTTCAGATCGGCACGAGCCATGTAACTGCCGAATTGATCGGACAGGCCAGACACTTCAAGGAGATCGGCGAGCGCCTTGACATAGTCGTAAGCCGCTTGCGCCTGTTCCGTTTTGGCTTTGGCCAGGTTCACTTCGGCGTCGATCAGTTCCAGCGTGGAGTTGGTACCCGCCTTCTGGCCCTTGGTCTTGAGTTGGAGGACTGCATTGGCCAACTCCAGACTCGGGGTCAGCGCAAGGAACTGGCGCCGGGTTTGGTCGACGGCCATCCAACGTTTCTCGACCAGCAAGGCAATGTCATTTCGGGCTTGCTTGTCCTGGCTGTCCGCCATCTCGATGAGCCGGTGAGAGGCTTCGCTCATTAAGGAGCGGTCCACGCCACCCCACAACCTCCAGCTGACCCCGACGCCCACAACCCAATTGGCCTGGTCCGAGGAGCGCAGTTGGCGTTGGCCAAAGGCGAACACCGCAGGCTTCTTCTGAGACTCTTCCAGCGCATGAATTTGCTCGGCTTCACGCTTCTTGGCAGCCACCTTGGCCAATCCCGGGTGACGTTCCAGGGCCGCGTCAGTGAAGTAGCCGAGCGGCTCGATCGGCGAACTGATCACGAACAGCGGGCTCATCGGTTGAATCCGCTCAGCGTTGCGAAGGGTTCTGGCCAACGCCGTCGACGCCAACTCAGCGTCATCCCGGGCCTTCAGGGCGTTACGCTTGGCATCCTCCATCGCTGCGCGAGCCTGGAGTCGCTCGACCTGTGCGACAAGGCCTGCTTCCAGCATTCGCTGCGTGGCGGCGTCATGCTCCAGGACGGTCCGGTAGGCCACTTCACGCAATCCGGCGGCGCGTTCAGCCAGTTGGGCGCCGAAGTAGCGCTGCACGAACTC
>NMUI01000360.1 GCA_002221445.1 Phenylobacterium zucineum | reverse complement strand
TTCGATCCGATAACCGGTTCCCAATTATCGGAACGCACTCTAGATCCCGAGCAGGGGAACACCCTCAGTTTCTGCTGATTTGCGAAGGGCCTTGTCCAGAGTTGCAAGTGGAAGGCCCCGCCGACGCGCAAGCTCAAGGTAGGCCGCATCGTAGAGCGTTAAGGCATGTTGCGCGGCAAGCCGTTTCGTTGCGCCCCAAGCGTGGTGATCTGTTTCTGGGTCGACACGGATTGGCAGGCTTGCCAGATCGGAAAGGGTTACGTCTCCAAATGCGACGTCGCGAACGCCGCGTCGGATGCTCATTTCGAGCACGTTTCCGACTTCCAGGTGCCAGAGGCTAGGAACCCAGGCACCGTCCTGTTTGATCGACTTGAAGACACTTAGGACCGCATCAGTCGTTTCTTCTTCATAGACCCACGCCAAGGTGACTGAGCTGTCGAACACCAGACTCATGGGCGGCCCGCATCACGGTCAGCTTTCAGCATTTCCCAATCGACTTTCGGAAGGCCTGCCGCTCTCGCCCTAATTCGATCAAAGGCCACCTGCGATAATTCCTGATCTATGGGCTTGGCGCAGGGGGCAAGACGCGCCACCGCCTTGCCGTGGCGGGTGATGACAATTTCTTCCCCTTGCTCCACCCGGTCCAGCAAGGCACCGAGTGTGTTTTTGGCCTCGAAAGCTCCGACCTGCATCACGCACCCCCAAAGACTAGCTTAAGCTAGCTTAACTTAGGCGAGGCATATTGTCATTCGATTAGTGGTTCGGGGGCTCTACCCCTCAACCCCTAAGATCCAGCCTTCTTCCCGCTCGGCTGCGGCAACAACTTCGGCCGCCAGGTCCTTGCCGGGCCCGAAGGCCGCGCCCAGCTTGCCGGCTTCGTCCAGCTTGGCGAAGTGTTCGGCGGTGACGCGGACCTGGGCCTGATCCTTGACTTCGCCGGGGGCGGGTTGGGCCTTGTAGAGGCTGGGATAGACCTCGGCGACCACCACGTCGACGCCATCGAGATCAGACTCTTTCAGAGGCTGGAAGCCGGTTTCGAAGGGCCAGACCTTGAGCGCCTCGCCCCGGGCGACCTTCATGCGCCGGACAGCGGGAATGCCCATGATTGCCTGACCGCCGACAGAGCCGTTGTAATAGAGCTTCCAGATCGAGCTGGCCCCCTTGGCCGCCTGGTCTGCATGGCGGAACTCCGGTAGGTCGTCCGGGCCATGCTCGCGGGTGCGCTTGGGCTGTAGGGTGGTCAGGGTGTCCTTTGGCGGGCAGCCCCAGAATGGGAAAGGGCCGCCGGTCATGCGGCGATTGATCTCGGACCCCACCCCAAAGCGGTTATTGGTGTTATCGGCCTTGTCCTTGACCATCTTATCCAGCTGATCCCAGACCGCGCGCCAGGGGGATCACCGGCAAGGTTGAGGGCGGGGGCAAAGCCTCGGGGGAAGCCTAGGGGAAAGTCAAAACCCACCAGGGCCCGCTCGGACCGCTTCTTGAAATCATCCAATAGGCTGGCCAACTTCTTTTCGGCCTCCTGACGGGTGGGGGGATTGAAGGACTCAAAGGTCAGACGGAACCGCACATCGCGCTTCATAACGCCGATCCACACAGAGTCTGCGCCCGTCGACGGCTTGGCCGCGGCGCTCCAATCGACAATCACATAGGCGTTAAACAGGCGAGACACGGTCGCACTCCGGTGGCGATGATCGGGCCTTGTAACCCTCTGCACGGCTGCGGCCAAGGCGTGCATTCGCCAATCTGTCGCGGCATAAGACGCCTGCCTCAAAAGAGGCCGCCCTATGCAGGCCCTACCCACCCCCGAAGACCGGTTCACCGACCTGCCGGACTTCCCCTATATCCCGCGCTATGTGGACTAAGGCAGGGGGACAGAACCTTTCTCTGCCTGCACGGCGAGCCGACCTGAAGCGTCCCCTATCGCCGGATGATTCCGCACCTCCTGGCCATCGGGGCTCGGGTGGTGGCACCTGACCTGTTCGGCTTTGGCCGGTCAGATAAGCCGGTGGAGGATGGGGTCTATGGCCTCAAGGCGGTCGACTTCTGGTCGAACACCTGGACAGGCTCTAGCCTCCGGCTCAGGTGGCGTCGAGGGCGCTCCAATGATAGGCGCGTGCAGCACGAAGTTTGGAGTCGGTCATGTCACGGATCTTGCGAGCAGGCGTCATGGGGGCTGGCGTGTTCGGCGGCTATCACGCCCGGCAGTACGCCCGTGCCGCCAATGTCCAGTTGATCGGGGTTTTCGACCCCGACAGGGCCAGAGCTGATGAGGTCGCCGGCCGCCACGGGGCGACGGGCTTTGATGACATGACCGCTTTTTTGGCCGGGGTGGATGTGGTCACTGTGGCATCGCCAGCCATTTATCACGCCGACGGTGCCTTGGCGGCCCTCAAGGCGGGTAAATCCATCTATGTGGAAAAGCCCCTGGCGGTCTCCCTGCGCGACGCTGACAAGATCATTGATGAAGCTGGCAGGCAGGGTCTGGTGGTCGCCTGCGGCCATCAGGAGCGGTTGGTGTTCCAGGCCATCGGCCTGTTCGACACGCCTGAGCGCCCCCTGCGACTGGAGGCCGTGCGGCACGGGCCGGAATCCGAGCGCAGCCTCGACGTGTCAGTCGTGCTGGATCTGATGATCCATGATCTCGACCTGGCCCTATCCCTGACCGGGGCAGAGCCCCTGAGCGCCGAGGCGGAAGGTGTCTCGTCCTATAGCGGCGGTTGGGATCAAGTGACGGCGGAGGTCACTTTCGCCAACGGCTTCACCGCCAATTTCGACGCCTCGCGCATGGCACTGGGCCGCAAGCGGACGATGAAGCTAACCTATCCCTCCGGCGAGTTGGAGATCGACTTCATCAGCCGGGGGTTCCGCAACACCACCGGCTTTGCCCTCAATCCCGACTTTCAAGACACCGCAGGTGCTAAGGACCCCTTGGGGGCCAGTGTGGCGGGGTTCCTGGCCTGTGTGCGGGGGGAGGTCGAGCGCCCCATCGTCACCGCCGCCGAAGCTGCCCGGGCGCTGGATCTCGGTCTGGCGGTGGAGCAGGCGGTGCAAGCCGGTTGAGGCGCGGGCGGAAACCGGGTTAGCTATGGCAAATCCGAATGGAACGCCTCCCATGACCACCGCTTACGACTTCGCCTTCAAGACCATTGAAGGCCAGCCCCTGCCCATGACGACCTTCAAGGACAAGTTGGTTCTGGTGGTCAACACCGCCTCAGCCTGCGGCCTGACCCCGCAATATGACGCTCTGGAAAAGCTCTATTCCGACTTCAAGGATCAGGGCTTGGTGGTGCTGGGCGTGCCCTGCAATCAGTTCATGGGTCAGGAGCCGGGAACGGAGGCCGAGATCAAGGCCTTCTGCGAGACCCACTTTAACATCGACTTCCCCTTGACCTCCAAGGAAAAGGTCAAGGGCGAAGGTGCCCATCCCTTCTACAAGTGGGCCGTGGAAACCCTAGGTGAGTCAGCCGATCCGGCCTGGAACTTCCACAAGATCCTGGTGGGCAAGGACGGCACCCTGATCCGCGCCTTCGGCCCGCGCACTGAGCCCTTGGCCGACGAAGTCGTGACGACGGTGAAGGCGGCCCTTTAAGTAGGCTATTTCAAGGACCCGCCTGCATCACAAGGCGCGAAGGTCAGAGGTAAGGAAACTCTCCCTTTGGATTGGCATAGCTACTGGGTTTTTGTCGGATTGAGCGTGGCGCTGGTAATCGTGCCTAGCCAGACATGGCCTACATGATTGGGCGCACGATCGCTCAGGGTCGAAAGGCCGGGGTGATTTCTGTGCTCGGCATTAACGCCGGGGCCTATGTCCACTTAATCGCCGCCGTAACAGGCCTGTCGGCAGTTCTGATGACCTCTGTCCTAGAGTGCGTTCCGACAAG
>NMUI01000359.1 GCA_002221445.1 Phenylobacterium zucineum | reverse complement strand
TTCCCTTTAGACGGAAACGTCTAGAGGGATAAAACAGGCTCTCATTCAAGATGTTAGAGTGCGTTTCGATCCGATAACCGGTTCCCACTTATCGGAACGCACTCTAGGTTACACCCTGGCCGCCAAGAATAAATCTGATTTGCCGCGTAACCTGTAAAAGCCTGCTGCGAATTCATCTGCAGACCCAGACCTTACCGGGATCGCCCTGACTCACGAAGGAACAGACCTATGAAGACCCTGACCACCACCGTCACCACCGCCACCGTGCTCGCCCTGATGGGCGGCGCAGCCCTTGCCGCCGACATGGCCATGGCTAAAAAGCCCCATGCACCCCAGGAAAAGTGTTACGGTATCGCAAAGGCAGGTCAGAATGACTGCGCCGCCGGTGCGGGCACCACCTGCGCCGGCACCTCCAAGATCGACTATGACGGCCAGGTCTTCAAGGAAGTCGCCATGGGCACCTGCGTTACCATCAAGACCCCCAAAGGCATGGGTTCCCTAACGCCCAAGTCCTGATCGGCGATCGCGCGTCTAAGCCATGACCAGAGATCCAACAGCCGGACTTGGCCTCAAGCCGCAGCACTTTGCAGACGCCCTGGCCGATCCCGCTGAGGGTCTCTGGTTCGAGGTCCATCCCGAAAACTACATGGTCGCCGGTGGACCGAGGCTGGCTTGGCTGGCGGCCATACGGCGGGACAAGCCTCTTTCCTTGCATGGGGTTGGCATGTCCTTGGCCGCCGACGAACCGATCGACGCAGGCCATCTGGCAGCCCTAAAGCGCCTGGTCGATCATTTTGAACCCTTTGTGGTTTCCGAGCATCTCGCCTGGTCCAAGCATCGAGGTGTCTACCATCCGGACCTTCTGCCCTTTCCGCGCACTAAAACTGCGCTGAAATCCATAGCGGAAAACATCGACCGTATGCAGACGGGGCTGGGCCGACAAGTGTTGATCGAGAATCCGTCCCTCTACATGGACCTCGAGGGCCATGATTTCGGGGAGGTGGAGTTTTTGACAAGCCTCGTCACCATGACCGGCTGCGGCCTCTTGCTGGATGTCAATAATGTACAGGTTAGCGGCAGAAATCTGGGTTTCGATCCGGCGGTCTATCTGGACGCGGTTCCGGCGGCGGCGGTGGGCGAGATTCATCTGGCGGGCCATACCGCCGATCCCGTACTTGGCGAGGCCCTATTGATCGACACCCATGGCGGCCCCATAGCACCTGAGGTCTGGTCGCTTTACGAGCGCCTCATCACCAGAATCGGACCCCGCCCGACCCTTATTGAGCGGGATGAAAACATACCGGCTTTTGCAGAGCTGATGGCGGAGCGATCCCTCGCCCATCAGATTTTGACCTCAAGCCCTGGGATGGTCGAGGCGGTTCATGCCTGAATCTTTTCATGTATCCTTTCATGACGCCTTCGAACGAGCCCTGGCGGGAGAATCCTCCGCCCTCGATACCTGGCGAACCAGCGGCGTTGGGATTGAGACCGGCCTAAGAGTCTATCGCAACACGTCGGCCAAGGGCCTAGCTGACGCCATCAAGGCCCAATTTCCGACTGTGACCGCCATCGTCGGCGATGATTGGATGGCCGCCGCCGCCCGGGCCTTCTGCACAGTCCACCCGCCCGGCCTTCCGCCCCTGACAACCTATGGCGAGGCCTTCCCCACCTGGCTCGAAGGACCTTCCAGAGACCAGGACCTGCCTTATCTTACAGATCTGGCCCGGCTTGATAGGCTTTGGACGGAATGCCATACGGCTGCGGACGACCCTGTGCTTGCGCCGGATGCACTGGCCAAACTCGACCCGCAGGATTTTCTAGGGTACCGGCTGGTGCCTAGGGCGTCTACTCGGTCAGCCTTTTTCCCATGGGCGATCCCGACCCTCTGGCGAACCCTGCGCCAGGATCCGAGCCTTGAAACCTTCGATCTTGAAGACAGGTCTGAGGGCCTGCTTCTGACCCGTCCCGATCTTGAGGTGGAGTCCGCCGTGCTGTCGATCGGTGCCGACGCCTTCCTGAATGCCTGCAAACAAGGGCAGTCCATTGTCGCGTCTGCAGAGGCGGCCCTGTCGGTCGAACCTGATCTGAACCTTCAATCGACCTTTGCTGTCCTTCTCGGCGCGGGGGTCTTCACCGCTCTTGAGGACATCGCGCCGTGATCATCCGCCTTTATCAAGCCTTCGTCACCCTTACCCACAGGCTCATTTCCAATGACGTGATCTCCCTGATCACCCGCCTTTCTGCCCTGGCCTTCCTCAGCATGACGGCGGTGATCGAAATCTTCGTCTACCCGGCGGCCTGGTCCACCCACCTCAGCTGGGCGGCCTTGTTGCTTTACTTGATCGCCAAGGGAGGTGGACGCTTCAGCCTGGACAGAATTCTGAAGGTTCCCTGAAACCAAGTTTTCAGATCAACGTATTGGATATCAAGCGGCCCCCACCGCAACGGAGCTTCCTATGTCTCGCCCCCTCTTCGCCGCCGCCGCTATCACCCTGCTGGTCGCTAATGCCGCCCCCGCTGCCGGGGCCTTGAAGACCGCGGTTTTTGCAGGCGGCTGCTTCTGGTCTGCTGAGCATGACATTGAACATGAGCCGGGTGTTGTCGCTGTCGATGTGGGTTATGCAGGCGGGACCCGCGCCAACCCCACCTATGAAAGCCACGACGGCTTTCTGGAGGCGGTCCGGGTCACCTATGACCCGGCCAAGACCAGCTATACCCGGCTGGTGACGGCTTTCTTCCACCACATTGATCCGACCGATGCTGAGGGTCAGATCTGCGACCGGGGCCCCAGCTATCGAACCGCGGTCTTCGCCGCCGATCCGGTCGAGCAGACAGCGGCAGAACAGGTTAAGGCTCAAGTGGCCAAGACCTTGGGCCGAAATGTCGCCACCCGGATTCTCCCGGCCTCCCGCTTCTGGATGGGTGAGGGCTATCATCAGGACTATGCCCGTAAGAACCCGGTCAATTACGGATATTACCGGGTGGGCTGTGGTCGCGACGCCCGGCTTAAGGCGGTCTGGGGCGGGCATTAGAGTGCGTTCCGATA
>NMUI01000358.1 GCA_002221445.1 Phenylobacterium zucineum | reverse complement strand
AGAACTTCAATAACTTCGAAATGTCAGCAAGACACCAACGAAAAGAAAAGGACACAACATGGACAAGCAGCTTCTAAAGCGCGGCTCGATCGTTGTTGCAAGCGCCATCACGATTTTTGGTCTGAGCGTTGCATCGCCGTCGATGGCCTCGACCGGCAAGAACCACAACCCAGTAGTAAAGGTAGCCGCCAAGAAGGCAGCAGCCACCCCAACTCCAGCTCCAACGACCGGCGGTAACCTCGCCTGGGGCAACAACGGTGCTGGCGCCGGCCAGGGCGACGACGAGGGCTTCGAAGACGGCGACCACGCACAGGGTGGCGACCACGGCAAGGGTGGAGACCACGGCAAGCGTGGCGACCACGGCAAGGGTCCTAAGGGAGACAAGGGGAAAGGTCCATGGGGCGCTCCAGCTAACCTCACCGATCAGACCGTGACCGTTGACGTACCTGCAGACAGCGCAGTTTACGTAGCAGTCATCACCGAGGTTCAGGCACCTGTAACCCCGCCAGCAACCGGTTCGGTTGCAACCCCACCAGCTCCTCCAGCTCACACCGAGACCGTTCCAGTAGTGGGCGTTGGTTCGCAGACCATCACCTTCAAGGGAATCGCTGGCCAGGCATACACCGTTCAGCTGGTCAAGGTTGTTTCGACCCAGGCTTACACCGGTAAGTAATCTCCAAAACGCTTCATCGTTTCCTCTCCTGCAAGAAAAAGGACCCCGACGCCGGGGTCCTTTTTCTATGTCTGGAGGCTCTTATTTGTGCGGCTGACTCGGTAGGTTAGCTAGCCGACTAGCTCGCCGCGGCGGCCGCGGGTGTGCTTCGGCTGGCAAGCACGATTCGCTTCATCCTCGTTGCAGTGATCGCACAGCAGAATGAGGTCGCGGCACGCCAGGTTGTTGCAGTTTCTGAAGCTCGAGGTCGGGGCCGCGCACTTTTCGCACTTGCCGATGGTCTTGGCCTTGTCGGTGAAGTTCACGTTCATGCGGTCATCGAACACATACAGCGAACCCTCCCAAAGGCTCTCATCGCCCTGGCTCTCGCCGTAGCGCACGATGCCGCCCTCGATTTGGTAAACCTCTTTGAATCCGCGGTTGAGCAT
>NMUI01000357.1 GCA_002221445.1 Phenylobacterium zucineum | reverse complement strand
GACTCACCGGCACGACTAAGGGCCACTCCCCTAAGCAACGAGGATGCCATCACGATCGCCGTGAACAGTATCGCCGGCAGGTAGGTTGCCTGCCAGGTGACCGCCCAAATGTGCTTGTCGCGCGCAACTGCGGCTAGACCGAACGAGACCGCGAGATAGACGCCGCCGACCGAGAGCCAGCCTGGCCAAAGTTCGGCACCGCGAGTTAGTCGACGGCCGATTCGAGAGGCGAATAGCGCAAGTCCGAGGCTCGCACCGAGCGGCAAGAAGTGCACGAAGAAGGTTGGAGTTGCAAGACCAGCGATGTGTCCACCGGGCACGGTGAGCGTGGTGCCGTGCGCGACAAACCAGATGTCGAGAGCGGTCTTGAAAGTGGTTAGCCAAGAGACGCTTGGGTCGTTCTCGACGAGCCAAACTAAAGAAAGCGGAAGCAGAACCCCGCCGATCGTGACGGCGATCACGAACAGCGCTTCAAAGGCCCCCAGTAAAAAGGTGAGTCTGCGGCTCACGTTTAGCCCTAGAGGTTCGCGTAAACCTCACGCATAAGCGCGGCGGTCTCACTCGGGGTCTTGCCGACCTTGACTCCGGCGGCCTCGAAGGCCTCCTTCTTGGCCTGTGCGGTTCCGGCAGAACCAGAAACAATGGCGCCCGCGTGACCCATGGTCTTACCTTCAGGTGCCGTGAATCCTGCAACATAGGCAACGACCGGCTTGGTCACGTATGCCTTGATGTAGTCGGCGGCCTTCTCTTCTGAGTCGCCACCGATTTCCCCAATTAGAACGATTGCCTTGGTCTCTGGGTCGGCCTCAAAAGCAGCGAGTGCATCGATGTGAGTCGTGCCGATTACTGGGTCGCCACCGATGCCGATTGCGGTCGAGATGCCAATCTCGCGAAGCTCGAACATCATCTGGTAGGTCAGAGTGCCCGACTTCGAAACTAGGCCAATCGGACCAAAGCCCGAGATGTCCCAAGGGGTAATGCCGGCGTTCGACTTTCCTGGGCTGAT
>NMUI01000356.1 GCA_002221445.1 Phenylobacterium zucineum | reverse complement strand
GTGCCAGCCAGTAACCTTCAGGCGCTCCATCGAATTCGCCATGGCGGCCGTCGACGACAACCTTTGCGCCATCCTGCTCGGCAATCTCGATGTATGAGGCAACCTTGTCGCGGTGTTGCTTGGTCACCAGTGGGCCCATGTCGCAACCACGACGGCCATCGCCGGTGCGCAGCTTGCTCATGCGCTCAACGACCTTTGCGATTAGCGGGTCGGCAACCGGTTCAACCGCAACGACGACAGAAATCGCCATGCATCGTTCACCCGCCGAGCCGAAGCCCGCGTTAATTGCCGAATCGGCAACTAGGTCGAGGTCGGCGTCTGGTAGCACGAGCATGTGGTTTTTAGCGCCGCCGAGCGCCTGAACGCGCTTGCCGTGCTTCGAGCCGGTCTCGTAAACATACTGGGCGATCGGGGTCGAACCAACGAACGAGATTGCCTGAACGTCAGGATGGGTCAACAGGCCATCCACCGACTCTTTGTCGCCGTTGAGCACGGTGAAGACGCCGTCTGGCAGGCCGGCCTCTTTGAGCAGCTTGGCCATCCAAATAGCGGCGGATGGGTCTTTCTCAGAAGGCTTCAGAATCACCGAGTTGCCGGCCGCGAGCGCGATAGGGAAGAACCACATTGGGACCATAGCCGGAAAGTTGAATGGGCTGATGATGCCAACCACGCCGAGAGGTTGGCGGGTGCTGTAAACGTCGACGCCGGTCGACACGTTTTCGCTGTAGAAACCCTTCAGTAGGTGAGGAATGCCGGTGGCGAACTCGACGACCTCTTGGCCACGAGTGATCTCGCCGAGGGCGTCGCTGAGAACCTTACCGTGCTCGCTCGTGATGATCTCGGCGAGCTCTCCCTTACGTGCGTTGAGAAGCTCGCGAAAGTTGAAGATGATGGCTTGGCGACGGGCCAGCGAGAGGTCGCGCCAGGCCGGCCACGCCTTCTTAGCGCTGGCGATGGCTGCCAGAATCTCATCCTGGTTGGCCAGTGCGACGCTCTTGGTCTGAACGCCTAGGGCTGGGTCGAACACTGGCGCGGTGCGGCCCGACTTGCTTGG
>NMUI01000007.1 GCA_002221445.1 Phenylobacterium zucineum | reverse complement strand
TGGCCGTCGGTGATCGAAATCACATTGGTCGGAATATAGGCCGACACGTCATTAGCCTGGGTCTCAATAATCGGCAGGGCGGTCAGTGACCCGGACCCGTTGTCTTCGTTGAGCTTAGCGGCGCGCTCTAGCAGACGGGAGTGCAGGTAGAAAACGTCACCGGGATAGGCTTCGCGGCCCGGTGGGCGACGCAGAAGCAGGGACATCTGGCGATAGGCCACGGCCTGTTTGGAAAGGTCGTCATAGATGATAACGGCGTGCATTCCATTGTCGCGGAACCACTCACCCATGGCGCAGCCGGCGAAGGGGGCCAGGAATTGCAGGGGGGCGGGCTCGGATGCCGTCGCGGCGACGACGATGGTATATTCCAGGGCCCCGCGCTCTTCGAGGGTTTTAACGATCTGAGCGACAGTGGAGCGCTTCTGACCAATGGCGACATAGATACAATAGAGCTTGGCACCCTCATCATCGCCCGCATTGATCGATTTCTGATTGAGGATGGTGTCGATGGCTACAGCGGTTTTGCCGGTTTGGCGGTCGCCAATGATCAGTTCGCGCTGCCCACGCCCCACCGGGATCAGGGTGTCGATCGCCTTAAGACCGGTTTGCACGGGCTCATGCACAGACTTACGGGGGATAATGCCTGGAGCCTTCACATCCACCCGGCGACGCTCGGCCACATTGGTGATCGGACCCTTGCCGTCGATGGGTTCGCCCAGGGGGTTCACCACCCGACCCAACAGACCGCGACCGACTGGAACATCGACGATTTCCGACAGACGACGCACTTCATCGCCTTCCGAAATGGCGCGGTCCTCACCAAAAATAACCACCCCGACATTGTCCCGCTCCAGGTTCAGGGCCATGCCCTTCACTCCGGCCTTGGGGAATTCGACCATTTCGCCGGACTGAACATTGTCGAGACCGAAGACCCGGGCAATGCCGTCGCCGACCGACAGCACCTGCCCCACATCGGAGACGTCGGCTTCAGCACCGAAATTGGCGATTTGCGATTTGAGAATGGCCGAAATTTCGGCGGCGCGGATGTCCATGGCTTACGCTCTCTTGAGGGCGAACTTGAGGGAATCGAGCTTCGACCGAAGTGAAGCATCGAACAGTCGGGAACCGACCCGCACCTTAATACCGCCCAGAATGGACGGATCGATACGAGTCTCAATTTCGGGATCACGGCCAAGCGCCGTTCGTAGGGCAGCGGCGACGCGTTGGCTCTGGGCCGTCGTAAGGGCAACGGCGGTGGTCACCTGTGCTGAAACCACGCCCCGGGCCTTGGCAGAGAGAGATTCATAGGCGCTGATTACGTCGCCCAATATCGCTGAACGACCGTTAGCCGCCAGGAGGCCGAGGAATTTTTGGGTGGTCAAGGTCAGCTTGGACTTGTCAGCCAGGGCGAGCAAGGCCTTGCCCTTATCGGCTGCGCTGAAGGCAGGTGACACCAGAAGAGTCCGGAAGTCCTTGGAGTCATTGCACATTTTCTTCAACGACTTAAGGTCGGTCTCAACCTCGGCTACGGCCTTTTCGTCGGTTGCTAGGTCGAAGAGGGCTTGAGCGTATCTGCCGCCCACATTCGAAGTCTGGGAATCGTCCGCCACTTATTTGTCCGTCCGGTGCGTGTCTGTAGCCACCGGAAAGGACCCTTTCCGACAACCTAAAGGCTTGAAAGTGCTTGGAAACGCACAACGACTTCAGGGTGAATTGCACCTCTTCGTCGTAAGCCGCGCGCCTGATAGCACGCGATTTTCGGTGCCGCAACCAAGGGCGACCGCATAAGATGTCAGCCTGCGAAATCAGTTGGAGGGACCAAGCTCGGATTTCAGGCGGAAAACGGTCGATATGTCAGCTGCGAGTTGACCGGGGGCCTTGAGAACCCGGGCCTGGGCGAATACCAGGGTGCGGGTACGTCGGGTGATCTTAACTTCGACCTCGACGGACTCACCGGCATCAACGCTGACCCCCATATCAAGGGTCATGGACACAGGCACCATGTGCGTGCCGATCAACGCGTTTAAGGCGGGTTGAACCAGCATGGCGATGGCGGCGGGATGGTGGGGAACCTTGAGCGCCGGAAAGGCAAGCATATCATTATCGGTCATGGCGGGGTCGTTCTTGCGTTGTCCCGGCTCAAAAGAAAAGGGCGTCGCTTTCGCAACGCCCCAAGTGGCAGGATTGTAGGATTGCCGGGAGGCAAGGCCCTACTTCTTGGCGACCTGCGTGGCGGAAACCGCATTACAGGCGGCAAGCTTTTCAGCAGCGAAATTGCTGCGAACATTGCTGAAACTGACCAGAAGACCCGCCTTCTTGGCGATAGTCTTACAAGCCCCAGTGGTGAAGGTTTCGCTTGAGGGCGATTCGGTGGAGCAGGTGTCGGCTTCGCAAACAAACATGGCCCCACCCGCGATGAATTTGGTCGCGGCGGCGACCGGGCTTTGCAGCTTGGCGACCACAACCTCATCGGCAAAAGCCGGGGCCGAGAAAGAGATAGAGGCAAGCGCCAAAGAGGCGGCGAAAAGGATTTGGAGCTTCATTGAGCCTCCAGCGTTTCGGGGAGAAGCGGCCCGTCTTAGGACCGGCCCAGGGACCGCTGACTTTCGCTTCGGGTATCCCCACCCTCAGCATAACGGTAACTAAGCATCGCTAAGATAACACTGCTCAGTTCGACCGCAATACGAATTTTTCAGGTCGAGCTATACGAAAATGTTGAGCTTCCCCGGGAGAAGGCTGGTCGTTCATATCCCGTTAACGCTAAGGCGGCTTTGGTAACCTGTAATCGAACGCCGCCGACCGGTGCGGGAACGGCAAGCCCAGGACGAACACATGGCTAACGCCCGGCAAAGCGGCGGTCGCGGCCCCGCAGAACCCAGAACTTTTGCGCAGACTCTGGTTTATTGGGCGATTCTGCTCGGGGTTTGGGGTCTGATCTTTCTGGCCGCCTTTTTCGCCGTGTTTGCGATTGATCTGCCGGACACCTCAAATCTCAACAACGTAAAGCGCCAGCCATCGGTTTCCTATCTGGACAGATCAGGGGCCCTGATCGGCGTGCGGGGCAGCCAGTTTGCTCCGCCGATAGATCTTGATGCCCTGCCGAAATATGTGCCCGCCGCCTTCGTGGCCATTGAAGACCGTTGGTATTATTGGCACTTCGGTTTCAATCCCTGGGGCATTGTCCGCAGCCAGATCTATAACGCCTCACACCCGGGTGGGCCCCTGCGCGGCGGATCGACCATCACCCAGCAGTTGGCGCGCAATCTTTTTCTGACGCCAAACCAGAATTATCGCCGCAAGGCGCAGGAACTGATTCTCGCCATTTGGCTGGAGACCAAATTCACCAAGAAGGAAATCCTTGCCCTCTATCTGAACCGGGTCAATTTCGGGGCAGGGGCTTACGGGATCGAGGCGGCGTCACAGCGGTATTTCGGCAAGCCTGCCCGTCAGCTGACCATCGGCGAAAGTGCCCTGCTGGCCGGTATGATGAAAGGCCCCTCGCGATATAATCCCGTGGCCTCCCCCGACCGGGCCGCCAAACGGGCCACAGTGGTTCTCAATGAAATGGTCCGGATCGGGGCGATCACGGCACAGCAAAGAGATGAGGCCTTCAGAACCCCGGTCAAGGTCAACCCGGTCTGGGACAGCCAGCGCGCCCAGTATTTCACCGACTGGGTAGACGACAAGGTCCGCAATCTTGTCGGCGAACCGACGGAAGATCTTGTGGTCGAGACAACCCTCGACCTGCCTATTCAAATTGCGGCTGAACAAGCCCTGGTGCGCGGCGTTGAGGCGGCGAGACCCCAGGGCGTTCAACAAGGGGCCCTGATCGCTCTGGATGGCGAAGGTCGCGTCAGGGCTTATATCGGCGGGGAACGCTATTCTGAGAGCCAATTTGACCGGGTCACCCAGGCTCAACGCCAGGCCGGTTCCGCCTTCAAGCCGTTTGTCTATCTCACCGCCATGGAACAGGGGCGCACGCCGACAACCCCTATGGTCGATGAGCCTCTGAAAATCGGGGCCTGGGAGCCTAAGAATTATACGGGTAAATATCTCGGGCCCATGGACCTGCAGTCGGCCCTGGCCCAGTCAATCAATACCGTGGCGGCCCGGCTTGCCAACGAGGTCGGCACGGCCAATGTCGCGGCCACGGCCCGACGCCTGGGGATTACCTCACACATCCAGCTTGACCCCTCCATGGCCCTGGGCGCGGTGGAGGTGAGCCCGTTGGACATGGCTCAGGCCTATGCCCCCTTTGCCAATGGTGGGTTTTCGACCCACGCCTACGGTATTGAGCGAATCCGCACAGCGGCAGGCCGGATCCTTTATGACCATGGCCTGGAAAAACCGGATCGCACCGCAGTGATCGGCACCCCGGCCCTACAATATATGAATCAAATGTTGCGACAGGTGGTGGCGTCCGGCACCGGGACCCGCGCCCAGGTCACGGGCTATGACATTGCGGGCAAGACCGGCACCACCAGTGACTATCGGGACGCCTGGTTCATTGGGTACACAGGCGGCTTTGTCTCTGCGGTCTGGCTTGGCCGCGACGACAATACGCCTATGAAGAAGGTGGCCGGAGGCGGAGCACCGACGGCTATCTGGCGGGACTTTATGGGCGCTGCCCTGCCGCGCCTCAACGCACAGGCCATACCGGGTGGGTTCGTCCAACCCCCGCCGCCGGAGGGACCAAATTCTGATCCGATCGGGGATCTGCTGGACCCGACCGCAGCATCGCCAAAGCCGGAGACTCCGGAAAAGCCTCATCCGATCGAAAAGGGTAAGCCTGAATACATTCCATATTAAAGCAGGTTCCGATGACCCGTTCCCGCTTATCGAATCAAGCTCCCGGGGATCCAAATGCGTGGAGCTGCGCGCCTTGGGCCTTCAACCAGTCGCGATGCGGGCTGACCTCGCCCACAAGGCGACGGACATGGTTCCAGAATTGCGGGCCATGGTTCAGCTCCAGCAGGTGCGCACATTCATGGGCCGCCACATAGTCCGCAATACAGTAGGGGGCCAGGGCCAGTCGCCAGGAATAGCGGATAGCCGCCGGTCTGCCCGGCGCGGACGAACGACAGGACCCCCATCGGCCTTTTGCATCCATCAGGGTGATGGTCGGCAGGCGAACCTGGAGTTCCCGGCAATGGGCCTGTGTCATCTCGGTAAAAACCCGCAGGGCCTCGCGCTTGATGACCCGAATGACCGCGCGGGCATAAATCTCACCCACCCCGCGTCCAGCGATTTTCAAACCGCCACAGCCAGGGTCTGCAATCAACCGCATGGGATGATCGGCCAATGCCAGGACGCAGGGTGTGCCGAACAGACTAAGGGTCGTACCGGGCACCAGGGGGGTCGGACTTGGCAGTTCGGCAAGGCGTTGCACAATCCAGTCGGCACGATCCCTGGCAAAGGCGGCCGCTTCGGCCAGCCCTCGGGGCGAAGGGGCCGTGGCGATAACCTCCCTGCGCATTCGGTCAAGCCGCAGGGACACCCGCCGGGCCCGATGATGGACCTTCAGGCGAACCAAGGCTCCGGCAATGTCGAGACAATCACCGTCAGAGAGGGGGCGGGTAAACCGGGACATGCCGCCAATTTGATCTGGTTGCGCAAGATTGGAAACCAAATTTCCCAGATCTTACCGGTTTAGAAGCCCCCGCGGTCAGTCGATCTTTCGAGTCTTTTCGAATCCGACCTCAAAATCACGAATGAACTGCCGAACCCGAGGATAGATCTCCTCCCGGAACCGCCGACCATTGAACACCCCATAGTGACCCACATGCGGCTGGACATAGTCTTCCTTGTATTCCGGCGGTAAGGCGGCGCAGAGTGCGTGGGCGGCTTGGGTCTGGCCGATGCCGGAAATATCGTCATTCTCGCCTTCGACTGTCAGAAGGCCGATGTCGGTAATCTTATCCGGGCGGACTGGGCGACCATTGTGAACCAATTCGCCCTTGGGAAGCAGGTATTGCTGAAACACGTAGTCGATGGTCTGGAGGTAGAATTCCTCAGGCAGGTCGAGAACCGAGAGATACTCATCGTAAAATCTCAGATGCTCGTCAGCTGAGTCACCATCACCCGCCATCAGATCCTGGAGATATTGCAGGTGGGCTTCTTTGTGCCTGTCCATGTTCATCGACATGAAGGAATAGAGCTGCACAAACCCAGGATAGACCCGTCGCCCCATGCCGGGATAGGGTGCCGGTACGGTGTCGATCATGTTCGACTTAAACCAGGCAAAGGGCTTTTCCTCCGCCAGCTTATTGGTGACCGTCGGCGATAGCCGTGCATCAATGGGTGAGCCCATAAAGGTCATGGTACCGGGGCGGCTGTCTTCATTGTCCTCCGCCATCAAGGCCGCGGCGGCCAGGACCGCTGGGCCAGGCTGACATACGGCGACCACATGGGGCCGTGGCCCCAGATAGCGCAGCATCTGGCGGACATGGTCCAGATAATCGTGAAAATCGAACCGCCCCTCTACCAGAGGGACATCCCGAGCATTGGACCAATCGCTGATATAGACCTCATGGTCCTGCAGGAAGCCTTCAACCGTCCCGCGCAGCAGGGTCGCGTAGTGGCCAGACAGGGGGGCGACAATCAAAACTGCCGGCTCCAGCGCCCGTCGCCCGGCCCTTCGCATATCGGCCATGTCCCGCTGAAAATGAATCAGCTTGACCCATGGACTGGACCAGACTTCGGTCCGCCGGACACGGACAGGCTGGCCGTTCACCATGACGCTGTCGATCCGCCATTCCGGGCGGCCATAGCGGCGGGTTAGATTTGAAAAAGGTCAGACGTCGCAAACATGCGCCGCCCCAAGGCCGAGTCCTTGCCGGGATTGAGGGGCGAATTCCAGAATTCACGGGTCGCCCGGGCCGCAAATCTCAGCGGCGTCGATGCGTAATAACCGGCTTCATACAGGGTGTAGAGCATGATCCGACTGTCCTCTTGTGCGCCGCAACATAACACAAGCAACCTTAAGAAAGTCCAGCCCTCAAAACAGGCTGCTAATGCATAGCCTCGGAAATTTGCCGCGCCGTGTCGTCGGGGCCAAGACCGAAGGGTAGAACCCGGGCGAACCGACCCTTGGGATCCATGAGATAGGTCGCGGTGGAATGGTTCACCAGATAGTCTGATCCCGCACCGCTCTTCTCAAAGAAAACACGATAGGCCCTGGCGGCACCGGCCACCTGGTCCTTCGATCCGGTCAAGCCGATTGTACCCTTGGGAAAGGACTCATTGTCCAGATAGGCTTTTAGTTTTTCAGGCGTGTCGCGCTCGGGGTCCACGGAGACAAAAACAACCTGAAAATCCTTAGCCTTGGGGCCTAACAGCCCCTGAGCCCGCCCCAAGACCCCCAAAGTGGTGGGGCAAACATCTGGACAGTAGGTGAAGCCGAAAAAGATCGCTGACCATTTTCCTTTAAGATCATCCTGAGTGAAAACCTTGCCGGTCTGGTCGGTCAGAGTGAAATCTCCACCAGGACCGGGGGGGCGGGGCGGATCAAATGTCCCGCTGCGCCATCCGACCCCAATCAACCCAACAAGAACGAGCCCAAGGGTCAGGAATAGCGTAAGATTTCGGCGGGTCATGAAATGGGCCTCGTCATGCACAGCAACTCAGGCAATGATTTTGACCCATGGCGTCTGAACCTATGTCACCGCCGCCCAGGTCTTCCGGCCTCGATAGGCAAACCCCTGGGACGACGCAAGATGAGCTTTCGTCGATGTCCGGCGGATCGCTGCACGGACGGATTCGCGTCAGCACCATCGTTACTATGCGTTGGATCATATTGGGCGGACAGGCCCTGATCCTGGCGCTCAGTGTTTTCGGGCTCAAAATCCACGCTCCGACGATCGCCTGCCTGGTCGGAATTCTTGTCGGCACCCTGGCCAATGTTCTGACCGTCCTATCCTCCCCCCGCAGCCGAATTGCCGGGCCGCGGGAAAGCGCCGGACATCTCGCCTTCGACCTTCTGCAGATCAGCTACATGCTCTATCTGACGGGCGGGCTGGAAAATCCCTTTGTTGTTCTGCTGATCGCCCCGGTGGCCATGGCTGCCGCCCGTTTACCCCGGCTGCAAGTGCTCACCCTCGGCGCGACGGCGGCGGGTATGATCCTCGTCCTGGCCCTGACTCGTCTGCCCCTACCCACAGCCCCGGGCTTAGCGATCCATCTGCCCGACGGCTATTTGCTGGGGGTGGCCGCAGCGACCCTGTCGGGCCTGTTTGTGGTCGGCGGCTATGTGCGTCATGCCGCCACAGATGCAGCGCGGATGGGTTTGGCTCTGGATGTCACCCAGATGGTCCTGGCCCGGGAGCAGAGACTGTCGGCCCTGGGGGCCCTGGCCGCCGCCGCCGCCCACGAACTGGGTACGCCGCTCGCTACCATCGCTATTGTGGCCAAGGAAATGGCCCGGGAGGCGACGACGCCGGCCGCCCGGGAGGACGCCGAACTCCTGGTGGCTCAGGCTGCTCGATGCCGGGAAATCCTGCGGCGACTGACCGATGCCCCAGATGCCGCGTCCGACGAGGTTCATGAACGTATGAGCCTCCTGCAACTGCTTAACGAAGTTCTTGAGCCCCATGCGTCGGTAAAGGGGATCCGAATTGAGGCTATCGTCACCGGGGCCCCCGACGTCACAGCGCCGGACATCAGTCGTCGACCGGAGATTCTTCACGCCCTGACCTCTTTTGTGGAAAACGCCGTGGATTTCGCCGGGTCTGAGATCCTGGTTTCCGCCCGCTTTGATGCCGACAGCGTCACGGTCGAGGTTCGCGATGATGGTCCGGGCTTTGCCTCAGACATCCTGGCCAAGCTGGGCGAACCCTATGTCACCAGCCGCGCGGGCATACCGGGCGGTCGCACCGGACATGTGGGTATGGGTCTGGGTTTCTTTATTGCCAAAACCCTCCTGGAACGAACCCATGCGCAGGTGAGTTTCAGCAATTCCAAGCCCCGGGGGGCGGTGATCTCGGCGCGGTGGGTCCGGGATTTGATTGAGGCGAGCGCGTCGGAGTTTCAGCCAGGACTTGTGCCATGAGGCAAGGACGGAATAGATCGTCAGTCACGATTTGGAGATGTTTTTCCGTCAGATTTTTGAGATGAATGCACTTTCGGTCGAAATCGGCGGGTTGATCGACAAGTCTCTGCTTGTCCTGGATGACGATGCGCCCCTGCGTAACCGGCTGGCGCGCGCCCTGGAACAGAGAGGGTTTAACGTCACCATCGTTGGCAGTGTCGGAGAGGCGATTTCGTCCGTAAAGGCCGCTGCCCCAGCCTATGCGGTTTTGGACATGCGGTTGGAGGACGGCAGCGGTCTGGCGGTTGTCGAGGCCATTCGCGCCGCCCGGCCAGAGGCCAGGGTCGTCATGCTGACGGGCTATGGCAATATCGCAACCGCAGTGGTGGCGGTGAAGTCGGGTGCCGTCGATTACCTGTCCAAACCGGCCGATGCCGACGATGTGGTCTGCGCCCTGCTGGCCGGGGACTGTGCCATGCCCTCCCTTCCGGCCAAGCCGATGAGCGCTGATCGCGTGCGTTGGGAACATATCCAGCGGGTCTATGAGCAGTGCGGCCACAATGTATCGGAAACCGCCCGACGCCTGGATATGCACCGTCGGACCCTGCAGCGCATCCTCTCCAAGCGCGCCCCGCGATGACCGGGGTTCCGGAAACGGAGCTCAGACTCGGATAATCAGCCGCTCTGGATGTCCTACTCAGATCAGGCTCAGATCAGGCTCAGATCAGGCGGCTGAAGATCAAGGGCAGAAGGTTGTGCTGGGCGGCCTGAAGGATCAGCAGGGCGATCACCGGGGTGATATCGACCCCCCCAGAGGTGGAATGAACCGGCGGAATGGGGCCAGAATAGGCCGACTAATGGCACTGAGGGTGTGCGCAATGCTTCCGACAACCCTATTCCGCAGGTTCACCACTTCAAAGGCCACCAGCCAGGACAGGATAGCATCGCCGATAATGACCCAGACAATCGCGGTCAGCAGGTTGTCGCAGATTTGGTACAGAAAACTTCCCATACCTCCCGTTTAGCTGGCCTTGCGACCCCGTGGCAAGGGAGGCCCGAAATCCAGCCGCGAAAATTCGGGTCCTAAAACCTGCCCTTGACAGCGCCGGGCCGAAAACGCTTATTCCGGTCCTTCCTGGGGCCGTAGCTCAGTTGGTAGAGCGTCTCGTTCGCAATGAGAAGGTCAGCGGTTCGATTCCGCTCGGCTCCACCAGGAAACCTTTAATTTCAATGATATAGCGAATGTCTCTCACCTCCGCTCGGGGGTGAAATGGTCTTGCGTAAGCACTGGATAAGCAGAGGCTCCAAAACGCACCCGACCTGGACCGCCTGGGCTTCGGCCCAATGTCGTGCCGGATGAGGGCTTCGGGAGGCCACACTTGCGCGTCACTTTCTCAAGACGGAAGATCCAGCTCGACCACCTTGTGAACCCTAGGCCTGTGTACTTGGGTCCTCCCTGGGGCCGGGGCCTTATACGGTGGGGCAAGGGGCGGCCTGTATGGACGACCTCCAAGACGCAAGGCTTTTGATAGACGCTGGCGCTCCGTCGAGTGCAGTCATGTATTCGGCCTGTTTGCGCAGCGGTCGAGCTGTTGGCCTTGATGAAGTCCGCGGGCCAACTCCCTAATCACGGCATGCTCTAGATCCGGCAACAGGTCTCGCTCCAGGATCAGCGATCTCAATGCGGCCTGAACCCCGGCGGCACCCTGCGGGGTTACGATCCCAAACTCACCAAGATGGCCACCTAGCGCGTTGATGAGCATGGTCCGCCGGCGCACGAGCAGATCGCGCGTCTTGTGCAGCATAAGCACAGCCTGTTGCGCCGTAGTCTTTGCAGCGACGAAACGCATGGTGGGCCTGGTTGCAGCTTCCGCGATCGCCTCGGCAGCGTCAGTCCTCCCGCGCTTTGCCTATGCCTTCACATAGGCCGGCGGCATCAGCCGAACGTCATGACCCAGGCTGATCAACGCCCGGGCCCAGTGGTGGGCTGAGGCGCACGCCTCTATCCCATCCAAACAGGGCGGCAGGCCACCTCACCGCCAGCAGTAATCCCATGGACTTGAAAAACGTTCTTCGCCAAGTCAAGCCCAATGACTGCGACCTCATCCATTTCTAATCTCCCTAGAGCCTGTTCCCTTTA
>NMUI01000355.1 GCA_002221445.1 Phenylobacterium zucineum | reverse complement strand
GCCATCGCTGCGGGCAACACGGTCGTGCTCAAGCCGAGCGACACAACTCCGGCCTCGACCCTGCTTCTCGCCGAGGTCGCCGCCGAGTTTCTGCCAAAGGGAGTGCTAAACGTCGTCACCGGCAACCGTGACACTGGTCGAGCAATGATTGAGCACTCGATTCCGCAGATGGTCTCGATCACCGGTTCGGTACGAGCAGGCATGGAGGTGGCCAAGTCGGCCGCTTCAGACCTCAAGCGCGTGCATCTCGAGCTTGGAGGTAAGGCCCCAGTCATCGTGTTTGCCGATGCAGACCTCGAAAAGGCGGCCGCCCAGATCGTCATTGCCGGATACTTCAACGCCGGCCAAGACTGCACCGCGGCAACCCGCATCTTGGTTCACGAATCGGTGCACGACGAGTTCGTTTCGCTACTGGTCGCCGAGGCAAAGGCCAACGCCGTCACTGGTGATCCGAAGCGCGACGACATCCTGTTTGGCCCGCTGAACAATGTGAACCAGCTCGAACGTGTCGCCGGTTTCATCGACCGCCTGCCAGACCACGCCAATATCGCACTCGGCGGTGACAGCCCAGAGGGTGCTGGCTACTACCTAAACGCAACGATTCTCACCGGACTCCAGCAAACCGATGAGCACATCCAGAGCGAGATTTTTGGCCCAGTTCAGACGGTGCAGAAGTTCTCAAGCGACGACGAGGCAATGCGCTGGGCAAACGGAGTGCAGTATGGCTTGGCATCATCGGTCTGGACTCGCGACCACGGCCGCGCAATGCGTTTCAGCAAGGGTCTCAACTTCGGTTGCGTCTGGATCAACACCCACATTCCGTTGACCGCAGAAATGCCTCACGGTGGATTCCGCCACTCCGGCTACGGCAAAGACCTGAGCGCCTACGGCTTCGAGGACTACACGCGCATCAAGCACGTGATGAGCTTCATCGGGGAGTAGTAGAGTTCTGCACAGATTTGAGCCGCCGACGTCATTGCGACGCTCGGCGGTTCAGTCTTTTGGCGTGAACTACCTATGGATGCTACCGAGCGTGGCCGTGTCGCTCGTTTGGGGCGCCAGCACGGGCAACTGGCAGTATCCACTGATGTCGCTCAGTAGCATCGCGATTTCGGTGGTTGCGCAGCGCTCGCGGCAAAAC
>NMUI01000354.1 GCA_002221445.1 Phenylobacterium zucineum | reverse complement strand
AGCCGAAAAGTCAAAAGCAAAAGACTTCCTGGCCGCCTTTGAGGAGTCCTCGGCCGCCGCGGCCAACGAGTGGCTCCAAATTTTGGAAGCTCACGGGCGCCCAGCGCACATCCGAAAACTGCGCGGCGCTGCAGCGCTCTCGCCGAACCAAAGGCCTGCAGGAGTCGCTAACGTCGACGGCGAGAGCGAAGGCCAAGACTCGGACATAAAATACGACAACGGCAAAAACGCCGAGCCCAAAAGAGGGCCCCACCGTCGCCTGTCGTACAAACTGCTGTACTCCATCACCGTGTCAGGAGAGCGAAAGGCCATTTCGAATTCAATTCAGAGGGCGGCGGCGGTACTAGGCAACTCGAAGCGGCTCTTTTTGGGACACCTAGACAGAATGTTCAAGTGCCTGGATCCGCGCCTGGCAGAACTGTGCTACGTCGACACAGACAGCTGCATCTGGAGTCTTTCAAAAAGGAGTCTGGAAGAGTGCCTTCGCCCCGATCGGCTGGACCAGTGGCGTAGCAAAGGCGGCGTGCTGGCCGACGAGAGCGGCGCCGAGAGTTGCCACGGCAAGCTCAAGCATGAGGGAACCTTTGACGGCGGCCTCTTTAAGTCGGTAAAGATTTACCGCCTCTTCAACAGCAGAGGGGACGCGGAGGCCGCCGACGACGGCGGCGACGACGAGATGGATAATTCCTTTCGTCGCGACTGGACGGTAGCTTACACGCGATGCAAAAGCGTCCATCGCAGCACAGCCGAAAAGTTATCTGACCGCGTTTTCGATCCGCTAGAAACCGTAAAAAAATTCGGCATTCACCGCACCGTGCTGAGGCCTACGCGAGCCGGAGAAATGGCAATAAAACGAGAATCCAGAAGCCTCCCGGTTCCCTTTAATCTAAAGCGGCTGGTGTCGCCAGACGGCTTGCACACTGTATGCCTAAACTACTTTGGGAAGTCTGGCACAGGCAACGGCGAGTGGGGGCGCGCAACTTCCCCGCCTCCTTTTGAAATCGACCATTAATTGCGTACCCGTTCCAGATGTTGCGGCAAACTGCGGGTCGCCTCGTTCAGCTGGAAGGACGCCACGCAAGGGGAGAGCGAAGCGCCGTCTTTGAACTTCCGGACGGCGCCTTTCCGGAAGGGCCCCTAGTCCGAATAGACGTACTGGAATTTCTTCACTGCACCTTGCCAGATCACAGGCACTTTTCTGTTCCGGAAGACGTGCGCTTTCCCAGCGAAATCGATTACGAAAACGAGCTCCGATTAGCAAGACCCGCCGG
>NMUI01000353.1 GCA_002221445.1 Phenylobacterium zucineum | reverse complement strand
CGCCACGGTCGCCAAGTTGGTCTAGCGCATCTAGAATCAGCACATAGCGAACCTTTTGCCGGGTGGCCGCCATGGCAAGGAAGGTGTTGAGTGCTTCGGCGCGGTCTTTGGGACTCTCGGGGATGTCGCCGCTGATGTCTTGGATGATCGGATGTAGGGTTTGCAATAGGCGGAGTATCCAGCCATCTAGACTGTTGTTTGCATCCGCGCCGATGTAATGGTCGATGACTTTGTATTCAGGGTGGTGTTGCTCAAGGTGCCGGGCGAGGTCGGCCATGATGGCACTCTTGCCCTGCCCAGAGGGGCCGCTGAGTAGGATGGGACCTAGGGCTGGCAACTCAGTTCGTTTCTTCAGCGCGGTGATGATTTCGTCTTTTACATCTTCTCTGGGGAGGAAGTTCTGCAGCCGGTGGTAGCGGAAGGCGGCATTCGCCTGATTGCTCTTCTCAAAGGCGCTGGGAACTTGGTCTTCAGGAAAGTACGCGTTAAGTTGCCGCAGCAGGTAGTCGCCGACAGCTTCGCCGAATTGTTCAACAGTGCTGTAGCCGTCTATCCCCATGAATGGGCTGTGGCGGATGCGTCCTTTGAGGGTTTCTAGCCGGCCGTCAGCTGGGTCGTAGTAGCGGCCGTCGGTGGTATCCGGCGCTTTGCCGGTATCTTGCGTATAGAGGCTATCGGTGAGAGACCTATCCCTCAGGAAGAACAGTGTCCTGTCCTGAAGCTTGCTAGCGCCTGCCTCGTCTTTGAGGACGGCAAGTTCCATTTCCAGTTCGGTGACGCTGATGCCGCGCTCAACCGCTTCGAGGATGATGTTGCGGTATGCGGAGTCCTGATGCTTGTCCCAATAAGCGGCGAGTTCTTCATGCTTGGGTATCCAGCCATATCGCTCACCCAGAAACCCAATGAAGAATGGCGGGAAGTCGCGACAGCGATCGATTTCCTTTAAGCAGATCTCAACCGTGGCGCCGTTCTTGGATTCTTCTTCGGTCACACCCCATCTCAGATCGATCTCGGTAAATCCAACCTGCCTTGCCTGGCAGGCAGATCTGACTTTAGGAAAGACTTGCTTAATGAGGTAGTCCC
>NMUI01000352.1 GCA_002221445.1 Phenylobacterium zucineum | reverse complement strand
ACCGCTCCGGCAACAGTCACTTTCACGACCCCAAAGAGCTCGGTGAAGCCGCTTGTCGCATTGGTCAAGGCAATGGCGGGTGGAGCGGCAGCTCTTCGCTTCAAGCTTCTCGATGCCGGCAAGCCATCGGAGGGCGTGAAGGTGACCATCGCCTTCAAGGGCGTTGGCGACAACTTGAGTTCAACTACGGCGACCTCGGACGCTTCCGGTTTGGTGTGGGTCTATCTGGCCGATATCAAAGCCAAACGCGGCACCAGCAAGGTGACCGTGACCGTGCTCGGCACCACCACCAAGGGCTCTGCCTCTGTGAAGTGGATGACCGGGAAGCTTTCGGGCTAGTCTTGCGGCCAGTTAGCCCACAGCTTGGCAACCGCCGGTAGGTCTGGGGCCGCCCATTCGAGAGAGCCGATGGCATCTCGGCTCATCCACTTGAACAGGTCATGGTCGCTGCTCAAGGTTGGCCAGGCGGAGGTTTCTTCGACGAGGTAGCAAGCGAGTCGGATGAGTCCGTGTTCGGTTTCTGTGGTCGAATCGTCGACGAGATCGCCGACCTTGATGCTCACGCCGAGTTCTTCGAGGATCTCGCGAGCCAATGCATCTTGCGGTACTTCTCCATGCTCGACTTTGCCGCCCGGAAACTCCCAGAACCCGGCCGCCGCCTTATGTTCGGCACGTCTGGTCGCGAGAATTTCGCCATCGCGAACGAAAATCGCGGCTACAACGTGCACCTGGTTCATGGCTCTCCTGTTCAAAGAGTATTCGGCTCGCGGCTCGACGCCTGCCAAGCCGAGGCGGTGGCGTGTGCCAGAATTGAGAAATGGCTCAAGACGTGTTTCCTCCTCGCGGTATGCGCGACTTTCTGCCACTCGAAAAGCGCAAGCGCGACCAGGTTTTGGGCCTGATTAGGGCAACCTATCTCGCTCACGGATACCAAGAGATTGAGACTCCAGCGCTCGAAGACCTCGCTCGCCTAACCTCGGGTCAGGGCGGCGACAACGAAAAGCTCGCCTACCGCGTCATGAAGCGCGGAGCCGAATTGGATGCCGCCCTCGAAGCAGTCAACGGCGGAGCAGACGCCAACCAGCTGGCCGATCTCGGGCTACGTTTCGACCTCACCGTGCCGTTGACCCGCTATTACGCGACCAATCGCGCCCAGTTGCCATCCGTTTTTAAGGCGATTCAAACCGGACCGGTTTGGCGAGCCGAACGCCCGCAAAAGGGTCGCTACCGCCAGTTTGTGCAGTGCGATATCGACATCATCGGCGATGCATCTTCGCTCGCCGAGGTCGACCTACTGGTCTCATCGCTAGATGCACTTTCGAATCTCGGGCTCACTGACGCCATCATCCGAGTTAATCACCGCGAACTGCTCGCCGAACTGCTCGACTCGTTTGGTGTCGCCGAAGCCGATGGTGGCTCCGCGATGATCATCGTCGACAAGCTCGACAAGATCGCCGCAGATGGCGTTGCCAAAGAGATGGCCGAGCGTTTCGGCGATGCCATCGGCGCCAGGGTCTCGGCATGGTTGGCTAGCGGCGCTGCAACCGGTTCAGAGGTTCC
>NMUI01000351.1 GCA_002221445.1 Phenylobacterium zucineum | reverse complement strand
TAGACGTTTCCGTCTAAAGGGGACGCACTCTAGGTATTCATCGACTGGAAGAACTCATCATTGTTCTTCGACGATTTGAGCTTATCCAACAGGAACTCGATGGCATCCTGCGCCCCCATGGGTCCGAGTATGCGCCGCAGAATATAGGTCTTCTGCAGGTGTTCTTTGGGGGTGATAAGCTCTTCCTTGCGGGTGCCCGACTTGATCACGTCGATGGCTGGATAGACCCGCTTGTCGGCCACCTTGCGGTCAAGGATGATTTCCGAATTGCCGGTACCCTTGAACTCTTCGAAGATAACTTCATCCATCCGGCTGCCGGTATCGATCAGGGCGGTGGCGATAATGGTCAGAGATCCCCCTTCCTCGATATTCCGCGCCGCCCCGAAAAACCGTTTGGGGCGTTGCAAGGCATTGGCATCAACACCGCCGGTAAGCACCTTGCCCGAGGACGGCACCACCGTGTTATAGGCCCGGCCCAGACGGGTGACGGAGTCCAGCAGGATTACCACATCCCGCTTGTGCTCCACCAGACGCTTGGCTTTTTCAATAACCATTTCAGCTACTTGAACGTGGCGAGTGGCCGGTTCGTCAAAGGTGGATGACACCACCTCGCCCCGCACCGTGCGGCGCATGTCGGTGACTTCTTCCGGGCGTTCATCAATCAGCAGGACGATCAGATAAATTTCCGGGTGATTAGTCTCAATGGACTTGGCAATGTTCTGCAACATGACGGTCTTACCGACCCGGGGCGGGGCGGTGATCAGACACCGCTGACCCTTGCCCAAGGGGGCGACAATGTCGATAACCCGGCCTGAACGATCCTTCAGGGTGGGATCATCAATCTCCATCTTCAGCCGCTGATCGGGATAGAGCGGGGTCAGATTGTCGAAGAGAACCTTGTGCCGGACATTTTCCGGGTTTTCAAAATTGGTGAGATCAACCTTGACCAGGGCGAAATAACGCTCGCCTTCCCGGGGGGCGCGGACCGCGCCATCCACCGTATCGCCGGTCCGCAGGCCGAATTTCCGAATCTGCGACGGGCTGACATAGATGTCATCCGGACCCGGCAGATAGTTGGCTTCCGGTGACCGCAAAAGCCAAAACCGTCCTGCACCACTTCCAGAGTGCCGGACCCTGAAATCTCCACCCCTTCCTCGGCCAGGACCTTGAGGATGGCAAACATCATATCCTGTTTGCGCATGGAGTTGGCGTTTTCAATCTCCAGGGTTTCGGCAAAGGCCAGCAGGTCGGCGGGCGACTTGTCCTTCAGCTCCTGAAGCGACATGCGGGTCAGGCCCATGGCGGCAATAGCGGCGGAGACCTCTGAGGGGTCTTCATCCTCGGCGTCCAGGGCAGGTTCGGCCACCTGGTCTTCCACGGCGGGCCCGGTCATCACGTCAGCGACCTCGCCGAGGGTTTCATCTTCCATTCGCGTTTCTTTCAAGCAAAGGCCCGCAAGCCGAGGCGAACCTTCGGGGCGGGTAATTAAAATGGTCTTGGACGACAAGCGTCCGGATGTTGAGGGTCCAGACAGCGTCAGGCTCTGTAAAGAGCGCGCCGATCCGGAGAAAAGGCGGGATACGCCGCAGAACGACGCACTACCTTAAGCGAAACCATATGCACGGTTCTGCGTCAAGGCATGATGCAATCATAGTGAATGGCCCTTAGCCTTATGTCCTAACACGCCTTTAAGGCAGAAGGCCTAAAAAGAACCGATCAAATGAACCCGATGGGAGCCACACATGTCCATGAGCCTATCTGCCGTCAGTCCCTCTACCACCTATGCCCCCCCGGCCTTCAATCCCGCCCTAGATGACGTCTTAGCCCAGAGCGCCCAAACCTCAGCGCAGGTCGCTCCGGAAGAGGTCGGTTCGATGGACCCGGCACAACTGCCCGCGCTGACCGATCCGGCCCTCGGGACCAATCTCGATATTTCCGTCTAGAGTGCATTCCGATAAGTGGGAACCGGTTA
>NMUI01000350.1 GCA_002221445.1 Phenylobacterium zucineum | reverse complement strand
GCGATCAGGTGATCTGGAGAGCCTGTGGTCTTGCAGGTGCGGTCAGCCGCCAGAATATCGGGCTGCAGACGGTCCAGGTCCGCCAGGGTCCAGCCCGGGCCTGGCGCAGGAATTCCCGCTCGCTCTTCCAGAAAACGCCGGAGGCCTTGGCCGCTTCCTGCAAGCCCGCCCCGCCCTTAGCCAGGGTCAGGGTGCGGCGTAACCGCCCCAGATAATTACCCATGGCCCGGACGGCGGCGGGACCGGCCTCGCCCTCCTGCGCCGCTCGCCGGAGCCCCTGCTGGGCCTGGGCCAGTCGCCCGCCGAAGGCGTCGGCCGCGGCATCGGAGAGAGAGGCCTCCGGCTCCACCCCGAGAAAGGTTTCGAGATCTTTAGGGGTGGCGGTGACGCCGGAACCAGGCCCCAGGAACAGGGCCAAACGCTCGACCTCCTGGCGGGCCACCCCCCTTTCCTTGGGCATACGCGCCACAAACAGCGCCAGGGCATCGGCGGTTAGCCCGACCCCATCCTGCGACAAACCTTCACGCACCAGACGGGCTATGTCCCCCGGCTCATCTTCGTAACAGGGTATAACCGCACAGGCGGGGGATTTCTCGCAGACCTTGCGCAGGGTCGATTCCTTACCCAAGGCCCCCGCCTCGATCAGGAAGAAGGCGTCGGGATTCAGCTCACCGGCCCCATGACGGGTCACCGCCTCAGCCGCCAGCTTATCGGGTGCGGATTTCTCAGAGGTCAGTTTCAAGCGTACAAGGCGTCGCCCACCCATCATCGACTGAGCGGCAAGTTCACCTTCCAACCGCCCAGGTTCACTGTCCATGTCGCTGTCATTGAGCAGGGCCACATCGAAGGGATCGTCGGGGCGGGTGGTGACCCTGGCCGCCAGTTGCTGACCCCGTTCCCGGACCACGCCGGTGTCCCGGCCATAAATCAGAGCCACCCGAATCGCCGGGTCCGGTCGGGCGATAAACCGCTCGATATCGGGTCGGCGGTTGATAATCATCTCCAGGCCCTAGCTCAGCTTCCAGGTCTGGCCAGCCAGGTGGCAAGCTCCAGCTGAATGCGCCGGGCCGCTTCACCGGCGGCGCGATCCTGGGCGTCCTGCTGGGCCGCCACCGACGCATAGGGCTGATCTGCGGAGTCATAGGTGACCTCCACCCGAACCCTGCCGGTCTTGGCGGGCTTGGTGCTACCCCCAGTGGGGGTCAGTGTGTAGTTCACCACCAGAACATACTCATAGCGGGTCGCGACATTATCGATCCGAATCCCCGGGGGAACCGCTGCTCGGCCAGGACCGTGGCTAGGCGATAGGCGGGCGCGGCGGCACCGTTGCGGGCCAGGGCATCATCCAAATGTTCGCGCAGCAGGCTCCCCACCCGACCTTCCGGCACCGAGACCTGGATGGCGGTCAGTCCCGCGGCCACCCCAGGGGTTCCATAAAGTGGGGTGAAGCCGCAGCCGCTAACCCCCAAGGCCAGAAGGGCGGAAAGGATCAGACGACGCATCAGGCGGCCACGATGTTGACGATACGATCCTTCACGACGATCACCTTGCGAATGGTCAGTCCCTCCAGGCGCCTTGTGATCTCGGGATCGTCAAGCACCATTTTTTCCACATCGGCCGGTTCGGCCCGGCCGGGGCCTGAATTTCACCTCGGCGCTTGCCGTTGACCTGAACCGGCAGGATTACCACCAGATCCTCCGTCAGGGCTGAATCAAAGTTTGGCCAGGGGGCTTCAACCACCAGACCCGTCTTGCCCAGACGGGCCCAGCATTCTTCGGCGAGATGGGGGGTGAAGGGGGCGATCAGTCGCGCAAAGGCCGACAGGGCCTCAGCCCGGGCCGCCAGCAGGGCGGGACCAGCCCCTTGCGCCTTGTGCTCCTTCATCAGATTCAGGAACTCATAGAGCCGGGCAATGCCGGAATTGAACCGGAAACCTTCAATCGCCTCCGTCATGGCCTTGACCAGGCGGTGAGATCCCCGACGCACAGCCTGGGCAGCAGCCTCGTCACCTGCGCCATCATCGCCTGTGACGCCATAGGGCTCGGGCGGCTGGCTCTCCACCTCGGCCCAGACCCGGTTGACGAACCGCCAGGCCCCTTCGACCCCAGCATTGGACCACTGGGTGTCCCGCTCGGGTGGGGAATCTGACAGAACGAACAGGCGGGCAGCATCCACCCCGTAAGCCTCGAAGATTTCCTCCGGAGCCACGGTGTTTTTCTTGGACTTGGACATTTTCTCTACGTCCCCCACCATCAGGGGTTCGCCGGTAGAGATCAACCGGGCACGCCGAGTCCGGCCCTCGTTATAGAGTTCGATGTCCTTGGGTTCGATCCATTCGCCGGACTGGCGGCGATAGGTCTCGTGGGTGACCATGCCTTGGGTGAACAGCCCGGCGAAGGGTTCTCGAGCACTTAACACACCCTGATCGGCCAGGGCCTTGGTGACAAACCGTGCATAGAGCAGATGCAGGACTGCATGTTCAATGCCCCCACATATTGATCCACCGGCAGCCAGTAGTCGGCGGCGGCCTTGTCGATCGGCGCGGCGAAATCGGGATTGGCAAAGCGGGCGAAATACCAGGACGAGTCCACAAAGGTGTCCAGGGTGTCAGTCTCCCGCAGGGCCGCCTGGCCGCAGGCGGGACAGTCCACATGCTTCCAGGTGGGATGCCGGTCCAGGGCGTTGCCCGGCTTGCCGAAATCCAGGTCGTCGGGCAGGGCCACAGGCAGGGCCTCAGCGGGTAAGGGAACCACCCCACAGGCGGCGCAATGCACCACCGGGATCGGACAACCCCAGCCCCGCTGGCGGGCGACCCCCCAATCGCGCAGGCGGAAGACCGTGGCACCCTGGCCCTGACCCTGGGCCTCAATCCTGGCAATGGCCGCGCCTTGGCGGTCTCAATATCGAGGCCGTCCAGATCCTCAGAATTGAAGATCAGGCCGGGACCTATATAGGCCTCGGTCTCCACCTGAAAATCAGCCGGATTTTCGCCAGGGGGCAGGACCACCGCCTTGATCGGCAGATCATATTTGCGGGCGAAGTCCAGGTCGCGCTGGTCATGGGCCGGACAGCCGAAAATAGCCCCCGTCCCATAATCCATCAGGATGAAGTTAGCGATCCAGACCGGCAGGCTCTGGCCAGGAATAAAGGGGTGTTCCACGGTCAGGCCGGTGTCGAAACCGACTTTTTCAGCGGTGTCAATTTCGACCTGGGAGGCTCCGCCCTTGCGGCATTGTTCAATGAAAGCCTCAGCGTCGGCGTTCTGAGCCGCCACCCACGCCGCCAGGGGATGGGTCGGTGCCACCCCCACAAAGCTGGCCCCATACAGGGTGTCAGGGCGGGTGGTATAAACCTCCAGGCCCTCAGCAAAGCCAGGAGGCATCTCATTAGTAAAATCGAACCGCAAACGCAGGCCCTTGGATCGTCCAATCCAGTTTTCCTGCATGGTCCGGACCTTGTCAGGCCAGCGGCTTAAGGTCTCCAGACTGTCCACCAGGTCATTGGCATAGTCGGTGATCCGCAGAAACCATTGGTTCAGCCTGCGCTTTTCCACCACCGCGCCCGAACGCCAGCCGCGACCATCCACCACCTGTTCATTGGCCAGGACCGTTTGATCCACTGGGTCCCAGTTGACGATCCCTTCCTTGCGATAAACCAGGCCAGCCTTGAACAGCTCCAGGAACCAAGCCTGCTGCTGACCATAATAGGCCAGGTCGCAGGTGGCGAACTCTCGGGTCCAATCGATGGACAGGCCCAGCTCCTTCAGCTCAGACCGCATCCGGGCGATATTGTCATAGGTCCAGGCCTTGGGATCGACCCCCCGTTCCATGGCCGCATTTTCTGCGGGCAGACCAAAGGCATCCCAGCCCATGGGGTGCAGAACATTAAAGCCCCGAGCCCGCTTGTACCGGGCAATGACGTCTCCTAAGGCATAGTTACGCACATGGCCCATATGCAGCCGCCCCGACGGATAGGGGAACATTTCCAGGACATAATATTTCGGCTTGCCCGGCGCGGGCGGGCCGGCTTCGAAAACCCTGGCCGCGTCCCAGGCCGCGCGCCACTTGGGTTCGGTTTCTTTAGGATTGTATCGGGCCATACTAGCCCTTGACGTTGGACAGTCGAAGCTGACGGGCCTTTGTGAGTATGGCGTTTTCAATGTCGGTTTCGGTCTGCGGTGCCGCGGCCACATCCACCCAGTTGCCTGAAGGATCCTTGGCCTGCTTGAAAATCGCCACGTTCAGGCCGTCAGCGCGCAGACGGGAGTCCAGAATATAGACCGTACACTTGAACCGTTCATCGGACTTTTCCGGATTGATATACCAGTCCGTGATGATGACACCGCCATAGGGATCGGCTGATACCAGGGGCATAAAGGACAAGGTGTCGAGGGTCGCCCGCCACAAATAGCCGTTCACGCCGATGACGGGCACATTGCCGGGGGCCTTGGTTCCGCCGGATCGCCCACCGCCGAACCCGAAAACGTGCGACGACCTGACGCCACCGTCAGTCCGGGTTCTGGGCTCCTTCGTCGTTGAACAAGCCACCAGGCTCGTTAGGCTCAGGGTCAAGACCCCGGCGGTAACACTCCGCATCCAAAATCTGCGCTCAAACGGCATCTGTATCCGCTCCAAAAAAATCCTACGCGCCGTTTGAAGGACGCGGCGCCGCCCCGCGCCGAAGCCCTCTATAACAACGCCGTGACTTCCGCCAAACAGGAATCGCGTGACCTCGTCGCCACAGGGGCTCGAGATTCGCACTTGACCCCTCGATTGTGGCCTTTTGAGGTGTTGACCTTAACCACCCGTGGTCCCTTAATCGATCTCCAGTTTTGCGCCGCCCGCGTTGGGTACTCACGGCGGGACGATTGGGTTATTATGGCTTTTAAGTCGGTTTTGTCCTGGTCTTTGGCGGTTGCGCTCTTCAGCGTGGCATCCGTAAGCCATGCTCAAACTGCGGCAAAGACCCAGGATTTCACGGTCCGTACGGATGTCACCACGGTCAGTGTCAATGGTGGCCAATCCCTGAAATGGGATGCCCGGCGGGGCCGCTGGGGGGTAACCCTGAACCTTAATCAACCTGCGGAACGAGGTCCGGTTTGGAGCGACGTTCAGGCCGGGGCCTATTATCGGCTGACCCCATCGCTCCGCATTGGCGGTGTGGTGGCCCTGGGCGATCAGCCTGTGCTGCCGGTTTACAAAAAGACTGAACCCCGGGACAGCGCGCCACGGGTTCGTCTCGAAACTGCCTTCAAGTTCTAAAAAACGAAACCCCGGCCAAGCCGACGATCCCGGTCCGCAATAGGGCCGGAGCGGTTTTGTCAGTGATACCCCCCAGAGCATAGACCGGTGTTGAGGTTCGCCGCACCATCTGAGCCAGTTTCAGGGCCCCGAGGGGCGGACCGGCTGAGGGGCTGGCGGACGGAAAAATCGCTGATACCACCACCGCATCCACGCCGGATACCCGCATAGCCCGAGGCGCGTGCGCCGCCGCGGTGACCATCCATCCCCGCCGGCTCAGGATCGGAGCCAGATGGGCCAGGCGTTCGGGCAGGTGAATCCCATGGGCCCCAATCTTCGCAGCTAGGCGATGATCTGCGCCGATCAGCACCTTAAATCCCTGCCGCCGGGCCATACCAAGCAAGCCCCGCGCCACAACTTCCGCCTCCGGGGCTCCGAAAGTCCGATAAACCAAGGCCGTGTTCCGCCCCAGGCCCCGGGCCAGGGCCATGACATCGGGGGTGCGGACCGGGTCGGTAAAAACCAGCAAGGCCGGCAGGGCCTTTCCCCCGGCATTACGGCGGCTTAAACAGGCGGCCGTTCTTGTCACGGTCCGGAAAATGTCCACCTCTCCCACCTATGATTCGGTCCTGGCGCGGATTTCAGCCGCTGAAAAGGCGGCGGGGCGACCGGAAGGGGCCACCACCCTGGTGGCCGTTTCTAAAACTCAGCCCTGGGACCTTATCGCTCCGGTCCTGGATGCCGGCCAGAGGGTATTCGGCGAAAATCGGGTTCAGGAGGCGATGACCCGTTGGTCGAAACATCGGGCCGGGGTCGAACTGCACCTGATCGGGCCCCTGCAGAGCAATAAGGCTAAGGAGGCTGTCGCGTTTTTCGATGTGATTGAGACCCTGGATCGCGAAAAGCTGATCAAGGTTCTGGCCGATGAAATTCAGAAACAAGGCCGGACCCCGCGCCTCTATGTCCAGATCAATACCGGCGAGGAGCCGCAAAAGGCCGGGGTCGCCCCCAAAGACGCCGATGCCTTCATCGCCCTGGCCCGCAAGTCCCTCAAGATCGAGGCCTGATGTGTATTCCGCCCGCTGGAGAACCACCCGGCCTTCACTTTGCCTTGCTGGGCCAGATCGCCGCCCGCAATGGCCTTAACCGCCTGTCCATGGGGATGAGTGGCGATTTCGATACCGCAATCCGGTTCGGGGCCACCAGTGTACGGGTGGGCTCGGCCCTGTTCGGATCCCGCTCTAAACCGTGATTCGCACGGCATCTCCCGGCCTGACCCGCCCTAGAAAAGCCACCATATCTTCCGGGCTCAGAGCAATACAGCCCTCGGTCGGCAGATAGCCGGAGCGGGCGAGGTGCAGGAAGATCGCAGACCCCTTGAACGGAACCGCCGGGGCGTCGTTATAGCCCAGCACCACCACCACATCATAGACGAAGTCTTCCCGCCACAGGGACTCGGTGCTGGCATCATAGGGCAGACCCACTTTTTGGTTATAGGCCGGATCGTGCGGCGCATCACACCAGCCATCCGTAGGCCTGATCGGGGTCGAGGCGATCTGAAGCTCTTCGACCTTGAAAAACAGCCGGTCCTGGCGGTAGAGGACTTCGCGAATCGGCCAGGTCCCGAGGGGGGAGGCCCCGTCGCCTTCCCGCTTGACCTGCGCATCCACAACCCCGCCCTTGCCCAAGGCGCAGGAACAGGTCCGGTCGCCGAAATCAAACCGCCCGTCAGACGTCGCCGTAAAGATCATTTTGTCCTATATCTCCATCGAAGCGGTTTCTGCGTCGATACCTTCCGCACCGACACAGAGATCAGCTTCAATCAGGCGTTCATCGGCACCCGACACGGTGCAAGGATCATCTCATGGCCCAAAGAAAGACATTGCTGATTGTCGATGACAACGATGATCTGCGCGTCGAGATTGCCGAACAGCTAGCCGCCACCGAAGACTTTACCCTGTCTCAGGCAGCAACCGGTCTGTCCGGCGTTGAGGCGGCGGTCAGGTTGCGGCCCGACTTGATCCTGCTGGATGTTGACCTCCCGGACATTAACGGTCGTGAAGCCTGCCGTCAGATGCGCAGCCAACAGGTCACCTGCCCGATCATCATGCTCACCGCCGCCGACACCGACGACGACACGGTTCAGGGCCTCGATGCCGGGGCCAATGACTATGTGACCAAGCCCTTCAAACTGGCCGTCCTCCTGGCCCGTATCCGCGCCCAGTTGCGCAGTCATGAGCATTCCGAAGGGGCGGTCTTCCGCCTTGGCACTTACGAATTTCGCCCCTCGGCCAAGCTGCTGATTGATGCCCAGCAGAAAAAATCCGGCTGACCGAGAAGGAAACTAATATTCTGAAATACCTCTATCGAGCCGGGGAAAAGCCGGTCTCCCGGGAAGAACTGCTGGCTGAGGTCTGGGGTTACAATGCCGCGGTCACCACCCACACGCTGGAAACCCACGTCTATCGCCTGCGTCAGAAGATCGAGTCAGACCCAGCCGATGCCAAACTCCTGCTCACCGAACTGGGTGGCTACAAACTGGCCCCGTAGGGCCGCCGATCCCGTCTTTCCGGTAAACCGCTGTGGAGGGTGCCGGATACCGGCCTGCGCCGGTATGACCGGGGGTGGGACGGTGGGCGCAACTTTATGGCCCAGCTTCTATAGCCCGAAGTCGGCGCTCACCGGGGCGTGATCGCTGGGGCGGTCCCAGTCGCGCACATCGTCATGCACCCGGGCTTGGGCCTTACCCGTCCGCAGGGCCGCGGCCTCCAGCCCCGGGCTGATCCAGATATGGTCCAGGCGCAGGCCCCGATTTGAGGCGCGAAAGTCGGCGGCGCGATAGCTCCACCATGAGAATAGCTTCTGCGGGTCGGGGATCGCCGCCCGCACCAGATCGATAAAGCCCAGGGCCGCCTTTAGCTCTGCCATGGCGGCAATCTCGATCGGGGTGTGGCTCACCACCCGCGACATCTGTTTGTGACTCCAGACATCGAACTCTCCAGGGGCCACATTCAAATCCCCCACCAGGGCTAGGGGTGCCTTAGGGTCTCGGCGGGCCATGTCAGCCGTAATCCTTTCGAAGAAATCCAGCTTGTGGTCGAATTTGGCGTTCACCGCCCTATCCGGTACATCCCCACCCGCCGGAATGTAGAAGTTTTGGATCTCCACCCCTTCGACCACAGCCCCCACCACCCGGGCGTGCCCTTCCCGGCAGACCTCCAGCACCGGAGCGTCTGTCATCGGCAGGCGTGAGGCAATGGCGACCCCATGGGAGCCCTTTTGTCCGGCAATTTTCAGATAGGGCAGACCCACCGCCTCAAACGCCTGACTGGGAAACTCGCCCTCCTGGCACTTGATCTCCTGCATACACAGGACGTCAGGGGTCGCCTCTGTGACAAATTTCTGTATCTGCTCGGCCCGCAGGCGGACAGAATTGACGTTCCAGGTGGCGAGTCGCAGCTGCATAGCCTCGTTTAGAGCGGGAAGTCAGGTCAGGAGCAAGACGTGAGCCCACACCTGATCCAAGCACAGGGGCACGCGCGCACCCAAAGTCCGGGCTTTCCGGGAGACACCGTGGATGCAGCTGGATACCGGCCGGCGTCGGTATGATCGAGTGATTGGGCAACCGACCTCGGTTTGCCTAGAGCCTGTTCCCTTTAGACGGACACGTCTAGAGGGATAAAACAGGCTCTCATTCAAGATGTTAGAGTGCGTTTCGATCCGATAACCGGTAGTGGGTCAGTTTGAAATCTGACCCTGCTTTT
>NMUI01000071.1 GCA_002221445.1 Phenylobacterium zucineum | reverse complement strand
AATTTTATTAATATAATTATCTATTTTATTTATATTTTATCTTTTATTCAACAAATATAATAATAAAGTATAAAAATTATTTATTGCATTAAATATATTATGTGCAACAATTATAAGCCCACCTGAATTTATATTTCAGTTAATTTTATTTGTATTGTTATTAATATTTTCAGAAACTTTAATACTGCTTTTTTACTTTTTAAAATACTTAATAAGGTAGCAAATTAAACGTTGTTAAAACTGAAAAATTTAATGTTAAAATAGCTATTGATAATGGCAAAAAACTTTTCCAACCTAGATTCATTAGTTGATCATAGCGATAACGAGGCAGCGCCGCACGTAACCAAACAAATAATATAACAAAAAAGCAGATTTTTAAGGAAAACCAAAACACTCCTGGTATTATAACATTTGTTAAATTTATAGGAGATTGCCAACCACCAAAAAACAATATTGTGGTGAAAGAACTCATAAGTAACATGTTTGTATACTCACCTAATGAAAACAAAGCAAAACTCATTGCAGAATATTCAACATTGTACCCAGAAACTAATTCAGCTTCTGCTTCAGGCAAATCAAAAGGGTGTCTATTTGTTTCAGCTAACCCTGAAACAAAAAACATTAAAAATAAAGGAAAAAAAGTAATTACAAACCATTGATATTTTTGTTGTTCAATTATATATTGTAAATTAAAAGAACCCACACATAAAATTATTGTTGTTATAATAAAACCTATTGCAACTTCATAAGAAATCATTTGTGCCGTTGATCTTAAAGAACCTAAAAAAGCATATTTTGAATTACTTGACCACCCAGACATAATAATTCCATAAATGCCTAAAGAAGACATTGCTAAAAAAATAAAATACCTAAGTTTATTTCAGATAAAGTTGAATACTTACTATATGGTATAATTGACCAACTAATTAAACTTACAATAAAAGTAATCATAGGTGATATAATAAAGACTACTTTATTAGAACTACTAGGAATTATTGCTTCTTTAATAAAAAGTTTAAATCCATCAGCAAGAGGTTGTAATAACCCAAAAACACCAATTACATTTGGACCCCGTCTACGTTGAATAGCCCCTAAAATTTTACGCTCAGCTAATGTAAAATATGCAACTGAAAGTAATAATGGAACAATTATTATTATTATTTTAAAAAAATTAATATCATAAAAAAAACTTTTAAATAAACTAGTATGGGAATTGAACCCATAAAGATAGATTTGCAATCTATTACATTACCAATTATGTTAACTAGTTTTTATTAAATATATTTTTGATAATTTTTATAATTTTCTTGAGATTTTTGCATTAAAAAAATAGAATTTTTAGACAAGTTATTTGTTAAGTAAAAATCTTCAATTACTGATTTTATTGGGTAAAAAGAACAAATAGATTTAATTTTATTTAATATTCTAATATTTTTAAAAAAGAAAGTTTTTATTTTTAAATTAGAATATTCGTATTGAAAATTAAAAAATACTGAATCTGTTTTTTTAAAAAGTTTAATTTTTTATATACTGTAAAAATAATAAAATTAATTAAATTCTCAGAATTCTCTTTAAAAATAGTTTGTGTTTTTTGCAAACATAAATTTATATTTAAATAGTATTTTCAGCTTCAAAAAAGTCGTTGTTGGAACAACATATTTTGATTTTGATGCTAAAAAAGAACCATGTGTATTAAACCAAAAAAGAGTTTTTAAATTTTTTTAACTAATTTACGTGTTAATATATTATCTTCTAAATTTATTGCAAAAATATGTGAAGTATTTTTAATAGCTTTTGTATTAACTAAACGATTACCAAATAAAGCTAAACTTTCTGTATTACAATTTAAATTTATATTATAAATTAAACTTTGAGGAAAATACTTTTTAATCAATACTAATACAGAATAAATATTATCAACTCGATTTTTAAATGATTGACCAAAAATAAACAAGGAGTTAGAAGTATTCTTAAATTGTTTAGAAATGCTTTTTTACCTTCAAATAACTTTAAAATTAAAAACAAGTTTAAATTTATAAATTTAACATTATAAGAAAGATTGCAAAAATAACCTCCAGCAAAAATATTAATATTTTTTGATTTTGTTTTATGCGTAATTTTACATTCAATAACACACACTCAGTACTTAAATTTATACTAAATAAAAAACAAAGTTTAGTTTTATTTTCTAAAGAGTTTAAAGTATTTGTTTTGTTAAATAAACAATGGTTTAAGTAAAAATTTTCTTTATTATTAAAAAAATCGCTTCGAATTATTAAATGATTTTTTAAAGTATTTAATAACAATAAAGTTTCCGAATCAATAGTTTCATTAATTAATACAGTTATTTTTTTAAATTATCACTTGTATTAATTATACTCTTAACTTTATCTTTAAAAGTATCTATATTTAATAGCTCATAATTTTCGTTTTTAACAAAAATTTTTTTAATTCTGTTTTTATTTAATGAATCAAAAACGTAACGAGTTTTATCTGTAATTATAGCATTATTTAATTTAGGCTGTATTCTAACTATTTCAGTTTCTTTAGTACTTACAATAATTTGACTACCTAAACTATCATTACAATCAATAGTTTCTTGAGTTTTAATTTCCCAAGGTCTGGCTTTAAAAGAATACTGTTTTGATGTAAGTGCACCTACAGGACATAAATCTATAATATTAGCAGAGATTTCAGAGTTAAAAATATTTGTTTTATAAGAACTAATTTCTGTAGAATTACCTCTATTTAAAGTTCCAAAAACAAAACTACCGGAAATTTCATCTGAAAATCTAACACAACGAGTACAATGTATGCATCTTGTCATTATTGTTTTAATTGTAATACCAAAATTTTTATCTTCTACAACTCTTTTCTTTTTTAAAAATCGACTTAAATCACTACCAAACTTTTTTGTTTGCTCCTGCAAATCACACTCACCCGCTTGATCACATATTGGACAGTCTAAAGGATGATTTAATAATAATAATTCTATAACATTCTCTCGAGCTTTTTTAACTAAAGGAGAATCAGTATATATCGAAACATTGTTTGTTATTGGAGTTGCACAGCCTACGACAGGTTTAGGAGCTTTTTCAACTTCAACTAAACACATTCGACAATTACCGGCTACTGATAAAATTTCATGATAACAAAAACGAGGTAAAAAATTCCTACATACCGACAAGCTTCTATAATTGAAATTTGAGGTTTAACTAAAAAAGTTTTTTTATTAATTTTTATGCTATACATAATTTAAAATGTTTTTTGATGTTTGTTATATAAAAATCTTTTATCATTTAATAAACCTACTTTATAAATATGTAATTTAAAAATTTACACTATTTGTATTTATTCTTTATAATTTATTAAAAATTTTTCAATAATACCTGATAATGGTAATAAAATTAAGAAAAATGAAAAATAAAAACCGGTAGCAAACATACCTATTTGAATAAAAGGTTCTTCTACCGGTTGTTGACCTATCCAACCTAAAATTAAAAAATCAGAAACTAAAAACCAGTATAAAATACCAAAATAGGTCTAAATTTAGTACTTCTAATTTCAGACGTGTTTATTACTGGTAATAATAACAACACTAAAATTGCACTTACCATAGCAATAACCCCACCCAATTTATCCGGTATTGAACGTAGAATAGCATAAAATGGTAAAAAATACCACTCTGGCACTATATGCGGCGGCGTTACTAAAGGATTTGCTGGAATATAATTATCTGGGTGTCCTAATAAATTTGGAGCAAAAAAATAAAAATAGAAAAAATAAACAAAAAAATAAAAAAAGAAAATAAATCTTTTACATAAAAATAGGGATAAAAAGATATAGTTTCAACGTTTTTATTAATCCCTAGTGGATTATTAGAACCATCTTTATGCAATAAACTTAAATGAATTATAGTTAAACCTACTATTAAAAAGGGCAATAAATAATGCAAACTAAAAAATCTTGTTAAAGTTGCGTTATCTACTGAAAAACCGCCCCATAACCACTCTACAATATATTTGCCAACAACAGGTATTGCTGAAAATAAATTAGTTATTACAGTTGCTCCCCAAAAACTCATTTGACCCCATGGTAATACATACCCCATAAAAGCTGTAGCCATCATAAGAAAAAATATAATTACACCACTACACCAAAGAAGACCTCTTGGATAAATATACGATCCATAATATAAACCACGAAATATATGACAATACACAACTATAAAAACATAGAAGCTCCATTAGCGTGAGCATAACGTATCAACCAACCATTATTTACATCACGCATTATGTGTTCTACACTATCAAAAGCATAATCAATATGAGGAATATAATGCATCGCTAAAAAAATTCCTGTAACAATTTGAATTACTAAACAAAAACCTGCAATAGAACCAAAACTCCATAAATAGTTTAAATTAATAGGAGTAGGGTAATTTATAATATGGCTATCTAAAAAGATAATAATGAATTTTTATTCCAACGTTTTAATATATTCATATAATTTAAATTTTATTTAATTAGAATTATTTTTACTAACCCAAGATAAAAAACATTTGGTTTTACGCTTTTAACTGCAATTGGCATAAAAGCGTGATTTATTCCACATATTTCACTACACTGACCAAAATATAAACCTTCACGTTTTATAAATAAAGAAACTTGAGATAAACGACCTGGACATGCATCTACCTTTATTCCAAAAGAAGGAATTGCCCAGCTATGTATAACATCTGCAGATGTTACTAATACTCTAATGTGTGTTTGTATTGGTAAAATTACTCTATTATCAACTTCCAATAATCTAAAACCACCTAATACTAAATCGTTAGTGCTTACCATATATGAATCAAAATTAATACTTTCTTTATTATCTAAAGATAAAAAATCAGAATACTCATAACTCCAATACCATTGATGACCAACAACTTTTAATGTAATATCTGGATCTACTAATTCATCTAAAGAATAAAGTAAAGCAAAAGATGGTATTGCTAATAGAACAAGTATTACTGCAGGGAAAATTGTCCAAACAATCTCTAAAATACTTAAATGTGCAAAATTACTAACTGTTTTAGTTTTTAGTTCATTAAAAAAATTAATAATTATTCCTAGAAGATAAAACACAAGTATACAAATTAAAACAATATAACACATTAAATAATTATGAAAAAAATTATTCCTTCAGCAACGGGCGTTGCAGGATCTTGTAAACCAAATTGCCAATTAGTCGGTGCATCACAAAAAGTAAGAAAATTTTGAAAAAA
>NMUI01000070.1 GCA_002221445.1 Phenylobacterium zucineum | reverse complement strand
CTTATCGGAACGCACTCTAAGGTCCTTCACCGTTCCTTGGACGTCAAAGGGCTGGGCCTGACCCAGAGCTGAAAGGCGAGCCGGGAGATCAGCATGGCCAAGGGTCAGAAAAAGTCCAATAAGGAAGTCCGCAAACCCAAGACGGTCAGGGTTAAACCTGCGGCTGAAACCAAGTCCTTTCTGACACCGATTACCAAGAAATAGTCAGACCCGTTCCTGCGGTTCGGGGTTCTGGGGCAAAACAAGGATCAGGATGATAATGGCGAGCGCCAGGACGGCCGAGGCGGCGGGACGGCTGAGCGCCAGTCCACCCTGTATCAGAGGCTTATCCAGCCAATCGCCAACCGCGGCACCCAGGGGACGGGTCAGCACAAAGGCTGTCCAGACCAGGCCCACCCGGTTGATCCTGGTTTGGAAATAGAGTCCGGCGACAATCGCCAGGAGACCGGCAAACCCAGCCGCTGCGCCCAGATAGCCCAACCCGCCTGTATCAGCTGTCCAGTCGCCCAGAGCCGTGCCGAGGGTCTGGGACAGGGTAATGGTCAGCCAATAGAATCGTTCAGTGGCCGGAGCATGAATGTCGCTGGCGGAAATCTTCCCCAATTTCCGGTGCCAGGCTACCAGGGAACCGACGACGCAGGTCGCTAAGATCAAGACACCGCCCAGGTATCCGACCCCGAGCGACCGGGTGGCGAAATCTGCCAAGGTCGTGCCCGCGGTGGTCGAGGCGATAATGGTCGCCCAGTAAAGGGCGGGTCTGAGGCGGTCCGCAGTGATCTGCCATAGGACCAGAATCGCCAGCAAGGACAGGAAGATTCCCGTGCTCAAGAGATAGCCGAGGTTGAGCGACATGCTCAGGGTATCACCGGCGGTTTCGCCTAAGGTGGTTGCCAGGACCTTGATCGCCCAGAAGCCGAGGGTAACTGCCGGGACCTTGCTGAGAGCCGCGCGGGAGATAGGTCGGACATGGGCGTCACACTAACCGCCTTCACTTAAGGATCAGCCAAAGGCCTTCGTCAGGTGTAGGTTTTCTAACCGAACTCATCCTCAAGGGCAGACAGACGGGCCGCCTGATCTTCGGCGATCAGGGGATTGATCACATCATCTAGGGACTCGCCTTCCATGATCTTGGCGAGATTATAGAGGGTTAGATTGATGCGGTGGTCGGTCACGCGCCCTTGCGGAAAGTTGTAGGTGCGGATGCGTTCTGACCGGTCGCCTGAACCCACCTGGCTCTTGCGGGCATCGGCCCGGGCCGTATCGAGGGTCTCGCGCTTCTGATCGTACAGCCGAGCTTGCAGGACCTTCATGGCCCTTGCACGATTCTGGTGTTGGGATTTTTCCGAGCTGGTCACCACAATGCCGGTGGGCAGGTGGGTGATGCGGACGGCGGAGTCAGTCTTGTTCACATGCTGGCCCCCCGCCCCCGACGAGCGATAGGTGTCGATCCGCAGGTCGGAGTCGTTGATGACAATGTCCACATCCTCGACCTCCGGTAGGACGGCGACGGTGGCAGCCGAGGTGTGAATACGCCCGCCTGCCTCAGTTTCGGGGACCCGCTGGACCCGATGGACGCCACTCTCAAACTTCAGCCGTCCGAAAACCCCGTCACCCGTGATGGCGGCGATGATTTCCTTATAGCCACCCATTTCACCTTCAGAGACCGAGTCAATCTCCACCCGCCAACCATGGGTCGCGGCATAACGCTGATACATGCGAAACAGGTCACCCGCGAACAGGGCGGCCTCATCGCCGCCTGTACCCGCTCGAACTTCGAGAATGGCCGAGGCGTTCTCATCCTTATCCTTAGGGGCCAGCAGCAGGGCCACCTCGCGCTCCAGGCCAGGCAGGCGGGCGTTTAAGACCTCAAGTTCGTCCCGGGCGAGACGTGCCATATCCGGATCGCCTGAGGCTACCATTTCTTCCAGCTCAGGGGCTTCATCCCAAGTCCGGGCCAGGGTCATTACGGCGTCAACCACAGGTTTTAATTCAGCATGTTCTTTGGACAGACGCACAATCTCACTGCCCTCTGTGGCCGCGCCCATACGGGCCTCAATCTCGCGGAAGCGGTCAAGAACCTGATCGAGACGGGCTTGGGGCAGACGCACGGTGGGGCAACTCGCTCAAACGGAAGGCCGCTTTCTACCCTGCGCCGTCCGCTCTGCCAATGTCAGGTGGAACTCCGCCTCCTGGGTAGCGGCCTTATGGGGGTCCCTGGACCGGACGGCCCACATGGCGACCTTCTGGGCAAGATCGTGGATCGCCACCGGCTTGGCGATATAGTCGTCCATGCCCGCCGCGCGCCATTGGCCCATTTCACCAGCAGAGGCGTTGGCGCTGATGGCCAGGATCGGCTTATCCTGGTTCGGCCCGGCCGCCTCCCGGATGGCGGCTGTAGCCGCCAGGCCGTCAAACTCGGGCATCTGAATATCCATAAGGATCAGGTCATAAGGATGGGTGAGAGCCATATCGACCGCCTTGCGACCATCCTCAACCAGATCGCATTGGTGGCCCAAGGCCCTAAGGATCACCTGAAACAGCTCACGATTAGCGATATTGTCATCAGCAACGAGCACCCTTGCAGTTTCAGCGGTGTCCAGGGTCAGCTTGCTTTGACTCTCAGTCTGCGTCTGAGCATCGACCAGCGCTGGCGGTGCGACTAGGCTAAAGTCAAATTTGGTACCCTGTCCGACCACCGACTGTGCGGTGATTTCACCGTCCATAGCTTCGACGATCTGCTTGGCGATGGCCAAACCAAGGCCCGTCCCCCCAAACTTTCGCCGGATGGAACTGTCGGCCTGGGTAAACCGGTTGAACAATTTCGGCAGCCGCTCTGCAGGAATCCCGCAGCCTGTGTCGGATACACAGATTGAGAGCCGTTGGTGAACAGGCTCGTAGGTCATGGATAACCTTATCTCGCCTGTGTTCGTGAACTTGATCGCATTATTGAGCAAGTTCATCAGAACTTGACGCAGACGATTTGCATCGGCTCGTAGGGCGTCAGGAAGGCTCGCATCTGAATCCAGATAGAGCGAAACGGACTTGTCGCCGACCTGACCTGAAACCAGCCCAAGGCAGTTTCTTGCAAGGTCAATGGGGTTGAAATTTTCGGGTTCCAGCTCAAGCCCGCCGTCTTCCAGCTTGGACCAGTCCAGGATTTGATTAACGACGGCTAGGAGACTTCGACTGCCCTCAGCGATCCTGCGACCATATCCCAAAGCCACCTTCGGCAGATCAGGCACCTCGGCCAGCAAGCTTGAAAAACCAACAATGGCCGTCAGGGGTGTGCGGATTTCATGACTCATATTCGCCAGGAATTCCGATTTGGCGCGATCTGCCGCCTCCGCAGCCAGTTTGGATCGGGAGAGGTCAGAGATCAGAGTCCGTTGTTCGGCAATCAAAGATTTCTGCAATTCAACTGACATCAGCGTGTCAAGGGAGGAATCTGCGACGGAAAAATCTTCGAAGCTCAAACCCTGGACCTGCGCCGTGGCCACAGAGTTCGGCGCGTGGCCAAGACAGAGTAGAAACGCCCCATTCACGGATATAACCATCCCCCGAAGCAGCATCCCTGATTTGTGATGTCTCAGGATAAGGCGGGTTCGGGCTTGAGCTGCACGATGAGGATCAAAGCCGCCGACGGGTCGATCAACACCAAAAATATCCGTCAGTTTGAGGCCCGATTCCAAGTCGGGAAACTGCTGAACAACCGACGGGCCGGTCCTGAGGATTCTGAGGTCTTCAGAGGTAAAGATATAAGCCGGGAAAAGTGCGGCAAGGTCATCAAGGCTTAGAGCAAAGGCGGTCGTCATGGGTTCGAGAGGACAATCTGAAACTGTACGCCGCTGCCATTCCGCCCGATTTGATGGATGTTTCCCGTCTGTCCGAAATGCTTGATCAACCCAGAGAGCAGGCCCTCGACAAAGGGCTCCAGACCTGTCCGATCGGAAAAATAGGAAAGCGTAATCGCGTCCGAATTGTCATCGTCCACGACGAAGGTCGGTAGCCGTGCGCCGGGAATGCTGATTTGAACGCTGTCATGCATACGGTTCAAATTGTACAGGAAAGATACCAGGTCCTGGCCGGCCATGGTCATAATCGATTTGTAGTCGCCGTTGTAAGCAAAGCTAATCCAGTATTCACCAAAGGCCCTGAGCATGGACTCTACCTGGGCCTCAAAGTGATCTGAAATCGCGGCAACAAGTTTAAGTGTAACCTCGTCTCCATAGACATTGGCACCAATAAAGGCATCATCTCCAAGACCGGAGGCCGCCGATATGGCAGACCAATGATTTTCTCCGTGGAGATCTAACACCATCTGCCGCGCCGCGCGATGGACCATGCCGTACATTAATGCCTCGCAAGTTCAGCTAACCCAAGGCCCTGAAGCGCCAGCTCTGATTGTATTTCGCCAACAGTTACAATCTTATGACTCGGTAGAGTGCTCCCAAGCAGACGCCGAATTATGGTTTCCTTGCGTTCATCATGAATTGAAAATTAGTGTTTTATATCAGTGTGTTGTCGGCATTCATTAATGATTTTCGGCTAACTGTGAGGGTAGACATCCGCGTTGAGCAAAGACTATGGTACTGAAACTTTCCGAAGCCATGCTGCGCAATGTGCTCCTGCTCCTCGTTGGAATTGCGGGCATTGTGCTGCTCGTATGCTCCTTCCTAAACATCACCGCCCGGGCGGATCTACACGCGGCGACCCGGGACAGGCAGTTGGTGGCTCACGGGGTCGAGGGCTGGATCCGAGACCAGGAAATTCAAGTCAAAGAACAGGTTGATTGGGACAAAGCTCGTCAGAATTTGGTTGCTCGCCAAGACGCAAGGTGGGTGAGCGCAAATATTGGCCAGTTATTCTTCAAATCTCTCAAGATGGATCATGCCTTCGTCCTGAATGGAGCGGATCAGCCAATATATGCCATGGTTAAAGGGGCAGATATGCCCGCCAAGGCCTATTTTCGACTCGCAGGGGACAGCCGGCCCCTGGTGCGACGGTTGCGCGCCCTCGAGACGGGGCGTCTTCAGCCCGAGGCTCCCGCATCCGATGGTCAGGTCACATCTGGGCCGATTCAGGTGAGCGAGATTGTCATGTCAGCGGGTAAACCGACCCTGGTGACAGCCAGCCTTGTCCGACCAGATTCTCGCCGGGCATACTGGGTGGGGCCTGCGCCAATCATCATCGCTAAGCGTGATCTTGATGATAGCTTCGTCAAAGCACTGGCTGACCGCTTCCAGGTCCGGAATCTGCATATTCAGACGGACAATCTGAATCGCACGCCTGCGCACGGCGGCTATTACATCCTCAAGGACGGGCGGGGTCATGATGTCGGGCGGCTCGACTGGACTCCTGAGGGGCCGGGGCACCAGATGTTGGCGAACACCATTCCGCCCGTCGTCGCATGTCTGGTCATTCTCTCGCTGTTTGCTGGTCGTTTGCTCATAAGAACCTATCGCGCCTCCCAGGCCCTCCTGGCCAGTGAGTCCCGCGCCCGTCATATGGCCTTTCATGACTCCCTGACCGGCCTGCCGAACCGGGTCATGTTCAATGATCGGGTGGCTCAGGCCCTGGCCCATCAGCGGCGGGACGGTCCCATAATCGGTGTTCTGTCTTTGGACCTGGATCGCTTTAAGGATGTCAATGACTCCTATGGTCACCAGGCCGGTGATGAACTGATCACGGCGGTCGCAGCGCGCATATCCCCCCTATGCCGGATGACCGATACAGTGATCCGCCTGGGTGGCGATGAATTTGCCATCTTGCAGGTCGGGGCGTCTGCCAACAGTCTTGCAATCCTGGCTGATCGGGTGATCAACAGCATTTCGCAACCCTTTGACCTCCAGGCCGGGCGGGTCTTTGTGGGGGCTTCGATCGGGGCAACCTTGATCAGTGATCCCAACTGCGATGTGGGTGAGATTCTTCGCCAGTCGGATCTGGCCATGTACCGGGCCAAGGCCAATGGGCGGGGACGGTATGCCTTCTATGAACCGGAAATGGATCAGGCTCTGAAACAGCGCAGAGCCTTGGAGTCTGACTTGCGTGCCGCCTTGGCGACAGAAAGCCTGACCATGGTTTACCAGCCCCAGGCAGACGCCGCCGGTAACGTGGCGGGGGTGGAAGCCCTGGTGCGCTGGGTACACCAGGAGCGCGGACCGATTTCACCGGGCCATTTTGTGCCGATTGCTGAGGAGTGCGGCCTGATTGAGGTGCTGGGTGAATTCACCATGCGCCAAGCCTTCAAGGACAGTTTGCGCTGGCCTGGGCTGAGTGTGGCGGTCAATGTGTCTGCGGTTCAGCTGCGCGATCAAGCCTTCCTTCAGAAGATCACGGCCATGGTGAAGGATACGGGTGCCAATCCCAATCAGATCGAGTTGGAGATTACCGAAGGCGTCCTGCTTGCCGACGATGAAGCCGTGCATCGTACCCTGGCGAGCTTGCGCACCATGGGCTTTTCCCTGGCTCTGGATGATTTCGGCACGGGATATTCCAGTCTTGCTTATCTGCGCCGTTACCCCATCGACAAGATTAAGATCGACCGTTCCTTTGTGGTCAATCTTGGGGTGGAAAAGGATGCCGAAGCCCTGGTGGGTGCGATTGTAAAAATGGCGCGAGCCCTTGATCTTGATGTTATTGCGGAAGGGGTTGAAACCGATTCCCAGCGCGCGGGCCTGCGCCGCGCCGGATGCGGCAATATTCAAGGTTACCTGTTCTCGCGCCCCATTCACTCTGATGACGTGGAGGCTTTACTCGGCGATCGTAAGTCGGTGACCGATTGGCGGCGAGCAAGTTAGGAGCCTAGAGCGTAGTCCGATCAGATTGCACCATA
>NMUI01000349.1 GCA_002221445.1 Phenylobacterium zucineum | reverse complement strand
TCGGAACGCACTCTAGGAGACTGCCATGAACGCACTGACCGGCATCCGCATGAAGAACCCCGCCCATCCCGGCGGCTTCATCAGGCACGAGATCATCGCGCCCCTGGAGTTGACCGTGACGGCTGCAGCCAAGGCCCTCGGTGTTACCCGGGCCGCCCTGTCGACCCTGCTCAATGAGAGGGCCAGCCTCTCGCCGGAAATGGCCCTACGGGTGGAGAAGGCCTTCGGCGTCTCCATGGACACGCTGATGCGGATGCAGAACAGCTATGACATCGCCCGGACCCGCCAGCGCGAGGGGGACATTTTGGTACGGCGGTTTACGGACAAGCCGGTTCCCGCCTGAGGGTCCCTTTCTGCCTCTGGTCAGAGCCCAGACCCTCTGCCACAACGCTCAGCAAATTCATCAAAGGCTCCCCCATGAATCCCAAGGCGGAATTCGACATCATTGTCTACGGCGCGACCGGCTTCACCGGGCGGCTGGTGGCTGAATATCTGGCGCAGACCTATGGGGTCGATGGCGAGGCCAAATGGGCCATGGCCGGCCGTTCGGCGGACAAGCTGGCGGCGGTGCGCGACGAGATCGGTGCCCCGGCCAATACCCCGCTGATCGTCGCCGACGCCGGGGATGGCGCCTCCGTCAAGGCCATGGTGTCGCGCACCAAGGCCGTGCTGACCACGGTGGGGCCCTATCAGCTCTATGGCTCGGACCTGGTCGCCGCCTGCGCGGCGGCGGGGACCGACTATCTGGACCTGTCGGGGGAGCCCACCTGGATGCACGCCATGATCGGGGCTCATGAGGCGGCGGCCAAGGCCAGCGGGGCGCGGATCGTGTTTTCCTGCGGCTTTGATTCCATCCCCTTCGAGCTGGGGGTCCTGTTCACCCAAGGCCTCGCCAAGGCCAAGTTCGGCCATCCGGTTCCGCGGGTGAAGGGCCGGGTGCGCAATATGCGCGGCGGCCTGTCGGGCGGCACGGCGGCCAGCGGCAAGGCGACCCTGGCGGCCATGCAGAAGGATCCCAGCCTGATGGGGGTGATGATGAACCCCTTCGCCCTGACACCCGGCTTCCAGGGCCCTGCCCAACCCACGGGAACCCAGAAGGCGGTCGATCCCGACCTGGGCCTCGAAGTCGGGCCCTTCATGATGGCGGTGATTAACACCAAGAATGTCCACCGCTCCAACCTGCTTCAGGGCCACACCTATGGGACGGATTTTGTTTATGACGAGATGAGCGTGGTCGCCCCCGGCTCCTCCACCGAGTTCACCGATCTGGGCGGGGCCGGTGGCCCCCAGCCCGGCGAAGGCCCCAGCAAGGACGAGCGGGAAAACGGCTTCTATGACCTGGTCTTCATCGGCGTGGACGCCGACGGGTCACAGGTGCGCGGGGCGGTCTATGGGGACAAGGACCCCGGCTATGGCTCAACCTCGAAAATCATCGCCGAGTCAGCCATTTGTCTGGTGAAGGACTGCCCCGAGGTTCCAGGCGGCATCTGGGTGCCCGGCGCGGCCATGGGCCAGAGGCTGATCGACCGGCTGCACACCCGGGCCGGGCTGACCTTTACCGAAGAGGTGGTTTAGGCCGCACCACCTTTGGCCCCAGATTGGCCAGGACGCTGTGAGCGTCAAAGGCCTTGGGGTCGGCGGCATCCTTGGGGCCCTTGACCATGAGGATTTCCGCCTGGGCCTGGAATTTTTCGACGGTCACCGTCTCTCGACTGTGACCGAATCTGAGGTGTGGATCGCTCCAATAGGGGCCCCAGCCGAAGCCATACCCGTCATAGATGTTCCAGTCCGGGTGCCAGCCGCCAAAGGGGCCATGCCAAGGGTCCATATCCAGGGTGCGGGACTTGGTGTCCGTATGCCGGTCAACCACCAGAAAGGTGTCGAACCCCTGGGCCAGGGTCAACTCGGCGGCGCGATAGAGCAGAAAGGTCTCGACGGTTTCCCGAGAGGTGACGGTATTGCCCGCAAAACTGACCCGAAAGCGGTTGTCCTCCAGCTTGGTCTCTGTAAAGCCCTGGGCTGAGGTCGGCGTCTTGGCCTGATAGGCCGTGGTGGTGGCGCATCCGGCCAGGGCAGCGGCCAGGACAAGGCCAGCAATATGCGGGGTTAGCTTCATAATGGGGCTCCTTACGCCGGCCTAAACCACAACACCGTGGCGAAGTTGCGGCGTCAATGGCGCAGGGCCATGAGAGCGGCGGCAGTGATCAGCAGCAGGCCGACGGCCACCTGAAATCCCCGTCGGAACCGGGGCTCGTTCATCTTCGCCGCCAGGGCTGCGCCGCCCAGACCATAGGCGCTCATGGAAATGGCGTCGAAGCCGATGGTGGCGACGGCGAAGGCGATCAGTTGGCCGGGCAGGGGCCGGTGCGGGTCGAGGAAGGGCGGCAGGACGGCGGTAAAGAACAGCACCGCCTTGGGGTTTGAAATCTGCACCGCAAACCCGTCAGCAAAGGCCGAACGGCCTGTGGCGCGGCGGATCAGGGTGTCGGGGCCGGCAGGCCTGAAGCTGGCGGCAATGGACTTGATCCCTAACCAGGCCACATAGGCGGCACCGGCCAGGGCGATCAGGTGGAAGGCCCGGGGAAAGGCCATGACCAGAGCCCCCAGGCCCAGGGCTGCGCCCCCGAACCAGACCAAGGAGGCAGTGTTCATGCCGATCATGCCCAGCAGGGCGGCGGCCTTGCCTCGGTTGGCACCCGTAGCGATGGCAAAGACATTAGCCGGGCCCGGCGTGATCGCCATAACCCCCATGACGCCGAGAAAGGTCAGATAGCGGGCAGGATCGACAGGGAGAGCACTCATGCCCCCCCTATAGGCGAAGGATCGGGGCGAGGCGAAGATCGAAACGCCGCCGCGCCCGATTTTTGTGGCGATTTAGTACTACAGTTGCATATCATTGGCGAGTATGATTTTCTCCTTATGATTGAGGGAGGGAAGCATGTCGGTCGCATCGTGGTCTGGTTCGCTGATTG
>NMUI01000348.1 GCA_002221445.1 Phenylobacterium zucineum | reverse complement strand
GTGGACCACGGCAAGACCTCGCTGCTGGATGCCCTACGGGCCACCGACGTGGCGGCGGGTGAACATGGCGGCATTACCCAGCACATCGGTGCCTATCAGGTACGGATGCAGGAAGGGCAGAAGATCACCTTCCTCGACACCCCCGGCCATGCCGCCTTCTCCGCCATGCGGGCCCGGGGCGCAGACGTTACCGACATCGTCATTCTGGTGGTGGCTGCCGACGACGGTGTCATGCCTCAGACCATTGAAGCCATCCATCACGCCAAGGCGTCGGGGGCTCCGATCATCGTGGCGATCAATAAGATCGACAAACCGGGGGCTAATCCGACTCGGGTCATTAATGAGCTGCTGCAGCACGAAATCGTCGCTGAAAGCCTTGGTGGTGAAACCCAGATGATTCAGGTTTCGGCCCTGGAAAAGCTGGGTTTGGACGATCTGATCGAGGCCATACTCTTGCAGGCCGAGGTCATGGACCTGAAGGCCAACCCCGATCGCACCGCCGATGGCGTGGTGATCGAGGCCAAGCTGGATCGCGGACGCGGCGCTGTCGCCACAGTTTTGGTAAAGCGCGGTATGCTCAAACGCGGCGATATTGTCGTGGCGGGTTCAAACTTCGGTCGGGTTCGCGCCTTGCTAAACGAGCGGGACGAACAACTGGATGAAGCCGGGCCCTCGGTGCCGGTGGAAATCCTTGGCCTGGACGGCACCCCGTCACCGGGTGAAGCCTTCGCCGTGGTGGAGAACGACGCCCGGGCCCGGGAACTGACCGCTTATCGCATCCGGGTGAAGCGCGAAAAGTCCGGCGCTCCGACCACCGGCGGCGTGACCATGGCCGACTTCATGGCCAAGCTTCAGGACAAGAAGATCTCGGAATTGCCGGTCATCATCAAGGCCGACGTTCAGGCTCTGCCGAAGCCATTGTCACGGCCCTGGACAAGCTGGGCACCGAAGAGGTGCGCGCGCGCATCATCCTATCGGGCGCTGGCGCGATCAGCGAAAGCGACGTCATGCTGGCCAAGGGCGCCGGATCTCCGGTCCTGGGCTTCAATGTTCGCGCCTCCAAGCAGGCTCGCGACTTGGCCGAGCGTGAAGGCGTGGAAATCCGCTATTACGCCATCATCTATGACCTGATCGACGACATCAAAGGCGTCATGTCGGGTATGTTGGCCCCGGAGCAGAGAGAAACCTTCCTGGGCAATGCCCGGGTGCTTCAGGCCTTCGACATCACCAAGGTCGGTCGGGTCGCCGGTTGTCGGGTCACCGAGGGTGTGGTGCGTCGTGGTGCCCGGGTCCGGATCATCCGCAACGACATTGTCGTGCTGGAACTGGGGGTCCTCCAAACCCTCAAACGCTTCAAGGACGAGGTGGCCGAGGTCGGCAATGGTGTGGAATGCGGTATGGCCTTCCAGGGCTTCCAGGACATCAAGGAGGGCGACGTCATCGAGTGCTTCACCCTTGAGGAAGTGGCTCGCAGTCTTTAGCAGGCAGTCCGGATGTCGTCCGACATCCGGCTTGCCTGTCCTCTGAAATCGCCTCGCTCTTGCCACGATTTGATGGGTATAAGCGTTCATGCGCCGACTGCTGATCCTTGTCCTGACCCTGGCCCTATCTGCCTGTGCAACGGCCCAAAGGCTCACCGCCGCCAATGATGTCCATGCTCTGTTAGTGGCGATCCGCGACAACGACTCAACCACATTCGACGCCCATGTGGATCGCGACAGCCTGAAGCGGGAGATCGCCGCGCGCCTGGTCGAGCAGGGTCAGAAAGCCGCACCAAACTCACTTGGGGCACTCACCGTTCTTCTGGCCCCGAAGCTGGCCGATCTAGCCAGCGAAGCGCTGATCCAGCCCAAGGTCTTCCGCAAGGTGGCCGAGTATTACGGCTATAGCGGCCGGCAGCCTATTCCCAACACCCTGGTCATTGCGGGGTCCATGAAATCCCTATCCGATGGTCGGGTCTGCGTCACCACCAAGAAGAATGGACCCTGTATGCTGGTTTTTCCCAAACCAATGGCGTCTGGCGGTTGTCGTCTTTCCAGGGTGATATTTCCATGCTGCGCATTAAGCTCTGATCTGCCTAAACTCCCGCATGTGATCGGGGGACGGCAAATGGGTTATGAAGCGGCACTGACCAATTACGAAAAGTCGGACTTTACCGACGGCCCTTGGACCCGGCCCGTCTATCGGCGTGGCTCAGGTCCCGCCGTCATCATCATCCACGAAATCCCTGGCCTTCACCCCCTGGTGATCGACTTCGCCGACCGGGTGGCCGCCCGGGGCATGACGGTCTTTCTGCCCAGTCTGTTCGGCGAGCCAGGAAAGCCAGTGAGCCATGGCTATACTATCGCCGCCATGTTCAACGCCATCTGCATCCGGCGGGAGTTCAATGTCTGGAAGACCGGCAAGTCGAGCCCCATTGTCGAATGGCTGCGCGCCCTGGCCCGCAAGGCCCACGGCGAGTGCGGCGGCAAGGGCGTCGGCGCGGTGGGCATGTGTTTCACCGGCGGCTTCGCCCTGGCCATGATGACCGAGCCCAGCGTGGTGGCACCGGTCCTGTCCCAGCCCTCCATGCCCATAGCGGCGGGATCAGCCCGGCGTGCTGCGGGCCTTGATGCCTCTGCGGAAGAAATCGCCTGCGCAAAACTGAGATTTGCTGCGGAAGATCTGTCGATGATCGGCCTGCGCTTCAAATCCGACGCCCTGGTCCCCGACGCCCGGTTCGACACCTACAAACGCGAATTTGGCGACAAGTTTGAGGCTATCGAGCTTGAGGATGAAGACGCCAAACCTGCAGAACGGCCACCTCACTCCGTGCTGACCGTCCACCTCGCCGAAGATGGCCCGTCAAAGGCGGCGGAACAGCGGGTCATCGCATTTTTCAAGGAACGCACAGGCGCATAGGGGCGGGACGGAGGGATTTCCCTTTCCCTTTCGCCTCCAGCACACTAGAAGCCCGCCCTTCCCTGATCCGGCGTCCGATCCGTGGGTCAGGCTTAAGAAGGCGAGCCCCTATGAAACCTGCATCGCGCCGCCCCCCCGGCCCCTCCCAGCGGCAATTGCGCGCTGGGGAACTGATCCGCCATGCCCTTGTGGAGATCCTCCGGACCGAGGACATCAATGATGAGGCCCTGAACGGCGTCTCTGTGACCCTGACCGAGGTGCGGATGGGCAAGGACCTGCGTCATGCCCGCTGCTTTGTGGAGCCGCTGGGCGGTGAGGATGCCCCAACCGTGGTCAAGGCCCTGAACCGGCATGGCAAGTTCCTGCGGGGGCGCCTGGGTCAGTCCATCGACATGAAATTCACCCCGGAACTGACCTTCGTTCATGATGAGAGCTTCAATGAGGCTGCCCGGATGGAGGCCTTGTTCGCCGATCCCAAGGTGGCCCGGGATCTTGCCAAGGCTCGGCTCGACGATGATGCGGACCAGGACTGATCATGGCCCGCAAGAAAAAGGGTGAACCGGTTTCGGGATGGGTGTGCCTGGACAAGCCCTATGACATGACTTCCACCCAGGCGGTCGGCAAACTTCGGTGGATCTATAACGCCCAGAAGGCGGGACACGCCGGCACCCTGGACCCCCTGGCCACCGGTATCCTGCCCATCGCGCTCGGTGAGGCCACCAAGACCGTCCCCTTCATGATGGACGCCGACAAGACCTATCGCTTCAGCATCAGCTGGGGTTGCACAACCGCGACCTATGATCGTGAAGGCGACACCCTTGAGACCTCTGACCTCCGACCCAGCCGAGCGGCCATTGAGGCCGCCTTGCCGCAGTTTGTGGGCGAAATCTCCCAGGTTCCCCCGGCTTTTTCCGCGATTAAGGTGGATGGCGAGCGGGCCTATGATCTGGCCCGGGCCGGTCAAGACCTGGTGCTGGCGGCGCGGCCCGTGACCATCCATGCCGCGCGGATTATCGACATTCCGAGCCCCGATCAGGTGGATCTGGAGATTGACTGTGGCAAGGGGGTTTATGTCCGTGGCCTGGTCCGTGATCTGGCCCTGGCCGTTGGTGCCTGCGGCCATGTGAGCGCCCTGCGCCGCACCCGGGTTGGCCCGTTTACCCAGGATCGAGCGATAACACTGGAAATCCTCGAAGATTTGCGCCATAAGACCGGCTGCTTGGAGGCCCTGCTTCCGGTTGAGACCGCCCTGGACGACATCCCGGAGCTGGCCGTGACCGCCGAAGATGCCTTCCGGCTCAAGCAGGGACGACCCATCGTTCTCGTTCCCCGACAGGTAGAAGCCCTGGCCTCCCGACTCAAATCCGGGACGCGAACGGTTTCGGCCCATGCGGACGGAAAGATGGTGGCGCTCTGCGAGATGCGCATGGGTCGGCTCGAACCCACGCGAGTCTTTCACATTTAGAAGAGCGGAGACCTAAACGATGTCGATTACGCTTGAGCGTAAAGCTGAACTCATCAAGACCCACGCCCGCAGTGAGGGTGACACCGGCAGTGCCGAAGTCCAGGTCGCCATCCTTTCGGAACGGATCGCCAACCTCACTGAACACTTCAAGACCCACAAGAAGGACAACCACTCCCGCCGTGGCCTTCTGAAACTGGTGTCCCAGCGTCGTTCGCTGCTGGATCATCTGAAGAAGACCGACGAAGGCCGCTACAGCGCCTTGATCGGAACCCTGGGTCTGCGTCGATAGGCCCTGAATGCCCCGCATTGTCGGGGGCTTTGTGCGTCTGGAACGACGTCATACGTCGCGGCCCCTCAAGACAGGTTGGGGGGCTTAATGCGGCGGCGCAGCGCCCATCTGATGGGGTGCTGTTCTACACGCCGAGGGTTCGCAAACATCCTCACCACCCCCTGTCAGTCCGGAGAGGATTTCGGAAGTCCGAGCCCTGTCCACCCCCGTCGGGAATACGCCCGCGGGACGAGAAAGAAGAGAAAATGTTCGATATTAAACGCAAGACCATCGTGTGGGGCGGTAAGACCCTCACCCTCGAAACCGGCCGCATGGCCCGTCAGGCTGACGGTGCGGTTCTGGCCACCTATGGCGAAACCATGGTTCTGGCCACGGCTGTTTACGCCAAGAGCGCAAAGCCCGGTCAGGACTTCTTCCCCCTGACTGTCAACTATCAGGAAAAGTTCTATGCGGCGGGTAAGATCCCCGGCTCCTTCCCCCGTCGTGAAGGCGCGCCGAGCCAGAAAGAAACCCTGACCTCCCGCCTGATCGACCGTCCGATCCGTCCGCTGTTCGTCAAGGGCTTTAAGAACGAAGTTCAGGTGGTCTGCACCGTGCTGGCCCACGATCTGGAGAACGATCCCGACATCGTCGCCATGGTGGCGGCTTCCGCCGCCTTGGTGATTTCCGGTGCCCCCTTCATGGGCCCGATCGGTGCCGCCCGGGTCGGTTATATCAATGGCCAATACGTTCTGAACCCGACTCTCGACGAGATGAAGGACTCAGCCATGGACTTGGTGGTCGCCTCCACCAGTGACGCTGTCATGATGGTCGAGTCCGAAATTCAAGAACTGAGCGAAGATGAAGTCCTGAAGGGCGTCATGTTCGCCCATGCCGGTATTCAGCCGGTGATCGACGCCATCATCGAACTGGCCGAACACACAGCCAAGGACCCCTTCGACTTCACGCCGGATGATACCGATGCCCTGAAGGCTGATATGAAGACGCTGGTGGGCGCGGATCTGGCCAAGGCCTACAAGATCGTCGCCAAGGGCGAGCGTCAGGATGCTGTGGCCAAGGCCAAGGCTAAGGCCGGCGAAAAATTCCTGAAGTCAGACGCCAATCCCGACGGCATCGGCCCCGACAAGCTGGGCGCGGTATTCAAGGAACTAGAAGCCGACGTGGTCCGTCGCAACATTCTCGACACGGGCATTCGCATTGACGGCCGGACGGTGGACAAGGTTCGTCAGATCGTTTCGGAAGTGGGTGTTCTGCCCCGGGCGCACGGTTCGGCCCTGTTCACTCGCGGCGAAACCCAGGCTCTGGTGGTGGCCACCTTGGCACCGGCGACGACGAGCAGATGGTCGATGCTCTGGAAGGCAAGTACTACGAGAAGTTCATGCTGCACTACAACTTCCCCCCTTCTCGGTGGGTGAGACTGGCCGCATGGGGGCTCCCGGGCGTCGGGAAGTGGGTCACGGCAAGCTGGCCTGGCGGGCGATCCGTCCCATGCTGCCCAGCCAGGAAGACTTCCCCTATACCATTCGTCTGGTGTCCGAGATTTTCGAATCCAACGGGTCATCCTCCATGGCCTCGGTCTGCGGGTCGTCTCTGGCCCTGATGGATGCAGGCGTTCCCATGAAGAAGCCGGTCTCCGGTATCGCCATGGGTCTGATCCTGGAGTCGGACGGCTTTGCGGTCCTGTCGGACATTCTGGGTGATGAAGATCACCTGGGCGACATGGACTTCAAGGTGGCCGGTACGGAAGACGGCATCACCTCCCTGCAGATGGACATCAAGATCGCTGGGATTACCGAAGAGATCATGAAGAAGGCCCTGGCTCAGGCCAAGGACGGCCGTAACCACATCCTCGGCGAAATGGCCAAGGCGATGGAAGCGCCCCGCACCGAGCTGGGCGAATACGCCCCGAAGATCGAAACCATCAAGATCCCGGTGGACAAGATCCGCGAAGTGATCGGCACGGGGGGCAAGGTGATCCGCGAAATCACCGCTGAAACCGGAGCCAAGATCGACATCGGCGAAGACGGCACGATCAAGATCGCAGCCGCTGACCAGTCCAAGATCGACGCGGCCAAGGATTGGATCAAGTCCATCGCCTCAGAGCCAGAACTGGGTGCTATCTACACCGGTAAGGTTGTGAAGATCGTCGATTTCGGCGCTTTTGTGAACTTCTTCGGTGCGAAGGATGGCTTGGTCCATGTGAGCCAAATTTCCAACGAGCGCGTCGGCAAGGTCTCCGACGTCCTTGTGGAAGGCCAGGCGGTTAAGGTGAAACTTCTCGGCTTTGATGATCGCGGCAAGACCCGCCTGTCCATGAAGGTTGTCGATCAGGAAACCGGCGAAGACCTGTCCAAGACTGAGGAGAAAGAAGAAGCCTAAGGCTGCTTCCGACCTTCGACCTTTTGAGGGCGGTTGCGGCGACGCAGCCGCCCTTTTTCGTGGTCAAACATCTAGCGTCTCGACGGCTTCCCCTTGGGGGCTTAGGGATCAATGATCATCTGGGGAGATAGATTATGGCGGGACGGCTGGACGGCAAGGTGGCAGTGATCACCGGTGGGGCCTCGGGGATCGGGCTTGGAACGGTGGAGCTCTTCGTCGCCGAGGGTGCCAAGGTGGTGGCAGCCGACATCCAGGATGAAAAAGGGGCCATGCTGGAAAGGCGTTTTCCGGGTACGGTGAAGTACGCGCACTGCGACGTCACCTCGGAAGCTGAGATCGCCGCCGCCCTGAACCTGGCGGACCGTGAGTTCGGCGGCCTCGACATTCTGTTCAATAACGCTGGCATTTCCGACCGCATGACCTTGGTTGCTGAGATCACCCCCGAGGGCTGGAGCTGGATCTTCGACATACTGGTCCGCGGCCCGGCCCTTGGCATCAAGCATGCCACACCGCTGATGCTGAAGCGCGGCGGCGGCTCGATCATCAATACCGCCTCCATCGCCGGTTTGCAGGCGGGTTATGGCCCCTTGGCCTATTCCACTGCCAAGGCTGGGGTTATCCACATGAGCCGGGTGGCCGCTGCCCAACTGACGCCCCAGGGGATCCGGGTGAACGCCATCTGCCCAGGCCTGATCGCCACCTCCATCTTCGGGGCTTCGGTTGGTATGTCCCGGGAGGTCGCAGACCAGATGGCGGCCATGGTGGCGCAGAACGGCCAGATGGCCCAGCCGGTGAAGAAGGCCGGGCTACCGGAAGACATAGCCAAGGCCGCCCTCTACCTCGCTTCCGACGATTCTGCCTTTGTATCGGGGACCCACATTGTCGTGGACGGCGGTATCACGGTGGGCGGTCGCCATGCGTGGGATACGACCATGACCTCGCCCTTCGCCACCATATTTGGCGGAACCTTCCCCGAGCAGCCGGCGTGACGGAGGCCGGGCCTGCGGCCGGGGCTCGATTGACACCCAATCTACGCGGTGCCCTGTGGATGGTGGCTTCGGCCCTGGCCTATACGGTCATGACCACCCTAATTAAGTTTCTTGGGGCCGATTATCCGGCGGGACTCCAGACCTTTTACCGGCAGTTGGCAGGATTCCTGATCCTGCTGCCTATTATCGTTCAGCGGGGTAAGGCGGTCTTTGCGACCTCACGACCCGGCATTCTGATCTTCAGGTCAGCCGCCGGGACCATCGGCATGATTTTGTCGTTCTACGCCTTTCAGAAAATGCCCCTGGCGGACGCCAATGCGCTCAGTTTCACTCGGACCTTGTGGTTGGTGCCCCTGGCTGCCTTCGTGGTGCGCGAGAAGGTTGGGCCCTTAAGGATCGGCGCGGCGCTGGTAGGGTTTCTCGGTGTGCTGATCATGGTTCGCCCCGGCGCAGGGGGCCATTTCGCCATCGGTATTCCGGCCCTGGCCATGCTGGCCTCGTCCTTTCTGTTTGCTCTGACGATTACCGGCATGAAGGTGATGACCAAAGATCATGCCCCGATTGTTCTGCTGGTCTGGTCGGCCAGTCTGGGGCTGGGTCTGGCCCTGCCCGGGGCCTTTTTCAGCTGGCGTTGGCCGGCCCTGCCGGATCTGGTCCTGCTGGGCATTATGGGGGTGATGGGGACGGTGACCCAGGCCTGTTATATCCGCGGCATGGCTGTGGGCGATGCTGCGGCCATGGCACCGGTGGACTATATCCGTCTGGTCTTCTCGGTCCTGGCGGGCTTTATCCTGTTCCACGAGCTGCCGGGGGTGTGGACCCTGGTCGGTGCCGGGATTGTGGTCGTCTCAACCCTGTTTATCACCTGGCGCGAGCATGTGACCCGTCAGATATTCAAGGCTGCTGAAGTCTGATCAGCAAGGCGTCGGCCGCTTTCCTGTGTTCCGGCTTTAGGTGACGACCGACGACGGCGATGACAGCCGCCAGTACCGCCGCATCATCGGTAAATCCAATCACTCCGAGAAAGTCCGGAACGGCATCCATCGGCAGGACGAAATAGGCCAGGGCCGCCATCATCATACCCTTGGCGGCCAGGGGTGTTTCCGGGTCCTGGGCGCAGTACCAGACCGAAACAATGTCGCTGGCAAAGGGAATAGCCGCCGCGAAACGGGCGACTTTGGGTAAAAACCCCCGCCTGACCCGCCGTTCATTGACCTTCAGGGTCTCGGGAACGAGGGCCTTTGACGGGTCAATGGGGCCTTTTGCATCAAAACTGTCGTTATTGACGTTGGGTGAGGCTTTGGACTTGGCGCTCATCGGGCTAAAGGCTCAGGTCAACGGGACTTCATCTTAACGAGCACGGGAGCAAAGCGCCATGAAACTCGATTCCTCCATCGCCGCCGTCGTCACTGGCGGGGCTTCAGGCCTCGGCGAGGCCACGGTCCGCCAACTGGCCGCCCACGGCGTCAAGGTCGCCATCTTCGACATGAACGAAGCCAAGGGCGAGGAAGTCGCCAAGGAGGTTGGCGGCGTCTTCTGTAAGTGTAATGTCACCTCTGAAGAAGAGGTCGATGCCGCCTTCGCCAAGGCTCGTGCCGCGCATGGTCAGGAGCGCATACTGGTTAACTGCGCCGGCACCGGCAATGCTGCCAAGACCGCCAGCCGCGACAAGACCACCGGCGAGACCAAGCATTTCCCTCTGGACGCCTTCAACCTGATCATCCAGATCAATCTGGTGGGCACCTTCCGCTGTATCGCCAAATCGGCCAAGGGTATGCTCGATCTTGAACCCATTGATGGGGAGCGCGGGGCGATCGTCAACACCGCCTCCGTGGCGGCGGAAGACGGTCAGATGGGCCAAGCGGCCTATTCGGCCTCCAAGGGTGGTGTGGTCGGCATGACCCTGCCCATTGCCCGGGATCTGGCCGGGGACGGCATTCGCGTCAACACCATCCTGCCCGGCATTTTCGACACCCCGCTCATGCGCGGCGCACCGGAAGCCGTGAAGCAGGCCCTGGCCAATTCCGTGCCCTTCCCCAAGCGTCTCGGCGCGCCTGATGATTATGCCCAGCTGGCCCTGACCATGATCACCAACGGCTATTTCAACGGGGAAGACGTTCGTCTGGATGGTGCCATCCGTATGGCCCCTCGCTAAGCGGCAGCTTCAATTGAGCTAAAGTCCGGCGCCCCGGTCCGAAAGGCCCGGGGCGTTTGCTTAGAGCCTGTTCCCTTTAG
>NMUI01000347.1 GCA_002221445.1 Phenylobacterium zucineum | reverse complement strand
ATCTTGAATGAGAGCCTGTTTTATCCCTATAGACATTTCCGTCTAAAGGGAACAGGCTCTAAGGCCGTCCAAGGACTGGCCGGAGGGTGCATTCCGCCTTCCGGCCTCTTCCTGCACGAAAAGTGCCGGGCGATCCTCAGTGCAACCGATCCCGAAAACCCGGTCTACTCAAATCCTCAGCAAGCTGACTGATTTTACGATATTGGCCGCCTTCAGGCGTGTCTCCTCTGGGGATTGCCCGGCTTTATAGATTTCAGACCCAAGTCCAAAGCCACGCGCCCCAGCCTGCCACCAGGTTTCGATATCGGCGGGACCAATACCACCCACAGCCAGAATGACTACATCAACGGGCAAGACGGCTCGTAACTGTTTGATATGATTAGGCCCATAGCTCACCGCTGGGAAAAGTTTCAGGTGCCGTGAACCCTGACGGACGGCGGTGAAGGCCTCCGTCGGTGTGCCGATCCCAGGGGCTGACCACAGGCCTAGCTCAAGGGTTTTTGCAATAACTGATTCATCTGTGTTCGGAGAAACAATCAGCTTACCGCCGGCATCGGCGACGGATTTAACCTCTGCCGGGGTTAAAACCGTACCGGCACCACAGATGCACCTGTCGCGAAAGGTCGTTGCCAGGGTGGCAATACTGTCCAAAGGGTCAGGAGAGTTGAGCGGCACCTCAATGGCGCGAATTCCGGCGTCGAAGAGGATCTCAGCATGGCTTAAAACCTCATCGGGCCGCACACCGCGCAAGATGGCGATAATCGGACAGTGGTTTAGAGCCTCATCAAGGGTCACATCAGACCTTTCATCCGAGCCAGGCAAAGGAGGCCAGTCTTAACGGCCTCGTCTCCATCGGCAAGTGAGGTGGCGATGCCCCGTCGTGCAAGGGCGGTGGCATATCGCGCGCAGAGTTTGGGGCTTCCCAGCAGAACAACGGCCTCGCCCTCAACACCAAGAAGGCGAGGTGTGGCGGCTACCTCGGCCCCGATCAACAGGCCTGAAAGATAGGATCCCGTGGAGGCCTGATCAGCGCCCCGCCCCGCGACCCTGGACCTAGTGGAATAGAGGCGGTTCAACAGACCATCCCCCTCGGCGGCGGCCTCCAGACCTTCCCGGAAGACCCCCTCCTCGTGAACCCGACCGTCATTGCGCAAAATGCTGTGCGCTGACAGCACTGCGAAAAGCTCTCCGGTGAAGGCGCTGAGGAAGCGGACGATCTTGCCGTTCTCAATGATTGACCACTTGGCGTGGGTTCCCGGTTGGCAAATCACATGCCGCCCGACAGAACGCTTAGGATCGCCTGCCATCCACCCGAAGGCCTGGGTTTCTTCCCCGCGCAACACGTCTCCTGCCGGGCCCAGACCCGTACATCGAAGACCCGGCGCGATCCAGACATCTTTGCTCGGCGAGATCAGGCCCGCAGCTATAGTCGGCAGGTCCGCGGGGCAGTCCACGTATGCAGCCGTGGTCCAGCCGATATTCGAGCCGATCGCACCGCACAGCAAGGCGGGCAGAGACTCCGCCCCAAGGGCCGGGCGAACCTCCCTCAGGAATTTTTCACCCGCCTCTCCCGGAGCCAGGCGATTAACCCCCAGGTCGAAATCTTGTCGGGCCACCTCGCGCCCTGACGAGTCAAGGGTCCAGGCCCGCAAATGGGTCGATCCCCAGTCGCAGGCCAAAATGGCGGGGGTCATCAGGTGCGCCCGCCGTCGATGACATGGTTCTGTCCGGTGATCATGGCCGCGTCGTCAGAGGCCAGAAACAGGGCCAGGGCGGCAATATCCTGGGGCATGAGGCGTTTTTGCAGGGCCACCTGTTTCATCCACTCGGCTTCGGCCTGAGGCGTCAGCCAAAGCGCAAGCTGCCGCTCTGTCACCACCCAACCCGGCGAGATGGTATTGACCCGAACATTGTCGCCACCCCATTCCCGAGCCAGGGCCTTGGTCAGGGCGTTCACCGCACCCTTGGCCGCCACATAGGCGGGCATGTCCGCAGGGCCCAACAAGGCGTTAATCGAGCTGAGATTGAGGATAACCCCGCCACCCGCCGCCTTCATTCCGGAATGGACGGCCCTGGCTGCCAGGAAGATCGGGTCGAGATTGACAGCCAGCTGTCGTCGCCAGAGATCGGCGCTGGTTTCAGCCGCGGTGTGTCGGGTGTCGTCAGCGACATTATTCACAAGAACCTGAATGGGCCCCAGCGTGTTCTGCGCCGCTATCAGGACCTCAGCTAGGGCGGAGGTATCGGTGACGTCGCAGGTCGCAAACCAACTGCCGGGTAGGTGAGTCTTCAAGGCCATGCCGGCCTCCCGGTCGCGGTCGAGGAAGCCGACCTTGGACCCCTGAGCGTGAAAGGCCTCAACCATGGCTGCGCCAATACCCGTCGCCCCGCCGGTAATGAACACCACCTTGTCCTTAAGGCTGGGATAGGTGGCGCTCATGGTATCAGTTTCCGGAAAGACCGGCAGGGCTAGTCCTCGAACCCCCGGTTCGAAGGCAAACAAACTCCCAGCCAGGGGCTGAGCCATAAGGTCTGCGGGACTCAGGCCTTCCCGGGCGGAGGTCACGTAAAGGGTTGCCAGATCGGGTCCGCCGAAGGCGCAACTGCTGGGCTGGCTGACTGGCATGAGAATAATCTGATCAATGTGTCCGTTCGGGGCATAGCGTACAATCCAACCGGCCCCCCATTGCGCATTCCATAGATAGCCCGCCTCATCGACCGCCGAGCCATCAGGGGTGCCTATATCTCCCACCGTGGTGGCAAAAATGGCGCGCGGTCCAAAATCCCCTGTCCTCGACATGGGAAAGCGCCAAATTGTCTGCTCGAACGAATCCGCCAGATAATAGCCATCGCCCTGCGGCGTGCAGGACACCGTATTGGCAATGTGGATATTGTCGATCACCACATGGGTCGTGCCATCCGGATCGGTGCGAAAGAGTTTACCAGGACGCTGGCCCCTATCCTCGTCCATGCTGCTCCACCAGAGCCTGCCTGCCACATCAATCTTGCCGTCATTAGTGCGGAAGCCGTGGCCAAGATCCATCGGGGCCTTGATCTCAAGCTTGCCAGTCAAGGTGTCAAAACGGCCCAGACCCTTCTCGGTCACCAGGACGAGGCCGCCGTCACGGCAGGGGGTTGCCACGCTGGCGCGGAACGGTAGGTCATAACGCCCCCGGTGACCGTCTGTTGGTTCAAACCAATTCAGACACCGGCCCTGAATATCGAACCAATAGACCCGGCCTTCAGCGGCTGACCAGGCCGGGCCTTCGCCAAGTTCGTCCGTGCCTCGGGCGGCGCAACGCACAGTCGTCAAAGCTTGGCTCCAAAGATTGCCCAAGACCCTAATTTCGGGCCTTCCTTTATCCTGCCGTGACTCGCAAGAGACAGATCTGATTTTGCGGCGCGTGTTCGATCTTTCCGCTGGAGTTTCCGCCATGCGCCTCGGCGTCTGTTACTACCCCGAACAGTGGCCTCAGGATATGTGGGCCGATGATGCGGCGCGCATGGCCGAGCTGGGGATTTCCCATGTGCGGATCGCAGAGTTCGCCTGGGCACTTATGGAACCCGATCCCGGCCGCTATGACTGGGCCTGGCTGGACCTTGCCATAGAAACCCTGGCGGCGGCAGGATTGAAGATCATCCTGGGTACACCGACCGCTACACCGCCGAAGTGGCTGGTGGATGCTCATCCGGACATTCTTTCTGTGGGAGAAGATGGACGGGCGCGGGGCTTCGGGTCTCGCCGTCACTACAGCTTTTCCAGTGAGACCTATCGTGCGGAATGCGCCCGGATCGTCACCGCCATGGGCGAGCGGTATGGCCACCATCCCGCCGTGGTCGCCTGGCAGATCGATAACGAGTTCGGCTGTCATGATACGACCCTCAGCTATGGCGCGGATGCCGCTGCGCGGTTTCGGCGCTGGCTCGCGACCCGTTATGCGTCGGTGGAGGCCTTGAATCGCGCCTGGGGAACCGTCTTCTGGTCACAGATCTATCGCAGCTTTGACGAGATCCAACCCCCGAATCTGACCGTCACTGAGGCTAATCCCAGCCATTGTCTCGACTATAACCGCTTCGCCTCCGACGAGGTTGTGAGCTTCAACAGACGACAGGTTGATCTTTTGCGGTGCCTCTCGCCCGGACGGGACATTGTCCATAATTTCATGGGCTTTTACACCGAGTTCGATCACTTTGCCGTCGGTCGTGATCTCGATGTGGCCACCTGGGACTCCTATCCCCTGGGCTTTTTGGAGATGTTCGGCGGGTCGAACGCAGACAAGCTGCGCTATCTGCGCCAGGGCCACCCAGATATTTCCGGCTTCCATCATGACCTTTATCGCGCTTGCGGTCGGGGGCGCTGGTGGGTGATGGAACAGCAACCGGGTCCAGTGAACTGGGCCACCTATAACCCGGCACCGCTTCCGGGCATGGTCCGCGCCTGGACTTGGGAAGCCTTCGCCCATGGTGCCGAGCTGGTCTCGTATTTCCGGTGGCGTCAGGCCCCGTTCGCCCAGGAGCAGATGCACGCCGGTCTAAACCGTCCCGACAATGTGCTCGACCAGGGCGGCCTTGAGGCCCTCCGTGTGGCGCAGGAGCTCAAGACCCTGGGTGACCTTGCCCCATGTCGCCGGTCAAAAGTCGCCTTGGTGTTTTCCTATGAGGCCGATTGGCTGACCAAGATTCAACCCCACGGCCGGGGGTTCCGGGCCCTGTTCCTGGCCTTTGAGACCTATAGCGCTCTGCGGCGGGCGGGGCTCGACGTCGACATGGTCGCGCCGGATGGGGACATGGCGGGCTATCGCCTTATTATGGTGCCGACCCTGCTGGTTCTGTCAGATGAAGTGGTTGCGCGCTTGGCCGGGTCTGGGGCGGTCGTTGTCTGTGGGCCACGAACCGGATCTCGAACCCCTGAGGGGCATATTCCGGCCAATCTGGGTCCAGGGCCTCTTCAGGCTCATTTAGCGGCCAAGGTGGTCCGGGTGGAGAGTCTCAGACCTGGTGCCGACCCCAAGCTTGTTCTTGATGGCCAGACCTATGACGCCAAGCTCTGGCGAGAGGATCTGGAAACCTGTCTACCCTCCCGTGCCATCTTTGAGGACGGTAAACCGGCTTGGGTTGCCGATGGGCGCTGGCACTATCTGGCCACATGGCCCGGGCCGGAGCTGATGGATCAGGTGGTGGCGCACACCGCAGCCCAGGCGGGTCTTGCAATCACAACCCTGCCGGAGGGCGTCCGTATCCGAGACCGCGACAACATAAGGTTCGCCATCAACTTTGCACCCGAAGCGCGTCCTGCGCCAGCTCCCGAAGGCGTTCAGCTCCTGCTGGGCACCCGCAATCTGGCCCCCGGCGATGTGGTAGCTTGGCGGATCGATTAGACCAGTGTGGAGGCGAAGAGGGCAAGGCGTTCGCGCCAGTGGCGTTCTGAGGTGTCCTTGTCATAAGCGGGCATGTCTGGCGGCGCATAGCCATGCTTGGCCCCACGATAGATGGTGACCTCAGCCTCGACGCCTGCCTCCTTGAACGCCGCATCAAGACGCGCACATTGGGCGTCGTCAAAGCCCTTGTCTAGAGTGCGTTCCGATAAGT
>NMUI01000069.1 GCA_002221445.1 Phenylobacterium zucineum | reverse complement strand
GGCTTTGGTGCAAGCCACCATCGGAGCTATGCCGCGCTCCATGTCATCAGCGGCCATAGACTCGGCCAAGGTAATGCGGGCCAGTTCTGTCATCGAAAGGTTGTCGCGCAGACTGTCTTTGGCAGTCAGGCCGCGCTGGACCTTCACAACGTCGACCTTTGCTCCAAGCACGCTCTGGGTGATCACGTTGGTTAGCTGGCCATATACCTTGTTGTCAGTTACGCCTGCAGCCTTGATGCGGTCAGTGAAGTTGTGGCGGGATACCTTCGACAGCATCCGGCGGGTATCGGACTCGCTGGCGTTGCGCAGCAAAACATCCACCACGCGGGGATCACCCAAGGACATGGCCCGGACTGCCGCGTTGAACTGCATGTGCAGGTCTTCATCGAGGTAGGTCGCGTAGGCTGCGCCGATCTGCCAGTGCGCCCAGCTTCCGCCGTTCTTGCCACGGGTCGTTTTGTAAATACTCCCGGTGGGAGTATTTAGTTTGCGCAACTTTTTTATAAAAGTCGAACCGGATTTGACCTTCCATGTTCCGGGATCGGCCTTTCCGCCTGCCTTACCCACCGCTACCGCTTTAGCGTACATAGCGGTCAGGCTTACGAACTGGTCTTCGTTGAAGTCGAAGGCCAACTGCGTAGTAATCAAGTCACTCATTTGCCCAGAATCCTTGTGTAGATTGCGAAACTTGTTTATCAAGTTAGGCAAATTCTAGTACAAGAATTGCAATTAAGGCAACAAGTTTTTATAAACTTTATAAAGTAGGCGTAAAAAAGCCGCCAGGGTAGGCGGCATGTGGTTGGGTTGCTATGGAACTTATAGCGTGGGGTCGGCGTTTTCTAGCTCGGCAACTACCGCAGCCGCGCCTAACGGGTCGGGAACAAAGTACATGTCTATCCCCAGAATGCCAGCAACGGTAGTCAAAGACGCCTCTCTGACTTGTTCTCCCGAGTCAGCCCCAGCTATTATTAAGGCGTAGTATTTGCAAGGATGCCCGGCTTCGGTGTCTAAGGTTTTCAGGGCGGCTACCACTAGGGCGGCATGCTTTAAAAGCCCCCGATGCACTTGTGGAAACACCATAGTTACGCTTACCTTCGGGCTTAAATACACTCTGGGTAGCCGTAGGTTTTGATAGGTGACGACTGGCGGGTCTACGTACTGCTTTAGGGCGTCTGGAATCGCTTGTTTAAAGACTGACCGTTCGTCCTCGGCAAACTGCTTTTCCTCGTCTTGACGCTTCTGCCACGAAGCCAAACGCCGAGCTTTCTCAATAACGATAGGCTCCCTTCCTAGCTCTGTAGCCTCCCCCTCTTTTATTTCTTCGGCACTGAGGATTTCAGAACGGAGCTTGGCAGGCTCTACAGGCGGGACCAAGCCTGACGCCATCCAGGTCAGTGCCTGGGCGAGTCTGGATTTTCGCGGAGCCGTGCCCGCTTCCCAGTTTGATATGGTTTGTGACGACACGCCCAGGATGCTGCCTACCGCTTCTTGGGAGATTCCGAGATTGCTCCTGTGCTGTAGTAGCCGTTCAGCGAAAGTCTGTTCGGTCATTGTTTAGTCCTTGTGAGTGCTTGCCCCCAAATACAACATTTTACTTGTATAGGTAGTGTAAGACCCATAGTGTTATTTCCAAGAAATAAGTTGTAACAGTCAAGATTCACAAGTACAATTTTCGCAAGTAGTTAAACTTAAATGGAGTAATACTTGTGAATCTTGTAAAGACAACTTCCGTCACAACGGGCATTCAGGCGGCAGTCAGCCGAGTCGGTTCCCAGGCGGAACTGGCGCGAAAACTAAAAGTTTCGCAGCAAGCGGTGGGTCTGTGGGTGCGTCAAGGCTACGCCCCCGAGCGTCACGTTGACAGAATTAAGGCGATCACTGGAATACCGACCTCTGCCTTGATGCGCCCGAATACGGTTCGACGCGCACTCGACTCCCTATCCGCCGCTTAACGGTAGCGTGATGATGCCGCAGCTAAATACCACCAGAACTGGTGGGGATAGTCTAACGATCCTCACCTCCGCAGGCCCCAGGCTCACGAAGGTCTGGGACAGTGCAACCGGCAAGCCCCAAGGCTATGAGCGTGCGCAGCAGGTATCCGTTCAGGAGCGTTACGTCGAGGGCATCAATGACCTCTCGATCCTGCTGACCGAATTGGAACCAGAGCGCAATTCGTGCCTGATTCGTGGCCGGTTCATTGGGCACGCGAAGGCGAAGGAACTCTACCCGCAGGAGATCGAGCAAGACCGTAAGCGCGGCAAGTCGCTGGTGGTGCCAAAGGAGGGTTTCACCCTGCGCCGGCTGACCTTCTTCAAGGATCAGGCACTGCACTTCTTCTACATCGATATTGACCGCTACCAGCCCGAGGGCATTGATCCGGTTGCCGATCCAGAGAACGCGATCAACCAGTACATCGAGCGCACGCTGCCCGCATGCTTCCAGGGCATCACTTTCCACTGGCAACTGTCCAGTGGCGCAGGGCACCCCGACAACGCAGGCATCCTCAAAGCGCACGTTGCGTTCTGGCTCAGTAAGCCCCACCTCGGCGAAGACCTGGACGCCTGGGTCAAGTCCAAGAACCTGCCCATCGATGTCACGGTCTTCCGCACCGTCCAGCCCAACTACACCGCTGCACCCGTCTTCGTGAACGGTGTGCAAGACCCCGTGCCCGTGCGCTCAGGGTTGTGCGTTGGCATGCTGGGAGATGAGGTCGATCTGGTCATCGAGCCGGCCATCCTGCTGCGTGCCAAGACCGAACGCAAGTCACGCTCGGAGATGGTGGACCCACGGGAGAAGGACAACCTGATCGGTCTGTTCTGCCGCACCTATGAGATCGAGGAGGTCATTGAGAAGTGGCTGGCCGAGGTCTTTGAGTTTGTGACCGACACGCGCCTGACTTGGTTGCTCAGTGGCAGTGGAGCCACCGAGGGTGCCGGTATCACCGACAACCGGCAAGGCATCTTCAATACGTCCAGCAGCGACCCCTTTGGTGGCCGCGCAGCCAACAAGTGGGACTTGGTACGCCACTACAAATTCGGCCACCTGGACGTTGGCATCGACGCCTTTGAGTTGGTTGATGTCAACTCGCGCCCCAGCCAGATCGCGATGAAAGAATTCGTGAATGATCTACCTGAGATCAAGGCGCAGACGATCAGCGTGAAGGATGCCTACAAGGCCGAGATCGCAGCCGCGGCAGACGAAGCCGCTATCCGCGCCATCTGCCAGCGGGTGAAGGTAGACCCGGCTATCGACACCCTCGCCATCGACATTCTGGTCCCGGCTTTCCGTAACCGCTTGCGGGAGATCACGGGCGTGAACCCGTCGATCAAGGCCGTCAAGGAAATGCTGGCGCGGGAGCGCAACCGGGCGATCACCGGCCTGGGGGCTGGGCCTGAGTGGGTCCGCTCATGGTGCTACGTCACCTCCCAGGCGAAGTTCTTCAACCTCAACAGCAAAGACACCATCACCCGCGATGCCTTCGATGCAGCGCACTGCCGGTACATGCCCCCCGATGAAAACGGCAATGTGCCCAGCGCGGCCAAGGTGGCCTGCGACATCTGGCAGATACCAATTGTGAGCGAAACCATGTACCTGCCAACGGTGGGTGACACCTTCACGCTCGATGGCCGCGACTACGCAAATGTGTACCAGCCAGAACTGGTGCCCCTGTCCATCCCAGACCCAGCCGCTGATGCGGTGCTGATGCGCCACTTCGATCTGGTGTTCAGCGACAAAGAGGCCAGGGACATCTTCCTGCAATGGGCTGCGTGGGTTGTGAAGAACCCTGGCCGTAAGGTCATGTGGGCGTGCCTGATCAAAGGCGTGGAGGGGGATGGCAAGAGCGTCATCGGAAATATGCTTCGTAGCGCGATGGGGGCCAAGAACGTAGGGGATGTCGGCCCTGAGACTCTGAGCAACTCGGCTTTCAACGATTGGGCTGCGAACCGCTGTGTGGTTCTGCTGGAAGAGATCAAGCTGCAAGGCCACAACCGGCACGATGTCTACAACAAGCTAAAACCCCTGATTGCCAACTCGCGCATCGAGGTCCACCGCAAGGGCAGGGCCTCGGTTACCGAGATCAATACCGTCAACTACATCGCGTTCACCAACCATTCGGACGCACTGCCCCTGAACGATGAGGATCGCCGGTTCTTTGCCGTGGCGACCCCGTGGCGTCAGATCGGGGAATTCCACGATGCCATCAAGGCGTTGGGGTTTGCTGATCCCCGTGACTACTGGGTGGCCCTGCACAACGTGGTGAATGACAACCCGGAAGCGGTTCGGGCCTTCTTTGAGGCAATCGATGTGTCCAAGTTCGATCCAGCCGGCAGGGCACCACAGACCCAATTTAAGCGGGACATGGTGGCCGCTGGCGATCTGGACGATGCGGAAGGGTACGCAAAGTTTTATATCGACAACGGGGCCTATGGCGTTTCAAAGGACGTTTTGAGCAGCGGTTGCCTGTCCAAAGCACTGGCCGAACAGTCCCAGCCGGTGTCGTTGCTGACCAGCAGGATGCGCAAATTTCTTGAAAACCAGGGTTTCAAGCAGGTCGTTCAGGTCGTTAAGTGGCGCGGTTCAGCGCACCGCGTTTGGATTAGGGACGGGGTGCCGGGACTTGTTGTAACCGACAGTTCGGACAATTTTGCCCATCTGCGGGCCATTTTGGATCGCACTACCGACACGGCAACGGAGGATTTCCTGCAATGAGCCTGAAATTCCGTCCCTGTAACCATGCCTGTAACCCCGGCTGTAACCTAGCCGGTTTTTCGGTGTTTTCACTCTTAGCTACTACTCTTTTTATCTTTAAAAGTTATGAGGTTACAAGTTATAGAGTTAGTAAACAAGAAAAAAGAAATATGCAGCCGCTGAAAATATATGCTCCTGCGGCGCTACCGGACTACTTGTACCTGTAACCTCGTTCCTTGTAACCCGAGGGGGTTGCCATGCGTGAGGTCACCGTTGAAGCGGCCCTGACCGCAGCGGCCAAGAAGGCAGGGGGTCTAGCACTCAAATGGGTCAGCCCCGGATACACCGGAGTGCCTGACCGGATCGTCTTCTTCCCAGATGGCCGAATCGTCTTTGTGGAGTTGAAGGCCCCCGGCAAGTCATTACGGCCACGGCAGGTTGAAGTCCACAAGGAACTCAAACGCCTTGGGGTCGATGTCCGTGCCATCGATACCGTGGAGGATGCCCGTGCGCTATTTGCATGACTTCCGTCCATACCAGCACGATGCGCTTGCGTTCTTGGAGCGCACCCCACGGGCGTATCTAGCGGCCAAGGCTGGCGCGGGCAAGACCGGCGTGGCACTCGCGCTGGCTAATTCCCTGATGTACGACCAGTTCTCGGTTCGTCGCACTTTGGTCGTGGCACCCAAGCGGGTAGCCAAGCAATGGCCCAACGAGGCCAAGAACTGGGCATTCAGCGGCCATTTGCGCTTCGCGGTGTATGTGGGTAGCCCCGAGGAGCGAAAAGCGGCCCTGGCGTCCGATTTCGATGTGCTGACGGTTAGCTTTGATTTCTTCCCAGAACTGATGAAGCTGATCAGGCTGAAAGATTGGGATTTCGATCTGGTCATCTTCGATGAGGCGTCCCGTCTGCGCAAAGGTGGCCGCAAGGGCAGCGTGGGCTGGAAGGCAATGAACACGATGGCCCGCAGGACCGACTCGCGCATCGTGCTGATGTCCGGGTCGCCCCGACCAGGGACCGCGCATGAATTGTTTGCGCCGGTTGGCATCCTGGATGGGGGCCAGCGGTTGGGCAAGACGCTGACGGGCTTTCGCGCTGACTACCTGGAACCCAAAAAGCTCAACAGGCACACGGGTCAGGTCTATTCGTGGAAGCTGCGCCAGGGCATGGAATCGAAGCTCTATGAGCGCATCAGCGACCTGTACTTTGCCGTGGCACCCGACCTGGGTCTGAGATCGGTGGTGGTTGACCGCAAGGTGACTCTCCCGGCCAAGGTAGCCACCGCGATCCGAACCCTGATGCGCAACCAAGTCGTGGACATCGACGCGATAACCATCAACGCACCTAGCCAGGGGGTGGTGTCAGGCAAGGCGCACCAGATGTGCCAGGGCGCGATCTTCACCGATGAGGGTGTGAGCGTGATGCACAACGAAAAGCTGGATGAACTGGCCGAGATCATCGAAGAGGTCGATGGGCCACTTCTGGTGTGCCACTGGTACACACACGACTTTGATCGCATCAAAGCCCGATTCCCAGAGGCTGTTGACATCACAACCGAGGAGGGGATGGAAGCCGCAATGGCCGGGAAGGTCGAGCTTGCGCTTTTGAACCCTGGTTCAGCAGGCCACGGGGTTGATGGGTTGCAGCACCAGTTCTCGGCCATCTGCTGGTTTGCCATACCCGCCAGCTTTGAGCTTTACGACCAAGCGAACAAACGAATCGTGCGCAGCGGTCAGGAGGAAACAGTCCGCATCTTCCGCATCTCAGCAGAGAACGGGATCGTGGACGGTGCGCTGCTGGATGGGCTGGCCGAAAAAGAGGCCGAACAAGACGAATTTTTCAAGTATTTGGAGGGCAGACATGAAACCCAAGAAGCGTGAACGCAAACCCGCCGGCAGGCCCCGACTGCAAAGCGGCGAGAACCGGGTGTCTACATCAGTGAGCCTCACGCCTTCGCTGCGTGTGGAGTTCTACCGGCTGGGTGGTAGTGCGTGGTTGAGGAAGGCGATTGAAGATGCCCAAAAAGTGGCCTGATGGAACTGCCAAAAGCACAGGCAACGCATTCACCTGGAAGGGTGCGGGCAGCATCTTCACGCAGACCGGCCAGCGGCCAACGATCCAGTACGTCATTTCAACTGCCCTGCGCGTGAACGCTGACGCCAGCCTCGGTGCGCACGGCAAAACAATCAAAAAGCAAAATGGCAAAAAGAGAATTACCTGACTTTGGCAGGGTGTACGACCACCACAAGTGGGTGCATGACCGTCTGCTGAACTGGGCGCGATGGGTGACGCCTGGGATGTCGCCCAAGGTGTCTCCGATGTTCAGGGACTACCGCAGCCACGCTTGGCAGTGGCACCCACGGGAGCATCGACTAGCCTGTGATCCCATCGAAGCCCAGCAGATCGAGCGGATCATTGCCAAATTGCCCCATGCGCACCGCGAATCACTGCGGTGGTGCTATGTGTACCAGAGCCGCGTTTCGAAGGCGTGTAGGACGATTGGAGCGGCCCCACCGGCCTTGATGACGTACATCCACGATGGCCGGGGGATGGTGGACCTTGCGCTGCGCGGCGGGCGTTGGGAGGTGATGATGGCCGAGCGCAAGGAACGGTGGAACATTTAGCCCCTGGTGGGGCATACTTCGATTCACAAAGGGAGGGTTAGCCATGAAACAGAAAATTGCAGCAGTCCTGGCGTCGATTAGCTTCGCTGCCAGCGCGGGCGTGGTGTGTGAAGGACCGGATCAGTGCGAGAAGATGTGGTTCTCGGCACAGAAGGCTTTGACAATGCTTTCGACCATGCGTATCCGCTTTCAGTCGGAGAGCCGCATAGAAACATTCAGACCGAGTGGGTATGGCCGCGTTGGCGGCAGCGTTACCAAAGAGCCTCTTGGTGAAGGCAAGTACCGCATCGCCTTTGAGCCTGAGTGCTACACCAATGCAGAGTGCGAAAACCTCAGACCACGGGCGTTGAAGCTTTTTGACGATTTCATCTCGCCGCTCCCGAAAGCACCGAAAACGGAGGAACCCTCATAGGCAAAATTCCCAGGATATTTGCCAATTTTTATCCCAAAATTCCCACGGGGGTGTTTGGCCGAAAGCACGCGAACTGGCATTTCTGACGCGAAACTTACAAAAGTACACCAAAATGCCTAAAAAGTAAGCAAAATGCCAATAATTTAGGCGATTCTTGCGTGAATATTACGGTTTCTCATTATTTTTAGGGTTCATACCCGTGGCAAGTAAGGCCAAAGCCCCCTGCACCTTTTGACGTGGCAACAGTTCGGGCCTACCTGTACCGAATGCCCAATAATCGCCGGATGCGTCAACCCCCAAGGATTGAGTTAGCCCTTTTCGAGTGACTAGGCCAATAGGCGTAATGCCTACTGGCACCATTCGAGCATGGTTGCGCCATCCGTCGCCCAGCGAAACAGATAGGCGTGCCCGGTTTAGATTGTTCAGTTTTTGCATAGGTGTACGTTTTCCAATGCGCCGAATTCTGACGCATTGGAAAGCAGACAACGAAAAAGGGGCTACACCTTACGATGTAGCCCCCTAGGGTTTTCCGGTTTAGCGTGCCGGGTACACGGTTAGATTGTTAGTTATGGGTTTTCTATACCGCATGCCCTTAAAAATGAATCATGGTTAACACTTGCTTCGCGTGCAAACCTTCGCGCAATATCATCCGCAACAGATTTGGTAGTCTGCCAGTGTTCACGCTGCGCGGTGTTTTCCGAGTGTTTAATATTTGCATTGGCGGTATGTATTTTTGCGTTTATTACATTCGCCAAATGCGCATAGTCTGCTTTACGCATTTTCTAACTCCCATTGTTCCTGATATTCAATTTCTCGCTGTGCGGCATTTTCGGCCATAGAATCGGCGGCATATGCTGCGCATACTTCGCCATCGTATAACTTACCGTCAACCGTTGCGCACATCCCTTCACCCATAGACCATCCGGCCATAAACCGGCCATGCGGTAAAAATACGACAATGCCGCGTATTTTTTCTCCGTCGCCATGCAAATCAGTAAACCATCCCTCATGCCGAATATGGGGCATTACCTCATCGCACCATTTCCAGCGGGTGAATGGTTGCCCCATATCGTCAGTATAAAAACCCATTCCCTCGCTGTTTGGCTTTGGAGCATGGTAATAAGGCCCGCATACTTTGCGGGTTTCGCGTTTTTACGCAATTGCGATAATGGGGTAAGTGTGGCAACGTTGCGCGGCCAAGTGAAACCGGCAAAGGTGAATTTATTTTCCATTTTTAGCCCCTAGTAAAAATCTGAAAATGATACTTATCGGCTAATTTTGTGCCGATAGCAAAACCGCCCATTAGTTCATCCATTCGCCATAGTTGAATAATGTTGTTTATCTCATTCATGGAATAGAGTGAGGATTGTTCTAGCTCGCCATTGTTGTGAAATTGAATTCGCCCAACGGGTTCTCCGTGATAAGTTGAAATCTCAATTTCAAAATATTCTACTTCTTTGGTCATTACAAAATCCCCTTGATTATTTCAACAATGAATGGCGTTGCGAGAATCAACCCAACGGCCAAAGATTCAAGAAAATCACGCATTGGAATACTCCAATTCTTTGGCGATGTATTCCAATTCAGAAAACGCTATATCGTGGCAACCCACAACAATAGAACCATCCGCACGAATTTTTGTTAGTTGGTATACGCCAATAGGTGCGCCGGGTTTCCATTCCTTTTTACGTTGCACCATTGCCCAAATAAGGGGCATTCGCTAACAGGTATGCGTGCGCCTTTTGATGTCTCTATTACTTCGCCATTAACGCGCAGCGCAACGGGTAAGTTATATGGCAGATAGACTGAAACACCTTTGCGCCATTCGGCTAGTTTTTCGGCATCTTTCAATGCGTCAATGCGTGCACGTTCTTTGATGGCCGCGTTGCGTTTTGCTGTTTCAGCCTTAACACTGGCCGCAATCTCTTTCAATGCTTCGGGGTCGGTCATTGGCGCAGCTATGCGCAGCGCTGAATCATTCCATTCGGCAAATGTGTTAAATTGTTCGATTTGGCGCAGTGCATCGCCTAAGTAAAAACCACGGCGTGCCTTCGCTGTGCTTGCTTTGCGCAATAGCTGCGCCACGTTATGGTTAACTATTCGGTGGCTTTCATGTACGGAATCAGGGTCAGGCACATAAATGCAGTTTTTATGTCTGCATGCTTGCCGCAATTCGGATTGATGGCGCGTTGTGGTCATACTCCAAGTGCCACTAGCCAAGGCAACGCCATTATCAAAATGCTTGCCAATTACTGCCGCATAGCTATATGCACGCGGCAAAGCGAATGAGATATTGCCACAGCGGCCAGATGGTTGCACCTTATTTGCGAAATAGTGAAACACTTCACCAGATTTAAGAACGTTGCGCATATTAAACCCCCATTGCGTCAAGTGCGCGAATAAACGCGATATAGGGAACAGGCTTTACGCCTAGGGTTGCGCAGCGTGCGCAGTGCATGAAATAAGAGTTATACATTTTGAATTTCCATAAATCCTGATTCGCCGGATTTCGCGTATGAATTAAATAATCCATGCCGCAATTATAGGAAAAACAAAATATATTTCAATCTGCAAATGGGATGCAGAAAACGATACCGCGTATAAGGTGCATATACCGCGTTAGAACCCCCTAGGTGCACGCGAATATATTTTCATAGGATGCCCCGAATGCCCCATGCATGCGATGCCCCATACAGTAGGCCAAATAACGCACGTGCAAGGCATTAGATTTAAGGCATTTATTATTCGATGCATGCTTGCCCATTGGAATGCATCAAGCGGCGCAGCCTGAGCCATTCTGCCGGGCCTAGGGGGCCTTCAAAACTCTGGCCTTCTGGCCTATTAACCCGCCTGATCCAATGGATTTATTACTAGTCCGCTATCCGACCCCTGATTTGGGTCAATTCGTGTGCGCGTGAGGGTTATGTAATACTTAAATACAATATTATTGAGATATTGACTGCCTATTTAGGTCCGTGATAATCGGCGCACTTGGTCCGCGAATACGCAAATAGCCACACCCGCATGCGCAGGCTTCGCCGCCTGCAAAATCCCCGCCCCCGACATTTCCGATAACCCGAATCGGCCACGCACGGGTAAATGCGTGGAATTTCTACCGAATGCATCACCGGGATCGGGGGAGGTGCGACAGGCCACATCCAGGTCCGAAAGGATTAAGTCCTATGGGTGACTCCCGAAAGTCCGCATCTGAACGCGGCTATGACTCGCGCTGGCAAAAGGCCCGCGATACCTACCTCAAAAGCCACCCACTTTGCGTGATGTGTCACGCTGACGGGGAGCTTACGCCGGCCAAGGTGGTGGATCACGTTATCCCGCACCGAGGCGACCAGAAGCTCTTCTGGGACACGGCCAACTGGCAGGCACTGTGCAAGCGGTGCCACGACTCCGACAAGCAGCGGCTGGAAAAGTCCGGTGAGAAGCGGACGAAGTTCACACCCGATGGTCGGGTTATTTGGAATTGAAATGGCAACCAGAAAGACCCGTACAGACTCAGCATCCGGTGCAGTGAAGGCAATGATCAACGCGGCAAAGCCCACGCACGTTGCGCCTGTCCACTGCAAGATGCGCGAGAAAGACGCGCCGTTCTGGGCTGGTGTGATCCTGTCCCGCGCCCATGATGAGTGGACGCAGGCCGATCTGGTGGTGGCCGCGCAGTTGGCACGCACCCAGGCCGATCTGGAAGACCAGCAGGAGTTGCTCGATTCCGAGGGCACCGTGGTCGAGAACGCACGCGGCACCCAAATAATGAACCCCCGCGTGACGGTGCTGGAAGGTCTAGCCCGCCGCGAGATGGCCCTGATGCGCACTCTGCGCATGGGTGGCAAGCCCGCCGGCGATGCCCGCGATATGGGGAACACTCGCAAGTTGGAAGCGCAGTCTCGCAAGCTCCGTGAAGAGCTTGAAGACGATCCGCTGCTGGCATGACAAAGAAGGCAAAGCCCGTGTCCAAGATGACGCGGGGCGAGAAGGTTATCGCCTTCATCGAAACATATATCCTGGTCCCAGAAGGCCAGCACATCGGCAAGCCGATCAAGCTGGAAGACTTCCAGAAGAAGTTCATTCTGGCGATCTACGACAACCCGGTGGGCACGCACACGGCGATCCTATCAATCGCCCGTAAGAACGCTAAAACTGCCACGATTGCGGGTTTACTGCTTGCGCACCTCTGCGGCCCAGAGGCAGTTCAGAACTCCCAGATCATTTCTGGGGCACAGTCCAAAGACCAAGCTGCGGTGGTTTTTGAACTGGCGCGAAAGATGATTGAGATGTCGCCCAAGCTGTCAAGGTTGGTGCGTATCCAACCCTCTGGCAAACGGCTGATAGGCCTGAGCAAAAACGTGCTTTATCGAGCGTTATCAGCAGAAGGCAAGACTGCCCACGGCCTATCACCCATCCTAGCGATTCTGGACGAAACCGGCCAGATCGTAGGACCGACAGACCCGTTTGTTGATGCGATCACAACCTCCCAAGGTGCGTACACCAACCCGCTGTTGATCACGATCAGCACGCAGGCCCCAACCGATGCAGACATGTTGTCGGTATGGATCGACGCGCAGAAGAACGCGCCCGATCCCCGCGTGGTGTGCCATGTGTACGAAGCCCCAGCAGAGTGCGAACTGGATGACCGCAAAGCATGGGCAGCGGCCAATCCCGCGATGGGCAAGTTCCGCTCCATCGAGGACATCGAGAAACAGTGCCGCTCGGCCCAGGAGATGCCTTCCAACGAACCGGCATTCAGGAATCTGATCCTGAACCAACGGGTCGAGATGCAGTCGCCATTCGTGTCGCAGTCGGTCTGGAAACAGAACGGTCTGATGTGCGGAATGATCGACGGCAATAAGGTCTGGGGCGGCCTGGACCTGTCCAGCGTCCACGACTTGACTGCCTTAGTGCTGGTCACAGAGGACGGTGGCGTCCACAGCGAATTCTGGCTCCCTTCCGAGGGACTGCGCGAGAAGGCCAAGAAGGACCGCGTCCCATACGATGTGTGGGAGAAGCAAGGCTTCCTGAACACCACGCCGGGGCGGGCCATCGAGTACGAGTACATCGCTGAGTTCCTGCGGGGCCTGTTTGATCGGTGCCAAGTGCAATCGCTTGGCTTTGACCGATACAACATGGTCCACCTCAAACCCTGGCTGGTGAAGGTCGGGTTCAGCGAGGAGGAGATCGAGCGGTTCAAGCCGTTTGGTCAGGGCACAGTGTCCATGACCCCCGCGCTGCGCGAGTTGGAAGTCAAGTTGCTTGGCTCCCAGTTGCGCCACGGCAACCACCCGGTCTTGGAGATGTGCGCCAAGAACGCGACTGTGGTCGGCGACTCCGGTGCCCGCAAGTTCGACAAGAGAAAGCAGACCCGCCGCATTGACGGCATGGTCGCCCTGGCAATGGCCGTGGGTGTCATGCCAGTGGTGGACGAGACACCTATCGCAGGAATTTTCATTCTATGAGTCAAGTTTTCAGCAATGCACTGGCAAAGGCCAAAGTGCCGGGTTCAGTCGTGCTGAACGCATGGCGACAGAACTTCGGCCCAGAAGCAGCGAAATCGGTCCAAAACATGAACCAAGTGCGGGAAAACCTCACGGTTGATGAGCTTTTGAAGACGATTGGCGCGGGTTTTGGCTCTAGTTCGGGTGCTTTGGTGAGCGAAGCCACGGCCATGAAGGTTTCTGCTGTTTACGCTTGCGTGGCCCTGGTGGCCGGCGCGATCAGCACGTTGCCGCTCAATGTGTACCAGCGTACCGACACGGGCCGCGAGAAGGCCAAGAATCATCAGTACTGGTGGTTCCTGAACGAGCAACCGGACGATGAAATCTCCGCTGCGGTGTTCTGGGAATACATCATTTCCGCAAAAATGTTCTATGGTGACGGTTACGCGGAAATTCTGCGTCCCCACACCAGCAGCACAGAGGTGTCTGGCCTGCGTTTGCACCACCCTCTGCGGGTGTACCCCTTCCGCGATGTAAACGGACGCCTGTGGTATCGCGTGACCCCCTTGGTGGGCGCGTCTTACGTTCTGCAACCCGCAGACATGCTGCACATTCCGTCCCTCGGGTATGACGGGCTTACCAGCCCCAGCCCGATCACCTACGCGGCCCGCCAAGCTGTTGGCACCTCGATTGCCACGGCAGAGTGGAACGGCAAGTTCTTCTCCAACGGTGCCCGCCCCGATTTCGCCCTGGAAACCCCCGGCAACCTGACCAAAGAGCAAGTGGACGTTCTGCGTGCCACCTGGATGGATGCCTATGGTGGATCGGCCAACTCGCACAAACCGGCCATCCTGACCGGCGGGTTGAAGGCAACACCGCTGACCCTGTCCCAGGCCGATTCGCAAATTCTGCAAACGGCATCGTGGAATTTGGAAGAGATTTGCCGCGTGCTGGGCGTGCCCCCGTTCATGGTTGGCAGCACCGAGAAGACAACTTCTTGGGGCACCGGCCAAGAGAACATGGGCAAGGGCTTTGTGAAGTACACCCTGCGCCGCGATCTGATCAAGATTCAGCAGGAGATCAACCGCAAGTTCTGGCCTCGCAGCCAGAAGTTCTTTGTCGAGTTCGATGTCACTGAGATCGAGCGTGGCGACTTGAAGACCGAGAACGAGGCCTTCCGCGTGGCACTTGGCCGCGCAGGCGAACCCGGCTGGCTCACGGTCAACGAAGTGCGCTCGATGAAGCTGTTGGCCCCTGTGGATGGCGGCGATGAAATTAACAAGGCAGTACCCACTGCCGACCCCAATGCGGCACCTGCTGATCCAGCACCCGCGGACCCCAAAAAGAAGGGCAAATCAGCATGATGATCAACCGTTTAATGAACCTTGTGGTGCGCAACCGCGCAGTCGCAAAGGCCCTGCCGCAGCAGACCGCAGTGGTGGCCGCAGCCGATGGCGGCGACTCCACGATGTACCTGTTCGACAGCATCGTTTCCACCCAGGCCGAGGCCGAGTGGTTCGGTGGCGTTGCAGCCGAAACGCTGGTGCCGCAACTGCGTGCCATCAAAGGCGGCACGCTGCACTTGCGCATTAGCTCCCCCGGTGGTGATGTGTTCGCTGCGCAGGCAATCGTGGCCGCTATCCGCGACTGCAAGGCCAACGTGATCGCCCACATCGACGGCCTCGCGGCCAGCGCGGCAACGGTCATCGCAATGGCCGCTGACACCGTCGAAATGAGCGATGGCGCGATGTTCATGGTCCACTGCGGCTGGACGATGGCAATGGGCAACGCGACTGACATGCGGGCCACTGCCGCGCTGCTGGACAAGGTTGACAGTGTGATCGTTGACCAATACGCCAAGCGCACTGGCATGGACCCTGCTGCCGTCAAAGACATGATGCTGGCCGAAACCTGGATGACCGCACAAGAGGCTCTGGACAACGGCTTTATCAACAAGGTCTGCGGCCCCACCACAAAGAACGAGTGGGACTTGTCGATGTACGCCAAGGCCCCGCTGCCGGCCCCCAAGGCAGAAGTCCCTCCTGCCAATGAAACCATTCCTGAAACTATTTCGGAAACGATTCCTGAAACGATCAGTGCAGAACAACGCGATTACCAAAACCGCCGCGTGCGGTTGCTGATCGCCAACCAACAGTAGTGCGCTTCGCGCAACTGTAACGGCCACCTACGGGTGGCTTTTTCTTGTCCGTAAGACTTGCGTGAAGCAGTCATTTTTCTTTAAAGGAGTCTCAGAAATGAGCAAATTGCAAGACCTCCGCGCACTGCGCAATACCCTGTCCAAAGATGCACAGGAACTCAATGGCAAGTACGCTGCTGGCGTTGCTATGCCCGAGGCTGACGCCAAAAAGCTGGACGAAATTCTGGCAAAGGTGGAAGCTGTTGACGTTGATCTGGCACGCGAAAAGCGCATGGCCGAACTGCAACTGGAAACCCCGGAAGCACAGCAAGCCGCTGCCCTGAACGCTGCTACCCGCACCCCCGGTGCCCACAGCGGTGAGAACAAAGCGTTGAAGGCCTTCCTGGCCGGCGGCATCTCCAATCTGTCGCCAGAAGATCGCAACGTGATGATGGCCCGCCAGACCCCGGAAATCCGCAATGCGATGTCCACCTCCACCACAACGGAAGGTGGCTACACCACAGCACTGGAATACCAGCGCAGCTTGGAAACCATGATGAAGGCCTATGGCGGCATGCGCTCGGTTGCTACGGCAATCCGCACCGGCTCTGGTATCACCATGAACTTCCCCAAGTCCGATCCGACTGCGGAAGTTGGTGAAATCGTGGGTCAGAACACTGCTGTGACCGGCCTGGATACAACCTTCGGCAACATCACTCTGGACGTTTACAAGTATTCGTCCAAGAAGATCGCCCTGCCGTTTGAATTGATCCAGGATTCGTTCATCGACATCGAGGCCTACATCCAGAGCGTGCTGGCTATGCGTCTGGGCCGCATCCAGAACACCCACTTCACTGTGGGTACTGGCACCGGCCAGCCCAACGGCCTGCTGACCGCTTCCAGCGTTGGCAAGACCGGCACCACCGGCCAGACTCTGTCCGTGATCTATGACGATCTGGTGGACCTGGAACACAGCCTGGACCCCGCATACCGCAACCAAGCCGGTGTGGGCTACATGATGAATGACGCATCGTTGAAGGTGATCCGCAAGATCAAGGACGCTCAAAACCGTCCGATCTTCGTTCCCGGCTACGAAGCCAATGCCATGATCAATGGCGGCGCACCGGACACCATCATGGGTCGCCCCATCACCATCAACCAGGACATGCCTGTGATGGCCGCTAACGCCAAGTCGATCCTGTTCGGTCAGTTCAGCAAGTACACCATCCGCGATGTGATGGACTTGACACTGTTCCGCATGACCGACTCCGCGTTCACTCTGCTGGGTCAAGTCGGTTTCGTTGCCTTCCTGCGTACAGGCGGCAACTTGATCGACGCTGGTGGCGCAACCCGCTACTACGCTAACTCCGCTACCTAAGCGGCGAATGGGTGGCCCTTCGGGGTCACCCTTTTTCTTTTGGAGTAGCAGATGGCGACAAAGAAAAAGACAGACGCAACTGGGACGGTGAAGGCCCGCGTGCTGGTCAAAGGAATGTTTGGTGAATGTGACGATGTGGTCGAAGTGGCCGCTGACGTTGCGCAAGACAACCCGGAACTCGATACCAACCCGGAAGCGGTTGCGTATGCCGAGTCGCTGAAAGGCTAATCATGGATTTGCAAACTCAAATTCAAGCGTTGATTGATGCCGCCGGGGCCTACCCCTTGGCGCAGCAGAAATTGACGGACGCATTAACACTGCTGCAAGCGGAAATCGAACGCGAAATCGCAGCAACACAGGGGTAAGACATGGCCGCAGGCGCATTCACACTATTCGCAAAGAACAAGGATGACTACCGCATCAACGACATCGTCGGCGCGGTTGTCAAAGTGGCTTTGGTTACGTCCGCGTGGACCCCCAACGCCACGGCCACCGGCAATGCTCTGTGGGCCGATGTGTCCGCGAATGAGATCGCCAACGGCAATGGATACACCACGGGTGGCAATACCGTAACCGGCGCAGCGGCGACCGCCACTGCCGGCAACAACGGCTATTTCTACACTAGCACTATCCCCGCCTGGACGGCATCGGGTGCGGGCATCCCCGCGCACCGCTACTACGTCATGTATGTGGTCGGCACGCTCTGGGGTCAAGTGAATCCGTTGATCGGGTACTTCCTGGGTGATGCAACGCCCGCCGACATTCCGTTGACAACGGCCACGAATACGCTGACGGTTACGACGCCCGCAACCGGTTGGTTTGACGCTATCTAATCATGGCAGACGGTCTAATCCAAGTCGCGCCCGACTCTACGGGCAAGAAGGTGGACACCAGCGAGTTAATCGTTGGCGCGAACACCGTAGAGCGGCAGCGCGTAGTAATCGGTGACCCGACCAACGCGGCGGGTCTTGCCGCTGTTGGCACACCGAACACCGACGCAGATGCCGGTGACATTGCGCTTGCCACGGAGAGCTATTTGAAGGCGTGGAACGGCGCAAGCTGGGATCGCCTTCGGATGTTCTCGCTTGGAGGTCTGCAAGTGGCCCCGGCACCTGCTGTGGCCGCTACTACCGGCGCAATCACTACCGCTGCGACCACCGTTGGCCCCGTCACGCTGAACCAGTATGACGGTGCCACCGTGGTGGTGTCTGGAACCTACGCTGGCGTCAACTTGTCCTTTGAGGCAAGTAACGACAACACGCTATGGTTTCCGATTACCGCAGTACGCAGTGACTCCAACATCGCGGAAATTACGTCCGGCGTTCTGACGGCCAATGCCACACGCGCATGGGACGTAGAGCTTGGTGAAGCACTGTACTTCCGCGTGCGTTCTACCGCGTGGACGAGCGGCAGCGCAGCTATCAATATCCAGTTAGGTATGTTCGCTGCGGCCCCGGCGATGGGCGTCACCGCGCACGCGGTCTATAACACGACACTGCCGACATTCACAGCCGGTTCGCTGGCGTACCTGTTGGCAGACGTGAATGGCCGCGCTGTTATTACCGGCCAAGGCGCTGCGGCTGCGGCAATCGCTGGCACCCCGGTGCGTATCGGTGGCACGTTCACCACGACCCTGCCAACCTACACGACCGGCCAGCAGACCGACTTGCAGACAACCAACCGTGGTGAAGTATTGGTTGCACTGTCCAGCGGCGCAACCGCCGTTGCCGTGAAAGCGGCATCGACCGCTGCCGCCGCAACCGACCCCGCACTGACGGTATCGCTATCGCCCAACAGCCCGATTGTCCTGCCGACCCCAACGGCCAGCATCATCAACAGCGCGGCCACGACCAACGCCACAAGCGTGAAGGCAACTGCGGGCACGGTGTACTCGGTAACGGCGTCGAATACCGGTGCTGCGGTAGCCTACGTCAAGCTCTACAACTTGGCGGCGGCACCGACCGTTGGCACAAGCACTATCGCTATCACCATTCCCGTTCCGGCTGGCGGCACAGTCAACTTGCCATTCGGAACTTCTGGTGCGCGATTCAGTACCGGCATTGCATTGGCGATTACCAATCTTGGAACCGACGCTGACGCAACAGCGGTTACAGCCGCACAGGTCAAGGTCATTACTGCGTACATCTAAGCCATGTTAATCGCGCTACGGTCACTCTTAGAGGGAGCCGCGCCAAGCGGAACGACCGTAGCTCCTGCCAAGGGCACGGTGACGTTCACCGGCTACGCGCCCACAGTCACGCGCACGGCCAACCAGATCGTCGCACCGTCCAAAGGTGCCTTGACCTTAACCGGCAAGGTGCCGACGATCACGCAGGGCGCGGGAACAACCCTGGCCCCTACGAAGGGTGCGCTGACGCTTACGGGCTACACGCCCACAGTGGCGCGGACTGCCAACCAGATCATCGCCCCCACCAAGGGTGCGCTGGCCCTGACCGGCTACACGCCAACGGTTGCGCGAGGCAACGGAGTAACAATCGCTCCGACCAAGGGTGCGCTGACTCTAACGGGTAAGGTTCCCACGGTAACCCGCACGGCAAACCAAGTTGTCGCGCCGACCAAGGCATCTCTGACCTTCACCGGCTACGCACCAACAGTGGTGCGGGCTGGAAACCAGACGGTTGCACCTACCAAGGGTGCGGTGGCCTTCACCGGCTACACGCCCACCGTGGTGCGTACAAGCGGCACGACCATTGCGCCGACCAAAGGCACTCTGGCCTACACCGGCAAGCTGCCTACGGTCACGCAGACCACCAGCAAGACCATTGCGCCCACAAAGGGTTCGTTGGTTCTGTCTGGGCACATCCCCTATGTCGCGCAGTCGAGTGCCTATGTGCCAGGGGCGGTCGCAGGGTCGCGGGTAGCGGTCGAGGGCATACGACCCGCCCAGGTTGGTGGCTCCCGTATTTCACGAATCGGTTCTTCAAGGATTGCACGCTGATGGCACTCAAACTCATAACCGCTGCAAGCACCTACCCGGTGACCTTGGCCGAGGCAAAGCTCCACTGCAAGGTGGATGTAGCCGACGATGATGCGCTTTTGACTGCGCTGATCACCACGGCCACGGAAGGCGCGGAACAGATCACAGGTCGCGCACTAATGGCCCAGACCTGGGAACTGACGCTGGACGCCTTCCCTGATGCGTTTGAACTCACCCGCGTGCCTGTGCAATCGGTCACCTCGGTGAAGTACTTCGACGCTACTGGTGTGCAGCAGACGCTGGCGTCAAACCTGTATTCGTTCGACAACGCGGATGACAACAACAGCGCATACGTTGTGCCGGCCTATGGTACGTCCTGGCCTGTCACCCGTGAGCAAATCAACGCTGTTGCAGTGCGCTATGTGTCTGGCTACACCACCGTGCCTGAACCCATCAAGACCTGGATCAAGATTCAGATCAGCGAGATGTACAAGAACCGCGAGGCCTCTGTCATCGAGCGGGCCACTCTGATGTCGCTTGGCTACGTTGATCGCTTGCTTGACCGCTACTCGGTGATCACAGCATGAGGACCGGCCAGTTGAATTGCCGCGCTGCGATCTTGTATCGCGCAGCGACACAGGACGCACTGGGCCAGCCCACCACCGCGTGGACTACCTTCGCGACTGTCTGGGCCAACGTGAAGAACAACTCGGGCCTGTCCTCGATCCAGGGCGATGCTGAAATCTCCACGGTGAAGGCCAGCGTGCGCATCCGCTACCGTACCGACCTCAACTCCGGTATGCGCGTCCTGGTGAATGGAATTACCTACGACATCAAGGCAGTGCTGCTGGATTTCGAAGGTAAGGAATTCACCGATCTAGTTTGCCAACAGGTGATCTAAATGGCGCGGACTAAAGGATCGAAAAACAAGAAGTATGCCCAGGGCAGCTACGTCAAGAGTGACGGTAAGCACATACCCCCAGGCAAGAACACCTTCTCGATCCGAGTTGACACCTCTGGCGTGAATGACCTACTTGCGTCGATTGTGGACGGTGCGGGCGCGGCAGTTCGCCCAGCGGCCCAGGCCGGGTCGCAAGTGTTTTCTGATGGTACGCATTCCATCGTTGACGGGATGCCGGTGAAGACCGGGAATCTTCGCGATTCCATCTATCAGGTGTACAGCAAGGCCAACTCAAAGGACGGCCAGATTGCGGAGTACCACGTTAGCTGGAACGTGATCAAAGCTCCGCATGGCCGCTTGGTCGAGTGGGGTCACATGATGCGCTACAAGACCTTCATCCCCAAGTCTGGAAAGCGCAAGGGCATGTGGACAACGGTCAAGAGCAAACCCCTGGCCCAGCCTAAGCAAGTGGCCGCGCACTCCTTCATTCGGCGTGCATCCGTTGAGTACCAGCAGAAGGCAATCGAGGCTATGTCGTACACATTTAGTTCGTTGATGTCTGAGGCAATATCGTGAGCTTAGAAACCCAACTGTTCACCCTGTTGCAGGCCGTGTGCCCACGCACGTTCCCCGACTTCGCGCCGACCACTACGGCACGCCCCTACGTCACCTATCAGCAGATCGGTGGTGTGGCCGTTAACCACTTGGATCGTTTGGTGCCCAACAAGCGCAATGCGCTGGTCCAGGTGAACGTATGGTCCGACACCCGCGCAGAGGCCTCGGCCCTGATCCAGAGCATCGAGGACGCACTGCGCATGACAACCGTATTCCAAGCGGAGCCGCAAAACGCTCCGCACACCAGTTTCGACGCGGACATCCCGGTGTACGCGGCGATTCAGGATTTCGACATTTGGGCAGACCGCTAAAGGTCACCCTACCAGTAAGGCCCCGTTGAGAAATCAGCGGGGCTTTTTTCTTGCCCGCTTGCGGGCTTTTTCTTAAAAAGGAGTCCCATCGTGGCAGTTTCTCTTCCTAATGGCATCGTTCTGGCAATCGCCAGTGCTTACGCCGCCGCTCTGACAGTGACCGCAGCAACCAATGCCTCGGAAACTGTTCTGACCGTCACCAATACCTTGGTCGCTGGTGACTACGTTGTGTTCACCTCTGGCTGGGCCAACGCCAACAACCGCGTGTTCCGCGTCAAGACCCCCACGGCATCCAATCTGGTGCTTGAAGGCTTTGACACTACCAGCACCACGCTGTTCCCCGCAGGCTCTGGCACCGGCACCATTGCCAAGATCACTACCTGGACCCAGATCAGCCAGATCATCGGCTGCACCTCTTCCGGTGGCGATCCCCAGTACCAGACCTATTCCTTCCTGGAACAGAACTTCGACACACAGATTCCGACCACCACCTCGGCTCAGTCTCTGTCCATCGAAATCGCTGACGATCCTTCGCTGGCCGGTTATCAGGCTGTGAAGGCCGTTGCGCTGACCCGCGCCACTACCGCTCTGCGTGCCACGCTGCCCGCTGGTGGTTTCATCCTCTACAACGGCATCTTCGCCTTTGATGAGACACCTTCCATGACCAAGGGCAACCTGATGTCTGTGAAGGCCGGTGTCGCGCTGCAAGGCAAGCCGGTGCGCTACACAACTTAATTGTTGCCGAGAGCGGCCCCGCTTCGGTGGGGTCTTTTACGCCCGTTGGGTCGCACCCTATCGGGTCTTTTTACCTTACTCAAAACAATCATGGCAAAGACCAAATTCTCTCTCGCAGCAAAGCCCACCTTTACCGCAAAAGTGGCGATCCCTGTTCCCGGAGAGGGCACAGCGGATGTGGAATTCACGTTCAAGGGGCGCACCCGCGAACAACTGCTCTCGATGCTTGAATCTGAGGGCAAAACCTGGGTCGATGTGGTGATGGACATGGCTTCCGGTTGGGAGCTTGTCGAACCCTTCGACGCAGAGCATGTGCAGCAACTGCTGGACAACTATCTGGGTGCCTTCCAGGCGATCCAGAACACCTACTTGAAAGAACTTACCGCTGCCCGCTTGGGAAACTAAAGCGGGCCGTCGAAGCGGTGTATCAACCGGCCACGAATGAGGCTGAGTTGATCGCCGCTGGTCTGCGGCCCGAGGACTTTAGTGAAGAAGAGATAGAGGTCTGGCCCGAAAACGAGGCCGCGCTGATCCTCCTGGGGAACATGGCAACGCAGTGGCGGGTAGGCCCTGGTGGCGTGATTGGACTTGACTACAACGTGATGCTTCGGCTCATGGACCGCATGAAGTTGTCGGACCAAGAGTTTGAGCATCTATTTCAGGACATGCGGATCGCGGAAGCAGAAGCGATTCGGCTGATGAACACGAAGGATTGACATGGCAAAGTCCAACGGCACCAACCCGCACATTCAAATCGAAGTGGGGATGGACGCCACCCCTGTCGAGCAAGGTGCGCAAAAGGTCGGTACTTCCATCGATCAGATGGCCGACAAGGTTTCCCAGGCTTCTGGCAAAGCATCGAAATCGCTGAACGATTTGGGTGATGTCCCGACCAAAGCTGCGGACCAGATGACCCGCGCAGAGAGGTCTATGGTGCAGAGCATCGAGCGGGCCACTGCGGCCTTCTCCGCTGGCTCCAAGAGTAGCTCGGACTACTACCGCGTTCTGGCCCAGCAGCGCGGCATCGATCCCGCGATCATCGCTCCGTACCTGGACGCACTGGATAAGGTCGCGCCCAAGCAGAAGGCTGTGAAGGACGCGGTGGACCAGACCGTGCCCTCGATGCAGAAGTACGAGATGTCCGCGAAAGCGACTGCCGCTGCATTGCGCAACGTCCCCGCGCAGATGACCGACATCGTGGTCGGCCTGCAAGGCGGGCAGGCCCCTCTCACCGTTCTGCTGCAACAAGGTGGTCAGTTGAAGGACATGTTCGGTGGCGTGGTCCCCGCTGTTAAGGCAATAGGTGGATACATCCTGGATATGGTGAACCCGCTCACCCTAACCGTGGCCGCTGCGGCCACCCTGGGGTATGCGTTCTACTCTGGCCGCAAAGAGGCCCAGGAGTTCAACAAGGCCCTGATCCTTACCAATGACTACGCAGGCCAATCGGCTGGCTCTTTGGGCGCTATGGCGATGCGTATTTCCCAGATGAGCGGTGCCACCCAGGGTGCTGCCGCGCAGGCCCTGGCCGCGTTGGCCGGGTCTGGTCAGATCACGGGCGACAACCTAGAACGCATGGGGTTGGTGGCCGTCAAGGTCCACCGTGAAACCGGAGCGGCAGTGGCCGATGTGGTCAAGCAGTTTGAAGACTTAGCCCGCGATCCGATTGCAACCAGCCAGAAGCTCAACAGCACGATGCATTATCTGACTGTTGAGATGTGGGACCAGATCAAGGCCCTGGAAGACCAGGGCAAGCACTGGGACGCCGTGAAGCTCGCGCAGAAGGCCTTTGCGGACGCATCGTCCGACAACATGGACAAGCTCAAAGCTGACATGGGCACCCTGGAAACCGCCACCCGCGATGTGGGCGATTGGTTCAAAGCGATGTGGGACAAGGTGCTGAACATCGGACGCCAGGAAACCCCGGAGACAAAGCTGCAAGGCTTGAAAGATCAACTCGCGCAGATGATCAAGGATTCTGGCGGCACCGGAAAGGTCGCAGCATGGTGGGGTGGGGAGAGCAAGGCAAACGAACTCCGCGCCCAGATCGAGCAATTGCAATTGCAGGTCGATTTGCAAGCCAAGTTAAAGAGCTTCGATACCGAGGATGCGAAGACCGTCCAGTTGAAGATGGAATTCGACGCGGAGCATGACAAGTACCTGGGCAAAGAAATTCAGATGAAGAAGGAACTTGCCGCGCTCGATGGCAAGTTCAAGGACCGCATCGGCACGCCTGGGTTCTCGCAGAAGGACTACAACGAAACCCGCGCTGGAATCATCAAGAAGTTCACCGACACAGGCGAAGAGGCCAAGAAGGCGCAACTGGACAAGGCCCGTGCGGCGTTTGCCGAGGGCGAAATTCGCGCAGGCTATGACGCCCAGGCGCGGGCCATGTCCGATGGCGAGAAGGTGCTGGACGCCCTGCGCAGCGCGGGCGTGGTGTCCGAACAAGACTACTACGACTCCAAGCGTGCCATCCTGGCCGCGCAGGCTAAGTTGGCCGAGGATTCGTTTACTGCGGAGATCGCCAGGGAAGACAAGCGCAGCGAAAAGGGCGCAACGGCACTGGATGTCGAGCTTATCCGTGAGGACAAGAAGAAGCGAATATTCGACCTGGAACAGCAACGCCAGAAGGCCCGCGAAGGTGCGGTCAGCGCATTGATCCTGCTGAACCTGCAAGAGACTGCCAGCCTTGCCAAGATTCAGAACGCATACATCGATCTGAACCTAGCGGCTGAAAAGTACTTCGAAACCACCGTGCAAGGCCACCAGCGCGAACTGCGGGCGCAGAGCCAGGGAACCGCACAGAACTCCCGCGATGCCGGTATCAACCAGATCAACGACAAGTATGCCGAGATGCGCAATCAGGCTGCGGGGACTTACATCAAGTCCAACCACAGCGCGGAGGCCGCGAAAGCCTACTTGGAGGAACTGAGCGTCATCCAGAAGTTCCAGGATGCATCCCTGGCTGAGTGGACCGACTACTACGACAAGCTCAAATCCGGTGAAGCTGATTGGACCAACGGTGCCAAACGTGCGCTGGACAACTACCTGGACGATGTGAACAACGTAGCTAAGGCGTCCGAGAGCGTATTCACCAATGCGTTCAAGACGATGGAAGACGCCCTGACGAACTGGGCCATGACCGGCCAGATCAGCAGCAAGCAGTTGGCCGACCAGATCATCTCCGATCTGATCCGCATCCAGATCCGGGCAAACGTGGTTGGTCCGCTGGCGGGAATGATCAAGTCCTTCGGCTTTGCCGATGGTGGCGTGATGACCTCAAACGGCCCTATGCCGCTCCAAAAGTACGCAACTGGTGGGGTAGCCACCAGCCCCCAGGTTGCGGTCTTTGGCGAAGGTTCTATGAACGAGGCCTTTGTGCCGCTGCCTGATGGCAAGCGCATCCCTGTGGCGATGCAGGGCGGCGCGGGCAGCGTGATCATTAACCAACCCCTCAACATCAGTGCCCCCAATGCCAACGCGCAGACGGTGGCTCAGATTCAAGCAATGATGCCCGCGATGATCGCGCAGAACGCGAAGGTGGTCGAGGGTGTCATCCGACAGGCAATGACTAAACGCGCAGGACGGTTCGCATGAGCGGCACACTACCCACCGTAAGAGGCCCAGCCACGGCCTCCCTTTCTTCTGTTCAGCCGACCCGCGTGTCGGTGTCCCATAGCCTGAAACGTCAGGTGCGCACGCGCAACGCGCAGCGGTGGGCGATCAGCTATGTATTCAGCCCGATGCTGCGCGACCACTTCATGGTGTTCTATGCGTTCCTGATCGCCCAGCGCGGCCAGTTCGACACGTTTACCTGCACCCTGAACGGCAGCAACGCGCCTCGCGGCTCATGGGCCGGCAACCCCCTGGTCAACGGGGCCTCACAAACCGGACGAACTATTTCGCTAAAGGGCTTCACATCCGTTACAAGCGGTATCGCGAAGGCGGGCGATTTGATCAAGTTCGCAGGGCACAGCAAGGTGTACATGGTGACGGCAGACGCTGCCTCCGATGTGTCTGGCAACGTGACCCTGAACATCGAACCGGCCCTGCTTGTGAGTCCTGCAAACAACGAGGCAATCGTGACCAACAGCGTTCCGTTCACCGTAGCTTTGGCATCCGACAACGCGGACATCGTGGCCGGTGCTGGCGGGCTTGCCCCTCTGAGCATTAACGTCATCGAGGTGTTCTGATGGATCGCGGGGCGTCTTCACCGTTTATCACGGAACTGGTCAAGGCTGCGAACCAGCCTTGCTACCTGTTTGAGTTCAAGTTCGATTCGGGCACGGATCGACTGACGGACGCCCCCAGGCCGGTGGTGTGGGGTGGAAACCTCTATCAGTCCACCGGCAAGATGCTGGCCTTCACTGGACTTGAAGAATCCAGTGACATGCAGATTCCAAACGTCACGATCACTGTGTCCGGTGTGGATCAGGCGTATGTCTCTCTGGCCCTGAATGAACCCTTTCTGGATCGGCAGTTGCTGATTTACAAGGCCTTCATGGATGACACCCAGACCGCCATTTCCAGCCCACTGGTGATATTCGATGGCCGAATGGACACGATGGTGATCAACGACAACCCGGCGGGCGACAGCAGTATCGCGATCAGCGCAACCAACCAATGGGGCGACTTTGAGCGCAAGCCTGGACGGCACACCAACTCGCAAGAGCAACAGGTGTATTTCCCAGGAGATAAGTTCTTTGACTACGTCACCCAGATCAACCGGAAATTGAAGTGGGGTAGCCAATAATGGGTTTCTTTGACAAGCTGTTTGGCAACCCGCTCGGTGCCGTTGAGGACGTTGCGCGGGACATCGGCGGCGATACGCTGGTTAAGGTCGTTGACGTAGCCGCGCTGATTTACGCGCCGCAATTGGTCGGCAACTGGGCGGCGACTACGGCATTCAACGCCGGTTTGGCGACCTCTACGGTGCTGACAATCGGCACGGTATCGCAGGCGGCAACCACGCTCTACGTCCTGTCGAACATGGCGGGCAATGTCGATCAGGTTGGCTCCGCGCAAGCGCAGGGCACGCTCATCAATACGGCCAACAATGTGGCCCAGATTCCCGTGATCTACGGCACCCGCCGGGTCGGTGGTTCCCGCGTGCTGGTGCAGGTATCGGGGGCGAACAACGAGTACCTGCATCTGGTTATTGTGCTGGGCGAAGGTGAGATCGACTCCGTCACCAATGTGTACATCGACGATGTACTAAGCAGCGATGCCAAGTTCGCCAGCTTGTCCACGATCCTGATCCATTCGGGAACTGACATACAGCCCGCTGATAGCGCACTCATCGCCGACATTCCTTCGGTGTGGACAACCGCGCACAAGGGAAGCGGAATTGCGTACCTCACTGCCAAGCTTAAATACGACTCAAAGGCGTACAGCGGGTTTCCTACTATCACAGCCGATGTGAAAGGTGTGAAGGTCTATGACCCCCGCACAGCTACAACTGCGTGGAGCGACAACCCGGCCCTGTGCATCCGCGACTACCTGACAAATACCCGCTACGGCAAAGGCATCCCCGCTTCGCTCATCGATGACACCAGCATCATCGCGGCTGCGAACTACTGCGACGAACTGGTTACCACGCCTGGGGGCAACCAGAAACGCTATACCTGCAACGGTGTGGTGAGCGTTGATAACTCCGCTTACAACAACATCAAGTCGCTGCTGACCTCCTGCCGTGGCATGCTGGTGTTCTCCGTTGGCAAGTACAAGCTGATCCTCGACAAGGCTACCACCTCATCGTTCACCTTTGATGAGGACGTAATCACAGGCAACTGGTCGATTGCAACGGCTGGCCGCAAAGACCGCTACAACCGAGTAACCGGCACGTTCTTCGACCCAGGAAACAACTGGCAACCTAACTACGGCATTTCGGACAGTCCTGCCTACCGGACAGTGGATAACAACCTGCTGCTGGAAACTTCGATTGATCTGCCGTTCACTACCAACCTATATTCCGCGCAGCAACTCGCGGGCTTGCAGCTAAAGCAGAGCCGCTTTGGCCTGACGGTCACATTCACGGCCTTCCAGGCGGGCCTGCGCTGCGAAGTTGGTGATGTAGTGGCGATCACGCACTCGACCCCTGGCTGGGTGGGCAAGCTCTTCCGCGTGCTGCACATGACGCTGCGGGAGGACGAGGAAGTCGATGTGGTATGCCATGAGTACGATGCCACGGTCTACAACCTGGACACACTAACGGCCATCACCAGCACGCCGACTCTGAGCCTGCCCAATCCGTTCTTGGTCGTTACCCCGGCCACGTTGACGCTAACCAGCGGCACTGCCGACTTGTTGGTGGGCAGTGACGGCACCGTTATCAGCCGAATCAAATGCACCTGGACGGTCCCCTCGGATGCGTTCAGTACCACGGCAGAAATCCAATACAAGCTCACAACCGACACCGCGTGGTTTTCCATCCCTAACTCGGATGCATCGCAGGGTGCTGCGTACATTGCCCCGGTGGATGATGGGTCTGCCTACGATGTCCGCGTCCGGTTCATCAATACGATGGGCACCCCGTCACCGTGGGTGCAGCCGGCCTCTCACACCGTTATCGGTAAGACCGCTCGGCCCGTGGACGTTACTGGCCTGACTATCTCGCAAAGCGCAGCAGGCATCTTGCTGAAATGGAACCCGTGTACCGATCTGGACTACAAGGAAACCGTCATCAAGGCGGGCACTTCATATCCCACGGGAACTGTGGTGTTCACCGGCAATACGACTTCGTGCCTGTTTGCGCGTCCTGGCAGCGGCACCTACGACTTCGTGGTGAAGCACCGCGACACCTCGCTGAACGAATCCGCTAACGCGGTTGGCATCAGCATCGTGTACGTTGAGTCGGCAGTGGACACCAGCACTCTGACGCTCGGCTCTATCCCAGGAACTATCACCGCGCCCCAGTTCAGCGATGACCATCTGATCATCAACCAATCGGGCACCAACATCGATGTCGAACTCCGGTGGAATCGCAACGCAGGCGGCTCCGCGAGCATCACTTGGAACGGGTCACTGTTGCAAGCAAGCAAACCATTCAAGCCAGTAGAGCTTGGAGTCAACAACATCTCAGCAACTGAGCCAGCAAGTCCCTTCGCGGGGCAGGTATGGCTATTACCTTAAAACTAAATGACTATCTCGGTAATCACCCCTGTGCATGCGAAAGCTGCACCGTATATCCAGGAAACCTACGCATCGCTGGTGTCCCAGACATTTGGCGATTGGGAGTGGGTCATCATGCTCAATGGCGGCGGCACAGTCCCCGGCCACATCAGTGCCGACTCCCGCGTGAAGGTGTTCAACATCGATGACGATGATGAAACGCACAACAAGATTGGCCGATTGAAGGGCACCGCTTGCTCTGTGGCTACCGGCGAAATCCTGGTTGAGCTTGATGCCGATGACATCCTGGTCCCGACTGCCCTCGACGAGGTGGCTCTGGCTTTGCCGATCCCGACACCGTCATGGTGTATTCCAACTCGGCCAGCTTCCAGACAGACACATGGGAAAGCCCAAAGTTCGACGCGGCCTTTGGATGGCGCTATCGCTCTTTCCCGTGGAGGGGCCACGAACTGAACGAGGCGATTGCGTGGCCTTGCAGCGCACAGATGATGCGCTTCATCTTTTGGGCACCGGACCACATTCGCGCATGGCGCACCACTGCGTACCAAGCGATTGGCGGGCATGACCAGTCGATCAAGACCGGCGACGATCACGACCTGTGCTGCCGCATGCTGATCAACTTCGGCCACAAGAACATTCGGCACATCGACAAGTGCCTCTACTTGTACCGGCTGCATGGTGAAAACTCCTGCGTAACTGCCAACCAGGAGGTGCAGGACCAGACGCTGCGCAATTACCTGCGCTATTCCCGCGATTTGGCCTCCCGCTGGGCCGCAGACGAAGGGCTGGATAGGTTGGACCTCGGTGGGCGTTTAAACGCCTGGACGGGCTATAAAACGGTCGACCTGTTTGACGCGGATGTCGTGGCCGACCTGAACCAGCCCTGGCCGTTTGAAGACAACAGCGTTGGCGTGATTCGCGCCAGCCACATCTTCGAACATCTGAAAGACCCGATCCACTCGATGAACGAGGCTTTCCGCGTGCTGGCCCCCGGTGGCTGGTTGCTGTTGGAGGTTCCCAGCACCGATGGGCGCGGAGCGTTCCAAGACCCGACCCATGTTTCCTTCTGGAACGAGAACAGCATCTGGTACTACACCAAGCAACAGTTCGCACGATTCATCCCCGACTTCAAGGGGCGTTTTCAAAATAGCCGCACGGTCACCTATTTCCCTTCTGAGTTTGAGCGCACGCACAACATCCCCGTGGTGCAGTCCGACCTCATCGCACTCAAAGGGGACTACGCACTGCGGCCCGTTGGAGAGGTTCAAATCTAAATGGCTACGCTGCGCATCCGAAACGAGACAAACACCGGCTGGTACGACTTCGGTGGCGCCCAAGGCCCGCAAGGTACGCAGGGCGTACAGGGTGTGCAGGGTTCAGTCGGCGCACAGGGGCCGGGAGGCTCTACCGGCGCACAGGGTGCGCAGGGCGTTGCTGGTTCCACTGGCGGCACCGGCCCGCAGGGTTCGCCCGGGGCGCAAGGCTTCCAAGGCACCGCTGGTGCTACCGGCCCGCAAGGAGCGCAGGGTGGCGCTGGCTCGGCTGGGCCAACCGGCGCACAGGGCGCAACCGGCAGCGCGGGGGCGCAGGGCATTGTGGTTGGTGCAAGCGCACCCGCTGACACCACCGTTCTGTGGCTAGACACCAACACGGCCATCGGCAACATCTACCAAGGCCCGCAGGGTGTTCAAGGCCCGCAAGGTGTTCAGGGCATCACCGGCTCCACGGGGGCGCAGGGCGCAACTGGCGCAGTAGGAGCATCGGGTCTAACTTATCGCGGAAGCTGGTCTGCGGCCACCGCGTATGTCGCAACCGATGCGGTAGCTTCTGGCGGCACAACGTACATCTGCGTGCTTGCCAATACCAACCAAGCCCCACCGAATGCTACCTACTGGAACATCCTGTCGCTGCAAGGCACACAGGGTTCGCAGGGTGCCACCGGAACTGCGGGGCCGACAGGTGCGCAAGGTGCTGCCGGTGCGCAAGGCCCGCAAGGTTCTGTCGGTCTGACAGGGGCGCAAGGCGTCACGGGCGCACAAGGTGCCACGGGCGCTACGGGTAGCACGGGCGCAACCGGCGCACAGGGTTCGCAGGGCGCTACCGGCACAACTGGTGCGCAAGGCTCTGCGGGTGCGCAGGGTGCGCAAGGTGCTGCGGGTGCCCAAGGTGCTACCGGCGCACAAGGTAGCCAAGGCCCGACAGGTTCGCAAGGTGCGACCGGCCCCACCGGGGGCACAGGTGCGCAAGGCTCCCCCGGTGCGCAAGGCTCCACGGGGCCAACCGGAGCGCAGGGCGCACAGGGTCTGCTTGGCTCCACGCTGGCGAGCGCGGTGATGGTAAACCCCGGTGGTTACTTCAATAGCGGCAAAGGCAGCTTTGGGGATGCCACTTCCGGGTTCTTTCTTGGGAACGTAAGTGGCACGCCGCAGTTCTCGATTGGCAACTCGACAAACAGCATGGCATGGGATGGGTCTGCGCTAACGCTGAAAGGCAACTTGGCTACGGTAGCGGCGGGCGGGGCAAGTAATTTTGTTTCGGCCGTCCCGAACTCGGTCACCACAAGTTACGCGATAACTGCATCGACATCGGCATCATTCACCAGCACGGGAAGCCCGATAACGATATGGGCCTCGATAACTCTGACCGGAAGTTTGAACGCTCTTGGGGCGGCGTATTTCATATTTAACGGTGGTGTTAAAGATGAAACAGGTACTTCGCTAGGTGTTGTTTCGCAACGTATCTCAGGGCCGGGGGGTTCTGCACAGGCAAATATTACGCCCGTGTATAGGTACACACCCGCGGCGGGGGCACGGACCTTTACTGTGTACGGAAACATTTTCCCCGTGGACGTCAACGGAACCTCAATCGCTTTCGGTGCGGGGGCGTCCGTGTCGCTCTTGTCCTACATCGTTGCAACGGAAAACAAAATATGATCCTATATTTGTACCCAGACGCTAACGGGTTTATCTGGCAGCAGTCGAACGAACCTATCGAGGGCATGACTGACCCAGTGGTAGTCGAAAGCAGTACACCAATTGACCCATGGGGTAACTACGTCGAAAACGGCGCGGTCGTGCCGCTTCCAGCAAGCCCGTCCACGCACCACACATTCGACTACGGCACTAAGCAGTGGATAGACCCCCGCACACCGGAAATGCTTGAAGCTGAACGCAAGCAGGGAGTAGTCGCCCAGATCGCAGAACTGGAAACACAGATAACACCACGGCGTTTGCGTGAAGCAATCCTGCTTGGTGATAGCAGTTTCATATCCAGCATCGAGGCGCAGATTGAAGTATTGAGGGCTACGCTATGACAGTCAACGCAACACTAAAACAATTTGTAGGTGGCGTATGGACACCTGTGGTGGTCGGTGCAGAAGGCCCGCAGGGGCCGCAAGGTGCCGCTAGTACGGTGGCAGGGCCGCAAGGGCCACAAGGTGCCACCGGCTCAGGCGCACAGGGTGCCCAAGGTGCAGCGGGCGCACAGGGTGCCCAAGGTGCAGCGGGCGCACAAGGGCCACAAGGCTTTCAAGGCGCAGCGGGAGGGGGCACCGTGGGGCCAGCTCCCACTTGGTATAGCTACCAGACGGCCTCTCCGAACCCCGTTACCGTTACGCTTCCAGCGTCGGGGAACCTGACTAGCAACGCGTTTTCTACGCGGCTGATGGTGGGCGGCAACTCCCCCTATTCTCCGGCTGGTGGAAGTTCGTGGGTATCTTCGGGTAGCTGGTACGCATCCTATTACGCCCTCAACAGTCCGTGGATTCTAGGTACCCCACAGACGTTCTCGTCGGTGGGTACGCTGACTTGGGTTATGGCCCCGTATACCGCAGCAGCTACGTCCACACAGATCGTCGCCAATAGTCAACCAACTATGAACAATGTTGGGGGAGCGCTTCTGGCATTTTCCTTTTTCGGTTTTGGGTACACAGCAGGGGAGATTCACGGAGTTATTAACGTGAACAACGTAACCGGCGTGGTGGCAACAGCGGCAAATTGCACCATCCATGAAACGGTATCCGACACCACTAACACCTACATCTTCTTTTCAATGAACATAGCACAATGCAACACAGTCTTCGGAACAGGTGGCTATGCCATGACATTTTCAAGTATGTATAACCTTAGTGTTGACGCTTGGGGGTTCTTCTCGTGATTCACATACTAGCAAAGATCAAAGACGGGGCCATCACTGAGCTTCCAGTATCGAAAGCATCCCGCGACGAGTTCTTGGCTACCGGCCTGAACCTGATGGACACGGACTCTATTGCGGCTCTTGGCTTTGTCGCAGTAGAAGCGCCACCTTATGTGTATGACCAGTACATCTACAAGCTGGCTAATCCAGTTCAAATAGATGGAGCGTGGAAGGCAGAGTGGGTAGTGGATGCTGCCGCGACACAAGAGGATATTGCCTATAAGTCTTCCAAAGAGGCCAAGCAAGTACGCGAAACACGAAATCTTCTACTGTCCCAGTGCGACTGGACTCAACTTCCAGATTCCTTAGTAAATAAGGGGGCATGGGCAGCTTACCGACAAGCGTTGCGCGATCTGTCGACGCAAGCTGGCTTCCCGTGGCAAATAACTTGGCCCACCCAACCATGAACTACATCCTCCGCGTCCTGATCGCCCTAGACCAACTGATCAACGTAGTCATCTGCAACGGCGAGCCTGACGAAACCATGTCCAGCGTAGCCTACCGGATGGAGCAGCAAGGACGGTTCTGGGGGTTCATGCGCCCAGTGATTGACCTACTGTTCCGACCATTCCAGAAAGACCACTGCCGACTTGCGTATGAGTCGGAAAAACTGAAATTGCAACTCAGCCCAGAGTTTCAAAAGTGATTAATTTATCCGTTACAACGGGTCGCAACTACAAGGCCAACCTATCGTAAGGAATTCCAGAAATGACCGACCTGCCATACGCACGCCGCGCCACTGACTCAAAGCGGCACGACATCGAGGCAATGATCGCAGAGGAGAACGACCCCAAGCAGCGGGCTTTCCTCATCATTCTGAATTCCATCAACGTGGCCTTAATGGCTAACACCAGCGCGACTGCCGGCCTGTCCCAGAAGTTCGATGACCACCTGACAACTTTCGAAGAGAAGGTGGCTGCGGACGCAGAAATCTTGAATCAGGGTAAGGGTATGTGGAAGGTAATCGCGTGGGGCCTTGGGGCTGCACAGGCAGTTGTAGTGGCTCTGGCCGTGTACGCAGCCAATGACCTGGACGCAATACACAAGGCGATCCAGGCAGGCCACGACGAAGACATCCGCATGGAGCTTCGCATCAAGAACCTGGAAGAGAAGAAATGACTTTCGACCAAGCGTTTGAAGTCTTGATCGGCCACGAAGGCGGGTACACCAACAATCCGCAAGACCCAGGTGGTGAAACCAAGTTCGGAATCTCCAAACGCGCCTATCCCGACCAGGACATTGCCAACCTCACGCTAGACGCGGCGAAGGCGATCTACAAGCG
>NMUI01000068.1 GCA_002221445.1 Phenylobacterium zucineum | reverse complement strand
CGTTTCCGTCTAAAGGGAACAGGTTCTAGGGTCCGCGCCGAGGAATTTCAGAGGAAACACACCATGCGTCGCGTCATTGCTATTGCCCTGTTTTCGAGCCTGGCTGCGGTCGGCGTGGCCCAGGCCGGAAACTGGAAGGGCTATACCGCCGTCAGTGCTGGCGGTCTGCAATGGTCCTATGATGCGGACTATTCTTATAAAGACGCGAAGTCTCAAAGGGCGGTGGTGCTGTCAGCCATCGGCAAGGTGGGTGCGACCCCGCGCATGGGTCCATCCGCGCCGGGGGCAGCCGACGGTGTGGGGTCGATATTGGCCTTGGACTGCAAGGCACAGACCATGATCCTGGTCTCGGGTTATTCGCCGAAGAAACCCCTGGCCATCGCCGACGACTGGCGTTCTCAGGCCCCGAAGAAGATCGAGTCCGACGACGACAAGGCCCTGGCGGCTGCGGTCTGTCCCGGCGCGGCCCAGCTTCCGGTGAAGTAGGATCAGATGCCGGCAGGGGGCTGAAGCCCGGCTTGGAGGGCGGCGACCGCCAAGGCTTCGATGTCTTCCCGGGATCGACCTGCCAACATCCCGGCAGGTGCAGCATCTTCCAGACTGACCAACCGACCTGCAGATAGTCGCGCAATGCGATCTGCGATGGCGGCGATTTCATCCTGTCCGTGGGCCACATAGAGCACCGGAATCGATAGGCTTCGATGAAGGGTCTGAAGGTAGGGCAGGATCGTCATCTTGCTGTCTGGGTCGAGACCCGACAGGGGTTCGTCCATGAGCAGCACTTGCGGTTGGGTCAGCAAGGCCCGGGCTATGGCCACCCTTTGCTGCTCGCCGCCGGAGAGGTGGTGAACCCCTCGTCCCATGAGATGGTCAAGCCCCATAAGATCCACCACGGCGTCGAGATGGATGGCGGGGGGTGCAGGGGCGCGCTTGAGCCCGAAGGTCAGGTTTCCGCGCACATCTAGGTGGGACAGAAGACGTGCGTCCTGGAAAACCACGCCGACTGCCCGTCTATGGGTGGGCCGAAAGATCTGCTCATCCTGCCAAGTATCGGCACCCACCCGGATCTCACCCTTCAGCCGGGTCAGTCCGGCCAGGGCGCGGATCAAGGTTGATTTTCCACTGCCCGATGGACCGGTCAGCACAGTCACCCCGGAGGGCGGTAGGGTTAGGTCAATGTCCAGACGCAGGGTCCCGATCGACCCGGTCAGCCGCGCCGTCAGTCCAGGCCTCATCAAACCTTGCCCCCGCGATCAAGCCGCGAAATCACCAGTAGAACGCAGAAGGCGAAGGCCAGCAGACCGGCAGCCAACCGGTGCGCCTCATTAAACCGCATAGATTCCACCAGTTGATAGATTCGGATGGAGACCACCTCCGTCTGTCCGGGGATGGCCCCGCCGATCATCAGGATAACGCCGAATTCTCCGACCGTGTGGGCAAAGACGAGAATGGCGGCCGTAGCGAAACCGCGCCCAGCCTGGGGGATCGCCACGTTCAGAAAGGCGTCCAGGGGCGAGGCCCGCAAGGTTACCGCAACCTCCATGGGCCCATCACCCATGGCGATAAAGGCGTCCCGAAGGGGACTGACGGCGAAGGGGAGGGAATAGATCATTGAGCCGATGACCAGCCCGGTAAAGGTAAAGGCTAGGGATCGAATGCCAAAAGGGTGCAGCAAGGCCATGACTGGGCTTTGCGGCGCCAGGGTCAGGAGGAGGTAGAAGCCTAGAACGGTCGGGGGTAGGACAATAGGCAAAGACAGGATCGTGCCGACCACATCCTTCCACCAGGTCCGTCTCTGAGACAGGCCCCAGGCCACAGGTGTGGACAACAGGATCAACAGGACAGTCGTCACGGTGGCCAGCTTTACGGTGGTCCAGATCACTTCGAACATATCAGGGGGCCTGATAGCCGTAGTCAGCGAGAATAGCCCGCGCCCGCCGGGATTTCAGATAAACCAGGAAGGCCTTGGCGGCGGGATTGCCCGCTCCGACCTTCATTAGAACCGCCTGTTGCACCAGCGGGGTGTGATCGGCCGCCGGAACCAGCCACCGCGACCCCCCCGGTCTTTTGATCACTTGCGACAAGGCCACAAAGCCGAGATCGGCGGCCCCGGTCTCAACGAAGTGAAAGGTCTGGGTCATGGAGGCCCCTTGGACAAGGGACGACCTAATCCGATCATAAGCCTTGAGTTTTTTGAGAGTCTGGACCGCAGCCCGGCCGTAAGGGGCTGTCTCAGGATCAGCGATAGCCAGTTTGGCGAACCCACCCCGGGTCAGAACCGCACCCTTGTCATCCACCAGGCCGGGGATCTTCGAATAGAGCACGAGCCGTCCGATACCGTAGGTCAGGCGTGAACCCGGGACCGCCAGGCCTGCCGCCTCGGCCATCGCCGGGTGGGTGGCGTCGGCGCTCAGAAAGACGTCGTAAGGTGCCCCATGGGTTATCTGAACATAGAGCTGACCCGTCGATCCGACCCCAAGCTCAAGGGTGTTTCCGGTTTCGGCCCTGAAGGCCGCAGCTATGGCCTGGGCCGGTTCAAGCAGGTTGGCGGCAACGGCCACCCGAACCTGACCGGCCAATGCCGGGTGGGGCAGGATGATAAGGGGCAGTAAGGCCAGGGCCAGGGCGAACCGTCGAAGCATTTCAGGGTCTCAAAAACGCGTTATGCAGTTTATCTGCATAGCGCTTGGATCGGGTTGTAGGTCAACCACCCGCCTGTAAATCCCCTACCCTCGACCGCCGTTCGAGGTCAGGTATAAGTCTTGATCCTGGCCATGACCCAAGCGTTCCAAATTACCCGGCTCAATCCAACGGACCTGCGCCTTACCGCTGAGGCGCTGGCCCTGGTGCTCATGGATTGTGTGGCCGGTGGGGCTTCGGTGAGTTTCATGGCTGATCTGACCTACGAGGAGGCCGTCGGCTTTTGGAACCATGTGGCGGACTTGGCGCAGGACGACGGGCGCATGGTGATCACTGCGTCAGATGCCCTAGGCGTGATCGGCGTGGTCCAGGTGATTCCCGCAGGGGTTCCCAACCAGCCCCACCGGGGCGAGGTGGCGAAGATGCTGGTGCATAGACGGGCCCGGGGACAGGGGATCGGCCAAGCCCTGCTGGCGGCGGCGGAAGACGCCGGGCGGGCTTTGGGCTTGACGCTTCTGACCCTTGATACGGCCCAAGGCGGTGTCGGCGAGCGGCTTTATAGCGGTGGCGGTTGGGTCCGGGTCGGCGTGATCCCCGACTACGCCTGATGCCGGATGGGGTATCGGTGGGCACGGTTATCTTTTACAAAAGGCTTGAGCCATGAGTGTCGTGGCAACCGGGTTGATCCTGACCCTTCTCGCCTTTCTGACCTCCACCCTGTCGGGGGTGTTTGGTATGGCCGGAGGTCTGGTTCTGATGGGCGGCCTTGCCTTTCTGATGCCGGTCTCGGCGGCCTTTGTGACCCACGGCGTGCTTCAGCTGGTGGCCAATGGCTGGCGGGCGATTCTGCACGCTAGGCATGTCCGCTGGGGTATTGTGGCCTATTACGCCCTGGCCGCCGTCACCGCCGGGATGGCTGTAGCTTTGATCACCTTTACGCCCTCAAAAATGCTGCTGTTCCTGATGCTGGGCCTAGTGCCGGGTCTTCTGTGGATTCCGCAGGCTTGGCTGCGCCTAGATGCCGCCAGGCCGCTGCACGCCCTGACTTCGGGTTTCCTGGTCACAGGTCTCAACCTGACCGCCGGGGTGGCCGGACCCTTGCTGGACATATTCTTCGTCCGGACCGCCATGACCCGTCATGCCGTTGTGGCCACCAAGGCTGCGACCCAGGTCTTCAGTCACCTGGCCAAGATTTTGGTCTATGGCGCGCCCCTGTTCACCGCCGGGGCTAGGGGGCTTCCGACCTGGCCGGTCTTTGCTCTGGCTATCCCGCTCTCCATGCTGGGCACGGCGGTGGGCGGTCGAATCCTTGATCGAATGAGTGACGTGAATTTCAAGGCTTGGACCCGTTGGATCGTCACGGGAGTCGGAGTGACCTATGTGATCCAGGCGGCACAGCTCTGGCTGAAAGGACATGGCGCATGAATCTGACTCTCCAGATCCTGCAAAATCCCTGGGTGCGTCTGGAGCCTTTGGGGGTTGAACACAAGGACGACCTGCGCGCCGCCTGCGCCGCAGACCCCGATACCTGGAACCAGCTCTATCCGTATTCCATGCTCGGCGAGGCCTTTGATCGTCGCTGGGAGGATCACCTAGTCAAGAGCCAAGCCGACGGTAGTTGGATGTCATATGCGGTCATGGTTGATGACCGCTGTAAGGGTATGACCTGCCACATCGGTGCCGACTCGGCCAATGCCGGCGTTGAGATAGGTGGGACCTATTACCATCCCGCTGTTCGGGGCGGTCCTGTCAATCCGGCGGCCAAGCGACTGATGATGGGCCATGCCTTCGACGCCGGAGCCCGGCGGGTGGTCTATCGGGTAGATGCTATCAATGCCCGCTCCCGGGCGGCGGTGCTCAAGCTGGGGGCGGTGCAGGAGGGGGTCCTGCGCCAGGATCGCGTGACCTGGACCGGCCGCGTTCGCGACACGGTTATTTTCTCAGTTCTGGCGGAGGAATGGCCAGGCGTCCGCGACCGGTTGGACGCCCAACTTTCGTCATTCGAGCCTAGAGCCTGTTCCCTTTA
>NMUI01000067.1 GCA_002221445.1 Phenylobacterium zucineum | reverse complement strand
GATAACCGGTTCCCACTTATCGGGACGCACTCTAAGGTATCAAACAAGTAGAAACCAATTCAGAGGAATGGTCGGGGTATGAAATCGGGTCCAATCCTTGCCGCCGCCCTCCTCCTGACCGGCCCTGCCTACGGTGGCGAGAAAGCGGCTGAAAAAGGCAAGGAAGCCGGGAAGGCCGCAGACACACAATTTATCGATCTTATACCAGTGGCCGTGCCGATTTCGGCAAATGGCAGGCTGGTTAATTACGTTTTCGTTAGTGCTCGTATTAACTTGGTAAAGACAGCCGATGCCCGAAAATTGAGAGCGAGAGAACCTTATTTTCGCGACTCACTGGTTCGGCTCGGTGCGAGAACCGATTTCACAGGTAAGCAGAATTACCTGTCTGTGGATGACGCGCGCTTGATCGCGGCGCTTAAATCGGAAGCCATACGCATAGCCGGTCCCGGCTTGGTCAAGGACGTGGAGATCAAGTCTCAAACTCCAAAAAAGTATCTGGGCCTTCCAATAATAGACAACACAAAGCGCAATTCTGAGATCCAGCCCTAGAGATGGGTTTGCTCTCATTCACGTCAGACATTGCATGGGCGCGTCAGGTTTGGCAGTTTCCTCGTTCTTTATGATGGCTCTCCGCTTTCGGGGAGGCCGCAATGAGAGGAAACCATGGGGTTGGGAACACATCGACAGGTGCCATCTCGGTGCCGTCTCCCGATTTCACGCAGTCTTGAAGGGGCGACCTATCTATGAATCCTGAGCTTTTGCTGGCGATCGGTGCCGGCGCGCTGGCGGTGCTTTACGGCGTCGTTCAGACAGCATCGCTGATGCGGGCCTCGCCCGGAAATGAGCGAATGCAAGAAATCGCAGCCGCCATCCAAGAGGGTGCGCAGGCCTATCTCAACAAACAGTACACAACGATTGGCCTTGTTGGTGTGGTGATTCTTGCTGCACTGGCCTTCTTTCTGGGCACCCTTCCGGCCATCGGTTTTGCGACCGGCGCAATCCTGTCGGGTGCGGCAGGGTTTGTGGGCATGTTGATTTCAGTGCGGGCCAATGTCCGCACGGCCCAGGGGGCGTCGGAAAGCCTGGCGCGCGGCCTGTCCTTGGCCTTCCGCTCTGGAGCCATCACCGGCATGTTGGTTGCCGGTTTCGCGCTTTTGGGCGTTGCAGGTTACTACGCGGTGCTGACCGGGCCGCTGGGCCTAGCCAATACCAGCCGTGAAGTTCAGGATTCTTTGGTCTGCTTGGGCTTCGGGGCTTCATTGATTTCGATCTTTGCCCGCCTCGGTGGTGGCATCTTCACCAAGGGTGCTGATGTTGGCGGTGACATGGTCGGCAAGGTTGAAGCTGGCATTCCGGAAGACGATCCCCGCAACGCGGCGACGATTGCTGACAATGTGGGCGATAACGTCGGTGACTGTGCGGGCATGGCGGCTGACCTGTTTGAAACCTATGCGGTGACCACGGTCGCAACTATGGTGCTTGCGGCGATCTTCTTCCGCGAAAATGCAGCCATCGTCTCCGACATGATGGTCCTGCCTCTGGCCATCTGCGCCATCTGCATCGTCACCTCGATCATCGGCACGTTTGCTGTGCGTCTGGGCAAGTCGCAAAACATCATGGGGGCCCTCTATCAGGGCCTAATCGTCACCGGCGGCTTGTCGGTTTTCGCCCTGTATTATGTAATCCACAAACTTGTGACGACCACCGTCACCGTAGGCGACAAGTCCTTTAACGCTGACAGCCTATTCTATTGCGGCGTTGCCGGGCTGGTCGTCACGGCTCTGATCGTGGTCATTACCGAATATTATACGGGCACAGGCTTCAGGCCTGTGAAGTCGGTGGCCAAGGCCAGCGTTTCCGGACACGGGACCAACGTCATCCAGGGCCTTGCCATGAGCCTTGAGTCTACGGCGGCTCCAGCCATTGTTATCATCGTCGGCATTATCGTGACCTATGGTCTGGCAGGCCTGTTCGGCATTGCTATCGCCACCACCTCCATGTTGTCCCTAGCGGGCTTCATTGTCGCCCTGGACGCTTTCGGGCCGGTCACCGACAATGCGGGCGGTATTGCCGAAATGGCGGGCCTTCCCCCGGAAGTACGGGTCACCACTGACGCTTTGGATGCCGTGGGCAACACCACCAAGGCGGTTACGAAGGGCTATGCCATCGGTTCGGCCGGCCTGGGGGCTCTGGTGCTCTTCGCCGCCTACACAGAAGACCTGAAGTTCTTTGCCGCCAGCGCTACGCCTGGGTCATTCTTCTCCGGACTGGGTACGGTGGCCTTCGACCTGTCCAATCCCTATGTGGTGGTTGGTCTGTTGTTCGGCGGTTTGTTGCCCTTCCTGTTCGGCGGCATGTCGATGACCGCCGTGGGGCGTGCAGCTGAAGCCGTAGTAGAAGAAGTTCGTCGCCAGTTCCGGGAAAATCCTGGGATAATGACCGGCGAGGTCAAGCCGGAATACGGTCGTGCCGTCAGCATTCTCACCGCCGCTGCGATTCGCGAAATGATCGTGCCGTCCTTGCTACCGGTGGTTTCACCCGTGGTGCTTTTCTTTGCGATCAACCAGATCGCCGGGAAGGCCAACGGCTTTGCATCCCTGGGAGCCATGCTCATGGGCGTGATCGTCACGGGTCTGTTTGTAGCGATTTCCATGACCTCAGGTGGCGGTGCCTGGGACAACGCCAAGAAGCTGATCGAAGAAGGTCACTATGGCGGCAAGGGATCAGAGGCCCACAAGGCGGCTGTCACCGGTGACACTGTTGGCGACCCTTACAAGGATACAGCGGGCCCTGCTGTGAACCCCATGATCAAGATCACCAATATTGTGGCCCTGCTGCTATTGGCGATCCTGGCTCACGCGTCAGCCGCCTAATTGATCCCGACTTAGTCGGAATTAATATCGCCCCGGAGAACGATCTCCGGGGCGTTTTCTTTGCCATCATCTTCTATTCAAAAAAGGGTGAGGGCCTGATCGGTTCTGATCCTCGGTTGCCTTTGGCCTCAGCGGCGATCACCCGGACGATTACCCGGTGCGCCTTCGTCCTGATTCGGCAGCAAGCCGCCACCGCGACCGACTGAACCTAATAATTGCTCCAGCACAGTCAGTTCGCGCCCGCGGGTTGGGGTCTCGCGATCATTGAACGCAATCAACTTGCCGTCTTTCAGGCTGTATTGGTTGACTGTCTCCACCATCTCACTGTCCTTGTTAAAGGTGATGGCCGTGACATCCCGGCGGGTGGTGATCGGCTTTTGGAAAGCCACGGTCTGTTTCACCTGATCAATATAGAACCAGACATTGGGATCGAAGGTCGAGACCGCCGACGGCGAACCGAGGCGTCCTCTGACCGAAGCCTTTGTATCGACTCCAGCCTTGACGTCCTTGGGATTGGCTTCAATCGCCTGGAATCCCGAATAGGTTGTGATCGGAGCGCATCCGACAGCACCGAGAAGGCTTAAAGCCAGGACGGAGGCGACTGTACGTGGGAACATATCTGACCTGTTCATTTTTCCTGGGCTTTGACCTATCGCTCGCGGGCCCTTACTGCAATGCCGCCCTTAGACTCCTCTGAGGGCGAAAACGAGGCCGTCATGCTTTTGGATCGTATTTTCCGACCCAAACCCGCAGTCATTGCTGGTCGTGCCCTCTACGCCGCTTGTGTGGAGCAATCACGTTCACCCCGGCTCTATGCGAGATGGGTGTTCCTGATTCGGTGGAAGGTCGGTTTGAAATCTATTCTCTGCACGTGGTGCTGATCATGGACCGGCTGGTAAATCAGGGCCCAGAGGCGGCCAAGGCTTCCCAGGCCCTGTTTGATGCCTACACCCAGGCCCTTGACGATGCCTTGCGGGAAATGGGGGTCGGCGATCTGTCTGTTGGCAAAAAATGCGGCGGCTCGGGGAAGCTTTCTACGGCCGGGTAAAGAACTATCACGCGGCCCTGTCGGCGCTGCCCGCTACCGAGGACTTGAGTGCCATGGTCAAACGCACGGTGTTTGCCGGGGTCGAGGCCCCCGCGCTTGAGGTTTTCATGGACTATATCCTGCGGCAAAGAGACGGGCTCAGGGAACAGGCCACCGGTGACTTGGCCCTGGGTAATGTCTCATGGATCAGCCCATGACCTGGATATCGACAATCCGCCTTGCTGACCTTGCCCGCGGAGCGCAGACCCTGACCCTAGAGCCGCCTGTCGAGACCCGCGCTCGGTGGGCCGAGGCTCTGGGGTTCCCTGACCTCCCGGTCTTGACCGCGCAGGTGACCTTGCGCAGTTGGCTTGATGGCGCTGAGGTGAGCGGATACTTCCGCGGCCGGGTGGAGCAGATCTGTGGCGTCAGCTTGGAGGCCTTCATTCAGGACATTAGTGGGGATATTGACCTGCGGTTAGTGCCGTCCGGTAGTCCGCATACGCCCATTGAATCCATCGCAGGCGAAGTCGAGCTCGATCCTGATGCCCCTGATCCCCCCGATGTGCTTGAAGGCGATATTGTCGATCTGTCCCACATTCTGTTCGAGCACCTGGCTCTGGCGATCGATCCCTTTCCCCGCAAACCCGACGCCATATTCAACTATTCCGCTCCGACGGCAGATCTTTCCCCCTTTTCAGTTCTGAAGCAGCTGAAGGAACAGGATTGATGATTGCCCAGCGCTTTGCATGTTTCGGTTCCCTCTGTATCGTACCGTCCTGCGCCGCAACGGGGATGGACTCGATTTGATGACCCGATCCCTGGTGATTTCTATTGATGCCATGGGCGGCGACTATGGACCGTCCACGACAATTCCCGGCCTGGCTCTGGCCATCGAAACCTCAAAAGATCATTTGAACTTCCTCGTTCATGGAGATGAGAAGGTTTTGATCCCCGAGCTGGCGCGTCATCCCGGATTGGCTGCGCGATGCGAGGTCCGGCACACCGATAAGGTCATAGCCTCCGACGAAAAGCCCGCAAACGCTGTACGGCGCGGACGCGGAGCCTCAATGTGGAACGCCGTCGAAAGCGTAAAATCCGGTGAGGCTATCGCGGCGGTATCCTGCGGCAATACCGGGGCGCTGATGGCGATTTCCCGATTGATTCTCCGCATGAGCGTGGACGTGGAGCGACCACCCCTGGTGGTCTCCTGGCCCGGACGCAAGGGCGTTTCGACCGTTTTAGACGCTGGCGCAAACATTGATTGTAACGCCGAACGGCTGGTCGAGTTCGCGATAATGGGAGAGGCTTTTCATCGTGCCGCCCATGGCCTAGCACGACCGAAGGTCGGCATTCTCAATGTCGGTTCTGAGGATGTGAAGGGCCATGAAGAGGTCCGGCTGGCCCATGCGATTTTGAAAGGCGGCAAGTTCGATATCGACTATCACGGCTTTGTTGAGGGGGATGATCTTTCAAAGAATACCGTGGATGTGGTGGTGACCGACGGCTTTACAGGCAATGTGGCGCTGAAGACCGCCGAAGGCACGGCCAGTTATATTGTCGCGGAGCTTCGATCCGCCCTAACATCGACCCTGGGCGCAAAGCTGGGGGCATGGCTTGCGCGGCCGGCCCTACGCCTGTTTGTCAACAAGATGAGCCCGCCGCCGGCGACCCCGTTCCTGGGGCTCAATGGGCTGGTGGTCAAATGCCATGGTGGGGCTGTGGCACCGGGTTTTGGTCAGTCCATCGGACTGGCCGTTGATCTGGCCAAGAGTGACTTCGCCTCGGAAGTGGCGAGGAATATGACAAATCTTTCGGCGGCGATGAATGCCGGCGCATTGGAAGCCGCCATGGAGTCTTCGGGTGACGCGTAGGGTCTTGAGAAGTGTCGTGACAGGTGTAGGCGCATACCTGCCGCAGGATGTTGTCACCAATGATGATCTGGCCAGGATCGTGGACACCACCGACGCCTGGATTGTCGAGCGGACCGGAATTCGACAGCGTCATCGGGCCGCGCCGGACCAGGGGGTTTCTGATCTGGCAGTTGAGGCCGCCCGCAAGGCTCTGCAAGCTGCAGGCCGAAAGCCGGAAGATGTTGACCTCATTATTGTTGGAACCACCACCCCGGATCTGACCTTTCCGGCGGTTGCGACCATGGTCCAGCGCAAGCTGGGATGCCCGGTTGGTATAGCCTTTGATGTCCAGGCGGTGTGCTCCGGTTTTGTCTATGCCCTGTCCACCGCTGATGGCTTTGTTGCCCGTGGCCGATCCAAGTGTGCCCTTGTCATCGGCGCAGAGACCATGACCCGCCTGATGGACTGGACGGACCGGGGAACCTGCGTCCTGTTCGGGGATGGGGCAGGGGCCGTTGTTCTGGAACCCCAGGACGGGGAGGGCGAAGTCACTGATCGGGGCTTGTTGGGCTTTGCCCTACGCGCGGACGGCACCAAGCAGGACCTGCTCTATGTGGACGGCGGGGTATCCACCAATGGCCAAATTGGCCACCTGCGGATGCAAGGAAACCAGGTTTTCCGTCACGCCGTTGTGAATATCTCCGAAGCCGTTGTTGCGGCGGCGGCGGATGCGGGCATTGCCGTTTCTGAGGTCGATTGGTTCATTCCGCATCAGGCCAATCAGCGCATTCTCGAAGGCGTTGCCAAGCGGCTGGGTATTGCAGAGGCGAAGGTCATTTCCACGGTTGCGATCCATGCCAATACCTCAGCGGCCTCCATCCCGCTGGCCATGGCCCACGGGATTGAAGACGGTCGAATCAAGCCCGGTGATCTTTTACTTCTTGAAGCCATGGGCGGCGGCTTGACCTGGGGGGCCTGTGTCGTCCGCCTATAAAATTATCAAGGCATGGTCAGAAGTCTTTGACCTGATGCGACAATCGGTTCATCAGTAGGCGGGATTTTCGACCAAGAGGGGTTGTAATGAAGGGCGCGACAGTTACGCGGGCTGATCTGTGTGAAGCGGTTCACGACGAGGTCGGCCTCACACGACAGGACTCGGCCGAACTCGTTGAACGCACTCTGGAGCTTGCCGCCCAGGCCCTTGAACGTGGTGAGCAGGTCAAACTCTCAGGGTTTGGTGTTTTCCAGGTGCGCGCGAAGCGGGCACGGATGGGCCGCAATCCTAAGACCGGGGAGCCGGCGGCCATTGAGCCGCGTCGGGTGATCGGTTTCAGGGCTTCTCAGGTCATGAAGGCGCGTGTGGATTGCGCCTTGGCCAAATAGGTCCAGAGGCAATTGGCCAAGGGCCCAGACGCCTTTCGAACCATTTCGGAGGCCGCCGACGAGGTTGGTGTGCCGCAGCATGTCCTGCGGTTCTGGGAGACTCGATTTTCCTTTATCAGGCCCATGAAGCGGGCGGGTGGGCGTAGATTTTATCGCCCGCAGGATGTCGCCGTGCTGCGCGCGTTAAAGACCCGGCTCCACGACGATGGCTTGACCATCAAGGATGTTCAGAGGCTTTACAAGGAAGAGGGGCTTGAGCGAATCTCCCGAGCCATCGCTGAGGATCCGACCGTTCCGAAACACCGGGATGTTGGGTCAGCATTCCTTACTGAAGGTCCGGCCGCCCGGGTGCAGATCGCCGGCAAACCACAGGCTTTGACTTCAGAGTCTCAGATGCGTTTGCGCCTCTCGCTTGCTGGGCTTTTATCCACTAAGCAGCGGCTCGACCATATATTGCAGCGTAGGTTTACCTGAAATCGCTTGCCCATGTCGGTTAAGCCGTTAGAAGGGCCGCTCGCCGATGTCGGAGCGTAGCGCAGCCTGGTAGCGCACTTGACTGGGGGTCAAGGGGTCGCAGGTTCAAATCCTGTCGCTCCGACCATCGGCGGGTTTCCCTATAACCCTCTCCAAGTACACAGAGCTTATCCCGATAAATGGGAACCGGTTATCGGATCGAAACTCGCTATAATTTTTGAATGAGCTCAGATGAGGAAATAGGCTTATTCGCGCCCCCGGTTCATCCAACTGATAAGCGGTAGGACCGGCACCCCCCAGGCTAGGCCGGTAATCGCAAAATAAATCAGCTTGATCTGCATTTGGTCGGGTAGATGTTCGCCAATAGCCGTAACGGCCCAAACATAGGCACCGATAAAGGCCAATAGGCCAAAGCCGCCGATCAGTTTGCGAAGTCGAGCTTTCATACTGCGAGTATAGCCGTTTGACCTACCGGCGTCATCTCGTACCGCGACCGCGACAACAGACCCATGCCGAACTGAGAGCATCAGGGAACCGTGGACGCAGATAACATTCTCCACTAGACCGAATGAACTTTCGGGCTTTGTCCCGCGTTTTGGTGCGTGCTGGCCCATGACCTCGTTTCTGCGTTCAGATCGCTCGGCAGTTGTTTCTTTGTGGCTGTTTATTTCGGCGTTCATGGTTCTGGCCATGGTTGTTGTGGGGGGGGCAACCCGCCTGACCGACTCCGGTTTGTCGATCACCCAATGGCGTCCGCTCATGGGGGCTATACCCCCGATCACCGACGGCGACTGGGCCGGAGAGTTTGCGAAGTACAAGCAAATTCCCCAATATATTCAGCTGAACCGCGGCATGAGCCTTGAGGCTTTTAAGTCGATTTACTGGTGGGAATGGTCACATCGGCTGTTGGGGCGACTGGTTGGCATCGTCTTTAGCCTACCTTTGTTATTGTTTCTCGGGCTCAGAATATTGCCCCGGCGCCTCATTGGGCGCTGTTGGGCCCTGCTGGTTTTGGGTGGACTACAGGGTTTGGTGGGCTGGTGGATGGTTGCGAGCGGTCTCTCAGATCGGGTTTCCGTGGCACCCGAACGGTTGATGACCCATCTTGGCTTGGCTTTCATTCTGTTGGGCGCGCTGATCTGGACGGCCCTGGAGGCGGCTGCAGGGGCAAGTCGCAGCGATGCCCCGGGGCCGTGGCGCGGGGCATCGCTAATCCTTTTGGCCATGATTTACCTCCAGGTCCTTCTGGGTGCCCTGGTGGCGGGCAATGATGCCGGACTGGTTTTCAACGACTGGCCCTTCATGAATGGTCGGATTTTTCCCGAGGGTTATGCCGGGTCTGATCTTTGGGCGACCCTGGCGCATAGTCAGGCCGCCGTGCAGTTCCATCACCGTTTAGGTGCCTACATCCTGTTGGCTGTCAGCGCGGTGGTGGGGTGGACGGCATTGCGCTCAACCCGTCTTCCGCAGACCGCGAAGGTCTTGGCGGTAACGGTTGCCATGGGTATGGTCATCCAGGTCTTGCTTGGTATTGCGACCCTTATGGCGCGGGTTCCGCTGGCACTTGGTGTGATCCACCAACTCACGGCAGCCTGGTGCTGTGCTCCGCGACGGCCCTTGCCTGGCGAGTCAGACGACCTTAGACCGGCTTTGGGGGCAGGGGTATTGGAATACCTATTTCCTAACTCCCTTATGGTATAAGACTTTTTGACACGCCTGTGCTCAAGTTATGTTGACAGGCCCTGGCACATGCCGTAGTTGCCCGGCCTCCTGTCGCGGGCGTCGCCTGCGAAACTAACCTACGGATTGCTCTCATGATGAAGACGACGGCTTCTTTGAAGCCTGCCGACGTCGAGAAGAAGTGGATTGTGATCGATGCTGAGAACGCCGTGGTCGGCCGCCTTGCGTCTTTCATCGCCATGCGTCTTCGCGGCAAGCATCGGCCTGACTATACCCCCAATGTCGATTGCGGTGACTTTGTCGTGGTCCTCAATGCCGATAAGGTAAAATTCACCGGCAAGAAACTGACCGACAAGATCTATTATTGGCATACCGGTCACCCCGGCGGTATCAAGGAACGCACGGCTGACAAGATCCTCGGTGGAAAGTTCCCTGAGCGCATCCTTGAAAAGGCGGTCGAGCGCATGTTGCCCAAGGAAAGCCCGTTGGCGCGCAAGCAAATGACCCATTTGCGCATTTACAGCACTTCAGAGCATCCTCATGAAGCGCAAAACCCTGAGACCATCGCCTTTGCGTCGCTGAACGCGAAGAACGTGCGGAGCAAGTAAGACAGATGACCGATGCTCCCGCTCCCACCGGTTTCGATGCGCTTCAAAGCCTGTCGTCCAACCCGCAACCCGACGCTGTCGTCCATGTTCGCAAGGTCGATGCCCAAGGCCGCTCCTATGCGACCGGCAAGCGCAAGAATGCGATTGCCAAGGTTTGGATCAAACCTGGCAAAGGCCAGATCACCATCAACGGTCGTGATCAAGCGATTTACTTCGCTCGTCCCGTCCTGCGCATGATGATTGCCCAACCGCTTGAAGTGACGGATCGTCTTGGCCAGTTCGATGTGGTCGTCTCCGTCCAGGGTTCTGGCCTGTCCGGGCAGGCTGGTGCCATACGCCATGGTCTCTCCAAGGCTCTGACCTATTTTGAGCCTGAACTGCGCCCGGTTCTGAAGCCTCACGGCTTCTTGACCCGCGACAGCCGGGTTGTTGAACGTAAGAAGTACGGCAAGGCCAAGGCCCGCCGCAGCTTCCAGTTCTCGAAGCGTTAAAGCCGCGCGAAATTTCGTGCAGGATCAGGGCGCTTCGGGGAACCGGGGCGCTCTTTTTCTATTGCGGTCGAATGTGAGGATCAGGCCATGACCCATACCGTATTCATTGACGGCGAGGCCGGAACCACGGGGTTGCAGATTCGTGATCGCCTATCTGGTCGCACCGATCTGCAGGTCCTTTCCATCGACCCGGAGAAACGCAAGGACCCGGAGGCCCGTGCCGAACTGCTGAACGCGGCCGATGCTGTGGTGCTGTGCCTTCCTGACGGGGCATCCAAGGAAGCGGTCCGTCTAATCTCGTCCAGCAAAGTCAAGGTTGTGGACGCCTCCACAGCCTATCGGGTTGCTTCCGGCTGGACCTATGGCTTTCCGGAGATGGATGCTGACCAGAGGGCGGCGATCCAGGCATCGACCCGGGTCAGCAATCCCGGCTGCTATCCCACCGGGTTCATCGCCCTTGTAAGACCATTGGTGTCGGCGGGGCTGATCCCCGAAGACTACCCTCTCACTGTCAACGCTATTTCCGGATACTCCGGCGGTGGGAAGGGCCTGATTGAAGAGTTCGAGGCCCCGACCGCTTCGGGAACCCTGGACGCCTTGCGGCCCTATGGTCTGACTTTGGTGCACAAGCATCTCGCTGAAATGCAGGCCTATTCCGGTCTTGCCCATGCGCCGGTTTTGCGCCGTCTGTGGGACGTTTTGCTCAGGGTATGATTGTGGAGGTTCCATTGCACCTGTGGGCGCTGACCGATAAGCCAAAACCTGGCGATCTGCGGGACCTACTGGCGAAGGCCTACGACCGGGAGGCCTTTGTGTCAGTGGCAAGCACGGCTGAATGCGAACGGCTTCAGCAGGTGCGGGCCGGGGCAGGGGGCTATGTTCCAGAACTGGACCCTGAGTGCCACCGAAACACCAATCAGATGACCCTTTACGTCTTCGGAAATGTCGAGCGTCAGCAGGCGCGCTTGGTGGCGGTGCTGGACAATTTGGGAAAGGGTGCCTCGGGCGCGGCGGTCCAGAATCTTAACCTGATGCTGGGTTTGCCAGAGGTTGACGGCCTTTGATTCTGCGAAGGGCCTGTCCCGAGGATGCTGGTGCGATCGCCCGGGTTCATCGACAGACCATGCGCAAGTCCCTGGATTTTCTTCCCGAACTCCATACGGAGACGGAGGATTTCGTGTTCATGCAGAACACGTTTCTGCCCGCTAATGAAGTCTGGGTGGCGGAGGTTGACGGTGAGGTCGTCGGCTATATCGGCTTCCATCCCGGTTGGATTGATCACCTTTATATCGCACCCGATCATCAGGGGTGTGGCCTGGGACCAGCCCTGCTGGACAAGGCACTTTCCGATGGCGGGGCGCGTCGACTTTGGACCTTTCAACAGAACCTTCGCGCCCGGGCATTTTACGAAAAACGGGGCTTTCGCCCTAAGACCTTTACGGACGGCGCAGGAAACGAAGAAAAGACGCCAATGTCCTTTATGTCCGCCCGGCTTGGGATGGCATTTTATAGGGCTTGTAACCTCGCCCCGTTGCAGGCGTAGTAACGGGTATGAAGTCCTCATTTCACCTGAGCCGCCGCCACCTGCTGACCCGCGTATTGGCGGTCAGCGTTTCCCTTTCGCCCATAGCCGCCCGGGCGGCAGACGCCTTCGCCTCGACTCCCTGGCGCAAGATTTCGGATACGGATTGGAAGAAGCGTCTGCCGGGGGCTGCCTACGGCATTTTGCGGCATGAAGACACTGAACGTCCGGGCACAAGCCCTCTGTTGAATGAGCACCGAAGGGGGACTTTTCTCTGCCTGGGTTGCGAACTGCCACTATTCCGGTCTGACGCCAAGTATGACAGCGGAACCGGCTGGCCCAGCTTCTTCATGGCCATCAAGGGGGCCTTAGCCACGAAGACTGACTTCGCCATCGGTATCGCTAGGACCGAATATCACTGCGCGCGATGCTTGGGTCATCATGGGCATTTATTTGACGATGGGCCACGCCCCACCGGACTACGCTATTGCAGCAACGGTGCCGCTCTGAAGTTTATACCAGCCTGATTGTCCAGATAGTCTGTCCTGGCCATGCGCCCTGACAGTCCGGCTTGACTGGGGTATGTTTCCCACGGGCTCGCGCCGAGACGGGCAAAGAGGCATGATTTTATAGATGAAGACTTGGCTTTGGGTTGCGAGCCTTATGTTGGTTCTGAGCGCTTGCGCGCTGCCTGTTGCAGACCTGGATGCCGACCGCATGGGGCGGACCACCATAGATGCGATTCAGCGCGCTGACTGGCCCGTCATCGACCAAAGCCTCGCACCCGCCTTCTTTTCCGACCCCGAACACGCAATCCGTATCGAGGCGGCACGGGCTGTTTTTCCGGCAGACCCACCCTGGTCAATTAAACTGATTTCATCCGACAAGTCCGTACAGAAGGGAAGGTGGGACCGCTCTAACCTCAGTTATCTTTACACATTCCCGGGGAAACGGGTCGTCATTGACCTTCAGGTTGAACAGCATGGTTGGCGGCGGGTTTATGATCCAGTGCGCGGTCGGCCCATGCCTGTTGACCGCCTAGAGTTTGAAGAACCCCCCAAACCGCGACCGGGTGAGAGGCCCTATAAGATCGGCAAAGTCTTCAGGCTGTTGTCGATTGCGACCATGGAAGTCACCCCCGAAGATGATGCTCAGGCGCGGTTCTTCGGCCCCAGGAAATCCGTCAGCCAGTGGGCCTTTTTTGCGACCACTCTTGCGACACCCATCATTATGATTTCAGCCATGCTACTAGCCTTGAGAGCCCGGCGTTTGCCCTGGCGGCTATTGTGGATGCTCGCCGCCTTTGTCGGACTGGGCGCAGCTTGGATGGACTGGCGGGTCGGCTCGATCCGATGGCTCACCGATCAGGTCACCTTGTTCGGCTTCGGGTTTGAGCGCGGCCCCTCGCCCCTGTCTCCCTGGATGGTGCATACCACAGCCCCCATAGGGGCCATCGCGGTCTTCATCCGCCTGCTGGTCGTCCGATCAAAAGCCCCTTCTAATTAGACGGCTCGGCATACACTCTAAGATGTGACTTTCACATAAGACCCAGGTGCGTCCTCTAGGGGCTTTAGAGGCCCTCTTGCCGGGTCTCGGGCGTCGATTAGCTTGCCAGAATGCGATTGCAGCCACTGCGCCCAGTGCGGCCACCAGGATCCGGGGGTTTCGGTGGCGTCAGCCATCCAGGCCTCGACGGTTTCCGGAAGACGGTCATTGGTCCAGTGCTGATATTTCTTGGCGACTGGGGCATTTATTACCCCGGCTATGTGCCCCGATCCGGCCAAGGTGAAGGTCACAGGGCCGCCGAACAGCCGAGCCCCTCGATAAACAGACCGGGCTGGTGCAATATGATCCTCTTTCGAGGACTGGACATAGATCGGGGTCTTGACGGTGGAGAGGTCAAGCTTGATCCCGTCCATCACCAGCTCACCCTTGGCCAGGGCGTTTTCGCCATAAAACTTGCGCAAATAGAACAAATGCAGCGCCTTGGGCATACGGGTCTGGTCAGAGTTCCAGAATAAAAGATCGAAGGGCTTCGGCTCCTTACCCATCAGGTAGTTGTTGACGAAGAAGGACCAGATCAGGTCGTTGGACCGCAGAATGTTAAAGGTGTCGGCCATAGACTGGCCCCGCAGGACACCACCCTCGGCATCCATCATCTGCTCCAGATCCTTCAGCCATTCCTCGTTGGTGAACAGCAACAGATCGCCGGCTTCGGAAAAATCCTGTTGAGCCGCAAAAAAGGTTGCTGATTGGATGCGCTCATCGCCCTTGGCCGCCATGTGAGCCAGGGTGGACGCCAGAAGGGTTCCTCCAATGCAATATCCCACCGTATTCACGCGATCGACGCCCGCCTGGGTCATGGCTGCTGCTGTGCCCTCGTAAATGCCCTGGCGCATATAGTCTTCGAAGGTTTTGTCAGCGAGGGTCTTATCTGGATTGACCCAGGAGGCGACGAAGACGGTTATGCCCTGGTCGGTGAGCCAGCGGATCATCGAATTTTCAGGCCGCAGATCGAGAATGTAGAACTTGTTGATCCAGGGCGGGAAGATCACCAGCGGGACTTCATAAACCTGAGGGGTCGAAGGTGAGAACTGGAGCAGCTGAATAATCTCGTTCTGGAAGATCACCTTACCTGGGGCGGTTGCAACATTTTCGCCGATTTTGAACATGTCATAGTCGGTTTGACTGATGGCCAACTGACCGCCCCCCCGGGACAAGTCCTCAGCAAAATTTTCCATACCCTTGAGCAGGCTCTCGCCGCGACTCGCGACCGCTTCACGCAAGGCGGCGGGATTTGAAACCAGGAAGTTGGACGGGGCGAAGGCGTCTGTGAGCATCTTCATAAAGAACTCGACCCGCCGTTTGGTCATGGGTTCGACATCATCAACGTCAGAGACCAGGGCATTTAGCCAGTTGGAGGTCACAAGATAGGACTGCTTGATCACGTCAAAGACCGGGTTTTCGCTCCAGTCTGGGTCGAGGAATCGCTTATCGCCCTTTGCTGGTTCGACAACAGGGGGCACGGCTTCCCCAGAAGCCCGGCGGGCGGCGGATTGCCAGAGCTCCATATATTTCTGAAAGAGATCGGCCTGAGCCCTCACCAGGCGTTCGGGTTGGGCTGACAGGCGACCCATGACATCGGTCAGGGCCGAACTCACATGAAAGGGATCAGCCGAAAGCGCCGAGGGGCGTTCAGCCTGTCTCAGGGCCGCCTCCGCAATCGCGCCCTGGGCAGTCACAGCGGCCCTGGCGAGATTGGCCGAAAGTTTTTCAACAATCTCTCTCTGTTCAGCGGAGAGTCGCTGGGGGTCAAAGGCATTGCCCGCTCCAGGTTGAGAGTCGGGCTTTGGCGGGGGCGTAATTTCGGGGGCGAGGGTCTTGGTGCCGTCCTGGGTCTTTGACTTGGCAGCCGTCGGCCTTGCCGTTTTGGGTTTCGATTTTCCGGATTTCTCCGCCTTTGGGCCTGACTTCGCCGATTTGCCGTCTCGCGCAGACATTTTGGTCATCCCCGGTTTTCAGCGAGCTTTCGGCCCGCGCTCTTTCTTCGGAAGCAATCATGGCATAAGACCGACCTTGTTATGAGTTCGTCCAATAGATTTTTCGAGAGTCGGGTTGAGGGCAGCGGGATTGCCCTGGTCTTCGCCTGTCTGATGGTCGGCGGATGTACCTCCGTTCAGGCCGTCGCGTCTGGAAAAACCATGGTGCCGGAGATCACGGCCATCAGTCGGGCGGCCCGCCCGTTCCCGACCTTTGGCGACATTCCCCTGCCACCCACGGACCTGCGGCCTGATGCAGCCTGGGGCGTGAGGGCGCGCACAACAGAGGCAGATCGACTAGCCGTCGAGACGGCGACAGCGGATAATACCTGGACCCTTTCCGGAACGGAGGCCTTCGCCGCGCAGGCGGTTCGCGAGGCCGGACCGATTCCCGCCAGCGTGATTTCAACCACGGCGACGACGGAAGCCTATGTCCGTGAACTGCGGCGTCGAGCTACGCCGCCCTCGCCGCCCAAGAGATAGGGGCCTGCGGGGGCTAAAAGCTTTGAACCCGCTTGGCGTCGGCTGCAACCCCGGCTATGCCAAGCCCAACTTCAGCTCCCAATCGCCGCGGAGCCCGTGGCATGAGCTTAAAAAAATGACCCCTGAGTTTCATCGTATCAAACGCCTCCCGCCCTACGTCCTGGAGGAGGTTAATCGCATCAAGGCCCGGCTGCGCGCCCAGGGCACGGATATTATTGATTTCGGCATGGGTAATCCCGACATGCCGACCCCAAAACATATCGTCGCAAAGTTGATCGAAACGGCCCGCGATCCCAAGGCCGGGCGCTATTCGGCGTCCAAGGGTATTATCGGTCTGCGACGCGCCATGGCTGGGTATTATGATCGGCGCTTCGGCGTAAAGCTGAACCCTGACACGGAGGTCATTGCCACCCTGGGCTCTAAGGAGGGGTTCGCCAATCTGGCCCAGGCCCTGACCGCACCAGGGGACGTAATCCTGTGCCCTAATCCGGCCTATCCAATCCACGCCTATGGTTTCATCATGGCGGGCGGCGTCATCCGTCACCTGCCGGCCCCCTCGCCGGAGGCCTATCTCTCGGGTGTCAGCGCCGCCATGCGCCAATCGAGCCCGGCACCCAGCGTGCTGATCCTGTCCTATCCGTCCAACCCGACGGCTCAATGTGTAGATCTGGACTTCTATAAAGACGCGGTGGCACTGGCGAAAAAGCATGACCTGCTGGTGATTTCCGACATTGCCTATTCCGAGATCTATTTCGACGATAACCCGCCACCGTCTATTCTCGAGGTGGAAGGGGCCAAGGATATTGCCGTTGAGGTGAATTCCCTCTCCAAAACCTATGCCATGGCCGGATGGCGTGTGGGCATGGTGGTGGGCAATGAGCGAATTTGTGCAGCCTTGGCGCGGGTGAAATCCTATCTCGACTATGGTGCCTATACCCCGATCCAAGTTGCGGCCGCTGCGGCCCTGAACGGACCTCAGGACTGTGTGGAAGAAATTCGGGGCATATATAAAAAACGGCGGGATACCTTGATCACCACCATGAAGCGGGCCGGTTGGGATATTCCCTCACCGCCCGCCTCCATGTTTGCCTGGGCACCGGTACCGGAACCTTACCGGGAGGCCGGGGCCATGCTGTTCTCGAAGCTGCTTATTGAAGAAGCCGGGGTTGCTGTAGCTCCGGGGATCGGGTTTGGAGAGTACGGCGAGGGCTTTGTCCGGGTCGGGTTGGTCGAGAATGAACATCGGATTCGCCAAGCGGCGCGGAACATCAAAAAGTTCCTGAACAATGCCGACGAAATACTCGGTCGGGCTCACAATTCTCTGGCGAAAAAATGAGTAAGACTGACTGGCGCATCGGCATTGCCGGCTTAGGAACGGTCGGGGCAGGGCTTCTGAATTTCCTTTCCGACCGACCCGGCTTTTCTCCCACCGGCGGACAGACCGTGGTGACGGGGGTCTCAGCCAGATCCCGGGCGCGCACCAGACCGTTCGATATTTCGAACATGCCGTGGTTTGACGATCCGGTTGAGCTGGCCCGGTCACCCGGCAATGACATCTTCGTGGAGCTGATCGGCGGGGCTGAGGGGCCGGCAAAAGCCGCTGTAGAAGCCGCCTTAAACGCGGGCAAGCCTGTTGTGACAGCAAACAAGGCTCTGCTGGCGGTACATGGGGCAGAGCTGGCACGACTGGCAGAATCTAAGGGCGTGCCCCTGTTATTCGAGGCTGCGGTGATGGGCGGGGTGCCCGCCGTTAAGATCATGCGCGAAGCGATGGTCGGCGATGACATTCTCAGCGTGGCCGGCATTCTAAACGGCACCTGCAATTACATTCTTACCGAGATGGAGGCGACCGGTCGCGCCTTCGCCGATGTTCTGGCCGATGCTCAACGGTTGGGCTATGCGGAGGCTGATCCGACCACAGATGTGGGCGGTTTTGATGCGGCCCATAAAATCACCCTGTTGGCAGCCCTGGCCTTTGGGTGCGCGCCGAACTTCGCCGCCGCCGAGATTGAGGGCATAGATCAGATTGATCTCCTGGATATTCGGCTGGCCAAGGATTTGGGCTATCGGGTCAAGCTCGTGGCGTCCGCCGAAAAATCAGACGCCGGTATTCTGGTTCGGGTTCATCCATCCTTGGCTCCCATAGCCCATCCCCTGGCGCAGGCTGGCGGGGCCTTGAACGCGCTGTTTATTGAGGGTCAGCGCATCGGACGTATTTATGTGCAGGGGCCGGGAGCGGGCGCTGGTGCGACAGCGGCGGCGGTGGCGGCCGACATTGCCGATGTGATGACCCGCGCGGTGCGGCCTGTTTTCCAGAAACCGGCTTCGGACCTGAAACCTTTCACACCCATTGATCCATCCAAGTCCATGGGGCGGGCCTATCTTCGCTTCATGGTGAAGGACGAGCCTGGGGTCATTGCCGCTGTTTCTGAAACCCTGGCGGAGGCCGGTGTTTCTATCGAAAGTTTCTTGCAGAAGCCGATCGAAAATACCCATGGCGTCCCGATCGTATTGACCACCCACGCCGTCGCCGAATCTGTGTTGATGGCGGCCATTGAGCGTATCGCAAATCTGTCGTCGGTCTTGGCTAGGCCTCGGCTTCTTCGCGTAGCGCGTATCTGAAAACCCGAAAGACCTGTCGGCCATCGAAAGGCCGTGGAAAGAGGCAAAAATGAGTTCTGAAAATCTGGACCGCGGACTTGTCCTTGATGCTGTTCGCGTCACAGAGATCGCCGCCATCGCGGCCTGGGCCTTGGTAGGTCGCGGGGACGAAAAAGCTGCCGATCAGGCCGCTGTCGACGCCATGCGCACGGCCCTGAATGATCTGGATGTGGACGGCGAAATCGTTATCGGTGAGGGCGAGCGTGATGAAGCCCGATGCTGTTTATCGGTGAAAAAGTCGGTAAGGGCGGCCCGCGAAAAATCGACATTGCCCTTGATCCCCTCGAAGGAACGACCTTGACCGCCAAAGCCATGGCCAATGCCCTTGCGGTCATGGCATGGGCACCGAAGGGAACCCTTTTGAATGCCCCAGACACCTATATGGACAAGATCGCCTGCGGTCCGGGTTATCCGGTCGGGATTATTGATTTGGACAAGTCCGCCAGCGAAAATGTTCGCGCCCTGGCGGCGGCAAAGGGGGTTGACCCGTCGGCCATCACGGTTTGCGTCATGGATCGTCCGCGTCATGCTGAAATCATTGCAGATCTTCGCAGTGTTGGGGCTCGGGTCTATTTGATCACCGATGGCGACGTTGCGGGCGTCATGAACACCGCCGATCCAACTACGGGGGTTGATCTTTATGTGGGGCAGGGGGGTGCGCCTGAGGGCGTGCTGGCTTGTGCGGCCCTGAAGTGCGTCGGTGGCCAGTTCCAAGGACGTCTCGTCTTCCGCAATGCCGATGAAAAGGCACGGGCGCAACGGGTAGGTATTACCGATTTTGATCGCAAATATGATCTGCATGAGATCGTTCGCGCAGATGCGATATTTGCAGCCACCGGGGTGACCAGCGGAGCCTTGCTCGATGGCGTGCGCTTTGAGAACGGGTTTGTTCACACCCATAGCTTGGTGATGAATTCAGCGACGCGCACCGTGCGAGAGGTGCGGATGAAACGTCCGGTCTGAATTTATGACCGAAGCGACGACGGGCTATCTCGGAGTCACACGCTCACTGACGGGTCGGCTTTGGCGTCAAAGACCCGCCGATGACGAAACTGTGCGTTACCACCAACTAAAGCTCGGGCTCTCAGAGCCTCTGGCGCGGGCCCTGGCCTCCCGGGGTGTGGGCGAAGATCGAGGTGAAACCTATCTCAACCCGACTTTGAAAGCCCTGTTTCCCGATCCGTCCAGCTTTTTGGACATGGATCTGGCGGCCGAAATTCTGGTTGATGCCGTGGTGCGGGACCGGCCCATGGTCGTCTTCGCCGATTACGATGTGGATGGGGCCTCCAGCGCGGCTCAACTGGTGCGCTGGATGCGGGCCATGGGCAAGATCCTGCCGATTTATGTTCCAGACCGGATTACGGAGGGCTATGGCCCCTCGCCTCCGGCCTTTCGCCGCCTGAAGGCTGAGGGCGCGGAACTGGTCATTACCGTGGATTGTGGTGCTGCTGCCCGGGAGGCGATCACCTATGCCGTAGAGATTGGCTTGGAAGTGGTTGTCATTGACCACCACCTTATGCGCGGTGATGAGGTTCCGCCGGCTGCGGCCTTGGTCAATCCAAACCGCCCGGGCGATCTTTCGGGCCAGGGAAATCTGGCAGCTGCGGGTGTAACCTTCGTGCTCCTGGCCGCCCTGAACCGCGAAGCCCGCAAGCGTGGCCTGTTTACCCTTAGGCCCGAGCCCGATCTTCGGGCCTGGCTTGATCTCGCGGCCATGGGGGCCGTCTGTGACGTGACCGAATTGACGGGTTTCAACCGCGCCCTGACCACCCAGGGCCTTAAGGTGATGTCGGCTTGGGGCAATATCGGTCTCAAGGCCCTGCTGGATGTGGCGAAGTCCCGGGGCCCCGCAACGACCTTTCATGCCGGGTTTGTTCTGGGACCGCGCATTAATGCGGGCGGACGGATCGGCCGGGCCGATCTCGGCGCGCGCCTACTCTCCACCGAAGACCCCATCGAAGCGGCCAATCTTGCTGCTGAGTTGGACGCCCTGAATGCTTCCCGCAAGGATGTCGAGCGCGAGGTCCTGGACGCCGCCGTCGCCCGCATAGAGACCGAAAGCAATTTCGGCAACGACCCCATGATCCTGGTAGCCGGGGAGGATTGGCATCCGGGGGTGATCGGTATAGTGGCCGGCCGTCTGCGGGAGCGTTACCGTAAACCCGTCCTGGTGGTTGGGATTGATCGCGCGGCCGATGTCGGCAAGGGATCGGGCCGGTCTCAGCCGGGGGTAAATCTGGGCAAGGCGGTCCAGGCGGCCTATGAGGCCGGTATGCTTATGGCCGGCGGCGGTCACGCCATGGCGGCGGGCCTCAGTGTTAAACCTGCCCTTATACCTGAACTTCGGGAATTTCTGTGCCATGAGATGGCCGCCGAGCGGGAGATCGCTGCCGCTCAGGACGCCTTGGAGGTGGATGCCCTGATCACCACCCGGGGGGCGGATCGGGATCTTTATACCGCATTTCAAGTCATGGCCCCTTTCGGCCCTGGCAACCCGGAGCCGATATTCGCCCTTGCGGATGTGCGGATTGAACGCCCCATGGCCCTGCGCGGCGGCCATGTCCGAGTGACTCTCACCGATGGCTCCGGTGGTAAACTCAAGGCCATGGCCTGGCGGGCCGAGGATACCGACCTGGGACGCACCCTGCTTGGCGCGTCCGGCTCACTGCATGTGGTCGGACGTCTGAAACCCGACGATTGGCAGGGCCGCCAGGGGGTTGAGCTGGAGATCGAAGACATTGCTGATCCGCGACGGGTGGCTTAGGGATTTCGGACGCTGTCGGGGGGTGTGCATCCGAAAAAGGATACGCGGCCTGACTTGCACACCCTCCGGAACGCAGATATAGACCCCGCTCTCGCGTCTGCGGTCCCTTCGTCTATCGGTTAGGACGCCAGGTTTTCAACCTGGAGAGAGGGGTTCGACTCCCCTAGGGACTGCCATCGCGCCTTCAAAAATCCCCAGATACCGTCGATTTAGGCGAAAATCGCCAAGTCTTGACCAAAACCCCCATTGACGGGTCGTCTTTCGGGGGAACAGACTTGCTTACGGCATGTCCATCGGGTTCGGAGGCGGCAAGCCGGAGGGGCAAATGGCTGGTTACGACGACGAGGATTCTGACCCGGACGAATTGTCCGTCCGAGTAAGCGGGCGGGTGAAGTGGTTCGACGGCGGCAAGGGATATGGATTCATCTTGCCCGATGATCCCGGTCAGACGGGTATGAAAGACATTCTTCTGCATGTGACCTCCCTTCGCCAGGCGGGATATGAGGCCGTGTCGGAAGGCGCGCTTATTGAATGCGATGTGGTCCGGCGGTCCAAGGGCTGGCAGGTTGTTGAGATTGTCAAGCTTGATGAAAGTACAGCCGCCCCCCTTTCCGAGCGACGGTTGGAATCGGATAGCGGGCGAGGTGTTCAGCGCGACCGTCCCGACCGATCCTATGATCGTCAGAAGCCCCGACCAGCCTATGCCCCGCACGGCCGGATCGGGCCGACCTCTGCTCCCGGCAATCTCGAAAGAGCCAAGGTAAAGTGGTTCAATCGGACCAAGGGCTATGGTTTCGTGGTCCGGGAGGGTGCCCCGGGGGATATTTTTATTCACATTGAGACCCTACGCCGAGCCGGAGTCGAAGACCTTCAGCCGGGTGATGACATCATGGTTCGCTTCGCAGATGGACCGAAGGGGCTGGTGGTCGCCGACATGGAAGCCATCGGGCGGGGCTGATCAGCCTTAAATTCAGACGGAGACGGTTCGACCCCAGGTCCGGAAGGTTTTGTTTTGCGTTTCTTTTTTGCAGGACTTTTGATCGCTTTTTTCAACTTTCCTCCAGCTGTCTCAGCGGTCCCAGTCGGCGGGTATGCCGTGCAACGAGTCTATCCCCATGACACCGGGGCCTTTACCGAGGGTCTGCTCTATCTGGGCGGTAATCTGATTGAGAGCACGGGGCGCAAGGGTGAGTCTGACATTCGACGGGTACGGCTTGCGGATGGGGTGGTGCTGCAATCGGTGAAGGTCCCTGCGGCAGTCTTCGGGGAGGGGATCGTAAATTGGGGCCAGCACTTTTACAGCCTGACCTGGCAGGATGAGATAGGCTTTGTCTGGGACCAGAAGACGCTCAAACGTCTCTCTGGCTTTCGATATGACGGCGAGGGATGGGCGCTAACTCAGAACGGCAAATATCTGATTATGAGCGACGGCACGGCCACCTTGAAGATCCTCAATCCAAAGTCGCTTAAGATTGTTCGCAAACTCCGGGTAACCGCCGACGGCAGGCCCGTCCTGAACCTCAATGAGTTGGAGTGGGTAAAAGGCGAAATCTTCGCCAATGTCTGGATGACCCATCGCATAGCCAGAATTGATCCATCCACCGGGCGGGTGCGGGCCTGGCTTGATCTCACCGGCCTGCCCGAAACCTTGCAGCAGGGTGACCCGGATGCGGTATTGAACGGTATTGCCTATGATTCAGCGGGCGATCGGCTGTTCGTAACCGGCAAGATGTGGCCTCATGTCTATCAGATCGTCCTCAAACTCCCGAAAGACGCCGGACAATGACCCATAAAGGCGGAGACCTCGAAATTCCACCGCCACCGCCGGGCTTTAGGGTGATGGAAGGCCGGGGTCATTTTTCGAGCCATAACGGCCCTTATTTTTATCAGGTGGGCTTGGAGGTCGGGGCCGGTCAGGCTTTTTTCGCTCTGGATCGTCATGCCAACGGCCTGGGACTGGTGCACGGCGGTATGCTGACGGCATTCATGGACGGCTTGCTGGCGGCGGCGGTCTTTCGTGAGACGCAGATGATCGCTGTAACCATTCACCTATCGGTGGATTTTCTGCACATGGCGCGGGTCGGGGAGTGGGTCTTCGGTGAAAGCAAGGTGACCCGGGCAACCCGGGATGTAGCCTTTGTCGAAGGCCGCGCCTATGTGGGGAAACGCGACGTCGTCCGGGCGTCTGGTGTCTTTAAGTTGATGCAAAAACGGCCTTCCTAGACTCTGAGGGCGGCGATGCGATTGCGGTATGTGTCAAACCTCTATATCGCAAACGCTGACCGTGGTTTCGGGGTGTAGCGCAGTCTGGTAGCGCATCTG
>NMUI01000346.1 GCA_002221445.1 Phenylobacterium zucineum | reverse complement strand
GAATAAATCATGCTCTAACTTTTGAATTAGAGCCCTTTTTATCCCTTCAGACGATTCCGTCCGAAGGGAAAGGGCACTATGTTCCATGAGATGATTCGTGATGCACCGGGCCAGTTGCCGGATTGGGCACTATGAGCGAGCTACAACTCATCCTCGCGGCGGCTGTAGGCGCTGTGCTCCTGGCCCTGTGCGTGACCGTCTGGGCCATTGATCAGCAGGGCCGAAGCCGCGGACGGATTGAGAAACTCCGGACGGAAATCGCCCGGCTGCGGGCTGGGGCCGAAACCGCCCAGGCGTCGGTGGAGGCCTTTGATTCGGCCCTGTTGGCGGTGGAGGATGGCCATGCCCTCCTGGCCTCCGGGGAGGAGAGCCTGGCCCTTTGCGGTCTTGCCCTCGGCGTGCCATCTCCAAGCCCGCAATCGGTTGTGTCGGCCCTCATGCGGGCCGACCCGGATCATACAAGACGCCTTCGCGCCCTGTTCGATCATGGCGAAGCCTGTGCCTTCGAGGTTCGTGGCCCCGCCGGCATCGTCGCCGTAGAGGGTCGGGCGGCCGGGGCCCTGGCCTGGCTGCGATTGTCAGCTGTCGGTGGGCAGGATGCGGGCCTGCCCACAGCGCCCCGTTTCGCCGCCTTCCTGGACTCCCGATCGACCCCGGCCTGGATCGCCGCCGCTGATGGTAGTCCCGTCTGGGTCAATGCCGCATGGCTGAAGGCGGTGGAGGCTGTCAGCCTGGATGAGGTCGCCCTACGCAAGGCCAGCTTCGACAAGGCCGCTGACACCCTGGCAGGCGAAGCGGCCAATCTGGGTCAAAGACGCGAGACCATGCGCTGGATCAGTTTTGAAGGTCGCCGCCGGGCCTTGCGGGTCACGGCCCTGCCCCTGGAGGGCGGCGGGGTCGGGGTCTGGACCGACGATGTCTCAGAAACCGAAGAGTTGCGCGAGGCGCTCAAAAAGAACGTCGAAGCCCATGATGAGACCCTCAACCATATTGCCGACGCCGTCGCCATCTTCTCCCGGACCAAGCGGTTGAGCTTCCACAATACCGCCTTTGCTGAACTCTGGGGTTTGGAACCGGCCTGGCTGGCAGAACAACCGACCCATGCTGAAGTCCTTGATCGTCTGCGTCAGCGCCGCCGCCTGCCCGAGACCGCTGACTATGCCAAATGGAAGGCGGCTGAACTGGACCGCTATGAGAGCCTGGGATCCTCCCCCGACGACCTCTGGAGCCTACCGGACGGGCGGACCCTGAAGGTCGTGCGTCAACCTCACCCCCTAGGTGGGGTCGTCCTGCTGTTCTCCAACATTACCGGAGAGCTAAGGCTCAAGGCCCAGTATAACGCCCTGATCCAGGTTCAGCAGGCGACCCTGGACAAGCTCAACGATGCCGTGGCCGTCTTCGGGTCTGACGGACGCCTGCGTCTGCACAATGAAGCCTTTGAGCGGTTCTGGAACATCACCGCCCACCAGATCAGCCTCGCCCACGATTTCGAAGGGGTGGTCGAATTATGTATTCCCCGGCTGCACGATCAGGTTTTCTGGCGGGAACTTAAGGGGCGGGTGGCTGACACCGATCCGCAAGCCAGGGCCCCCATGTCCGGAGAGGCGAAAACCTCCGACAGTCGGACTATTGTCTATCAGTCCCGCCCCTTGCCTGATGGGGCCACCCTCATCGCCTTTGCCGACGTCACCGACGCCCGCAAGCTGGAAAAGGCCCTGGCTGACCGCTCCTCGGCTCTGGCCGAGGCCGAGCGCCTGAAGCGCGATTTCGTGGGCAATGTTTCCTATGAGCTGAGAACCCCGCTCACCACCATCATCGGCTATTCCGAATTGCTCGAACGGTCAGGGGGGGAGATCTCGGCCAGGGCGCGGGGGCACGCCGGCGCCGTGCGTCAGGCGGCTGTCCAACTGGCCCGCTCCATAGACGACGTCCTCGACATGGCGCAGATCGACGCCGACGAAATGGCCCTCGACCTGGAAGACGTCGATGTGGGCCAATTGCTCAAGGACAACCTTGCCCGATGGGCGCTTGAAGCGGAAAAGTCCGGCGTCATCCTCTCCATTGCTCCGGCCGATGAGGTCGGTCTCATCCGGGGCGACGCCAAACGTCTGGGACAGATCCTTGACCATCTCACGGAAAATGCCCTGCGTCAGACGCCGGCTGGGGGTCTTGTCACCCTCAGTGCCGACCGCACGGACGGGGAAGTCCAGCTCAAGGTCACCGATACCGGCCGGGGCATTCCCTACAATGTCCAGGCGCACATTTTCGATCGGTTTATCGGTCGCGAACGGGGTGGGCCGGGGCTGGGACTGGCCCTGGTCAAGGCTCTGGTCGAGCTGCACGGAGGCTGGGTAGCGTTGGAAAGCGCACCGGGAGCCGGCGCGACCTTTACCTGCCACCTCCCGGAAAGCGCCCAAGGTGCCGCCGGGCATCCGGAACTCAGCTTCTAGGGTGCGTTCCAATAAGTGGGAACCGGTTATCGGACTCAATCATGCTCTAACTTTTTCAATTAGAGCCCCGTCATTTGGAAGAGATCGGTGCGGGACCTTAAACGTCCCGCAGCCTCTCAGCTGGGCTCAGTGCTGGCTTTCCGGCAAGCGGACCACCAAGCCATCCAGGGCGTCGGTCACCTTGATCTGGCAGGACAGACGGCTGTTGCCTTCGACGTTTTCGGCAAAGTCGAGCATGGATTCCTCCATGGCGGACTTGTCGCCGGTCTTGGCCAGCCAAGCCTCATCCACATAGACGTGGCAGGTGGCGCAGGCGCAGGCCCCGCCACAGTCGGCGTCAATGCCGGGGACATTGTTTTTCACAGCGCCCTCCATGACGGACAGGCCGGTCTTAACGTCCAGGACGTGCTCAGCGCCGTTGTGTTCGATATAGGTGATTTTGGCCATGGGCTCCCTCATGTCGCTTTTAAGCGGCGACCTCTTTCATGGAAATGGATGTGTCTGCAAGCTTGGACGCATTTACCGGCTTGCGGTTTCCGATCAGTTGCCGACCCATCATAAATTCGGGCGGCGCGTTTATGGCTTCCACTGATTGCAGTTGATCGCCCTTCAAGTGGAAAATAGCGAATTTGTTGCCGGCCGGGTCCCCCCGCACCAGAATCTGGTCGGCGTCGAAGGGGTATCCGGCGATTTGCAGCTTCAAATCATACTGATCCGACCACTGCCAGGGCGTCTCGCCCGCAGGGGCCGGGCGACCTGTAATGGCGCAGGCGACTTGTTTGGCCTGTTCCAGGGCGTTGGGCACGCTCTCCATCCGAAACATCCGATCATAGATCGGCATGGGCCGCAGGGCGACGTCGCCGATGGCGAATATGCTGGGGTCAGAGGTCCGGGCTTCCAGATTGACAACCACGCCCCGGGCGCAGTCGAGGTCGGCCGCCTTGGCCAATTCCTCATTGGGCACGACCCCCACCCCCACCAGAACCAGATCACAGGCCAGGCTGCGGCCATCTGCCAGGGTGACGCCCGTGACCTTACCGTCCTTGCCGGAAAACCCGGTGGCGGCGGCGTTCAGCTGGAATTTGACGCCCCTGGCTTCGTGATAGGTCTGAAAAAAGGTCGACAGGGTCTCACAGGCCACCCGGGCCAGAATGCGGCCTTCCCGTTCGAGAATGATCGCGTCCGCGCCCAGGGAGCGGGCCGAGGCCGCCGCCTCAAGACCGATATAGCCGCCGCCGACAATGGCCACGGTCTTGCCAGGGCCTAGGGCTGATTTCAGGGCCTCGGCATCCGACGCCGTCCGCAGCTCCAGCACGCCGGCCAGATCTGCGCCTGGGATGGACAGCCGGATCGGCCGCGCACCGGTGGCCAGGATGGCCATGTCATAGGCCAGGGTCGATCCGTCAGACAGGCTCACCGTCTTGTCAGCGCGGTTAATGGCCTCAACCCGGACATTGGGCCGGAAATCGACGCCATTCTCGGCGTAGAATTCCAGAGGCTTCAGGGCCAGGGAGTCGGCGTCCGCCTCACCCTTCAGCCAGGCCTTGGAGAGGGGCGGTCGCTGATAGGGGGGAATCGGCTCTTCACCGATCAGGGTAATAGGGCCCTGGAAATCATATTGGCGCAAAAGAGCCGCCGCCGTGCCGCCCGCATGGCCGGCACCGATGATGACGATATGGGCTGGCTTTTCGCTCATCTTCTTCCCATGCGCAAAAATGACGGATGCGTCAACTTACCGAACGATGTTCGGATGTCAGACCAGCCGGTCCACCAGCATTTTCTTGACCTCGGCAATGGCCTTGGCCGGGTTCAGGCCCTTGGGGCAGACCTGAGCGCAGTTCATAATGGTGTGGCAGCGATAGAGC
>NMUI01000345.1 GCA_002221445.1 Phenylobacterium zucineum | reverse complement strand
TCCGTCTAAAGGGAACAGGCTCTCGGGCCGATCTGCCGTCCTTAAGGCATTGCCGGGCGCAGGAATTTGACCAGTACCCTTTGACCGATCAGAAAAGGGGCGCTTTCGGCAGAGACCACCACCTCAACCACCCGGTCATCGGTTCGCTCTGTCGGATCATCGGAAACCAGCTTGCGGGCACCGAAAACCGCCGCCTGCCGAAGGACGTGACCGGGATAGGTCTTAGCTGGATCTGATTCCGTCGAGACCTGCACCGATTGCCCCAGGGCGACAAAAGGCAAGGCCGTTTCGGCTACTTCGGCCCGGATGATCCGCGCGGTCGATGGCTCAAGATCAAAAAGCGCCGTGACATTCAAGGTCGAGGCCCCAACGCCCGGATTGGCATAACGACGGGCAATGCGACCATCTGCCGGGGCCCGAATAATGGTCAGGTCCTGATTATAGCGCGCCTGGGCTAGAGCCGCCCGTGCTGTGGCGATATTGGCCTGTTGCGCTTCGAGATTGGCCTGGGCCTGACGGATCGCGTCATTGGCCTGATCAAGCTTTTGCGCCGCAACAAAGTTTGACGCGATCAGACCCTGAAGCCGCGCCCGCTCCCGCTGAGCGCTCGATAACTGAACCTTCAAAAGAGCGAGTTGAGCCTGGGCCTGCTGCACCACAGCAGCGGCTTGAGCTGCGGCCAGTTTCAGTTCGTTATCCTCCTGCCGGGCCAGGATCTGCCCTTTGGTCACCCGGTCGCCCTCGTGAACATAGACCTCTCGAATGATCCCACCCCGGCGCGCCGCCACCTGGATCATGCCACCTTCGACATCAGCCTTGCCATTGGCAATGGCGACGAAGGGGCTCTTTTCCGCGTGAGCCGCAGCGAGCTTAGCGTCTGCCGCCTTCTTGGCTTGGGCCTGCCGGTTCATGACAAATCCGCCGCCACCTAAAATCAAGACTGCAAGCACGCCCCAAACCATCGGGCGGCGAAGAAACGCAAACATGCTCAAGCTCCTTGGGGGACGAAGGCCTTGGCCGACGCTGCACGCCGATCGCTCAAAATACGGCCATCTTCGAGGTGGATGGTCCGATCGGCATAGGCTTCCAAACGGGGGTCGTGGGTAACACAAATCACCGCTGCGTCATGGGACTTGGCCGCTCTCTGCAGGAGTTGAATAACGATCTGACCGTTCTCGCCATCCAGAGCCGAGGTCGGCTCATCGGCAAACAGCAGCCGCGGCTGCTTGGCCAGGGCACGGGCAATCGCCACCCTCTGCTTCTCGCCCCCCGACAGCTCTGCCGGTCTTTGGTGAAGTTTCGGGCCAAGGCCGACCTCTTCAAGGGCGGTAATGGCGCGCGCCCGCGCTGCCTCCGGGGACAGGCCCGTATATTTCAGCACCGTCGTTACCTGCTGCAGAGCGGTCAGGGCCCCAAATAGGTTGAAGCCCTGGAAGATGAAGCCGCAGTGATCAAGCCGAAACTTGTCGATCCGCCTCGGTTTAAGATCCCACAGGTTTTCTCCCAGGGCCGAGACCTGCCCAGCATCAGGTCGCAAAAGACCCGACAGGGCGGCGACCAGGGTGGACTTACCCGAGCCGGAGGGGCCCATGACCATGGTCACATCCCCATGCTGTGCGTCAAAATCGACAGACTTCAGGACCTCGATAAAGGTTCGGCCGGTCTTGAACCGCTTGGTCAAGCCCGTGGCACTCAGAGCAACAACCGTCATCGCAGCAGATCCGCAGGTTGGCTTTTCTTGAGAATGCCCATGGCCATCAGGCCCGAGGCGATGGAGATGATCATCAGAAGACCGGCCACCCCGAGCACGGCCCCAACAGGAAAACCCATGGGCAGGCCGACGCTCCTGGCCAGCAGGAAGACGCCGAAGGTAAAGAGCGCAGTGGCCCCGAGCCCAACAATGCCGACCCAGAAGGACAGCTCCACCACGATCAGGCGCAGGGATCCCATGGATACCCCCAGGGCCCGCAGACCGGCAAATTCCTTGATATTGGCCAGGATCGCCCCGCGCAGGGTCTGGGATGTAATGCCAACCCCGATCAGGAAGCCTAAAAAGACCGAAAATCCGAGGAAGAGTCCGATAATCTGTTCTCTGAGTAGGGCCCCTTCATTGGCCTTGGCCAGTTCCGTCCGGGTCCAGACCCGATAGGCCCCATGGGAGACCGCGTTCAACTGATCGCGAACAAGTTGGGCCCGGGTGGGGTCCTTGATGCGGATCATCAGGGGACCGGTCTTGTCATCCTTGCTGAACATGCCCATCAGCCGAAACGTATCCCGGGACATGACAATGGCAGGCTGGTTAATGTCGGGATACCCATCCAGAAAGGCGCGGACCTTGACAGTCTTGCCGCGCACCGTGGCGGTGTCATTGAGCTTTACCCCAAGCCGGGTGGTGGCCGACCGGTCAATGGCGATGGCGTAGGGCTCCAGAAGGGCGATGCGAACACCTTCCGGATAGTCCACAGGCAAGGTCACGGCCCCCGGTTGGGGATCGACCATATTGACCTGGACAAAGGTGCTAACCTGCTTGACGCCCTTAGGGGGATGGTTCGTCCAACCGGCCCCGTCGCCGTCAAAGCTGGCCACCTGCATGACCTCGGGGTTTAGATACATTTGCGGACCCAAACGCCGAGGCAGCCCACTGGGGCCTGAGTTGATCAAACTCTCCGACTTCGGCGACAGCACCATTAGGTCTGCCCGGGATCGGTCAATGGTCGCCGTGGCCCCATGAACTATGCCGGTGAACAGACCGACCTGGGCCAGGATCAGCAGGCCTGAAAAGGCCAGGGCGATCACAGCGGCCATGTATCGACGCCATTCATAAATCAGGGTGGCCAAGGCCAGCGACATAGTCTCCTCCAAGCCACCTCAGCATGGAAGAGCCCTGTTGGAAGCGCCAATTAATTCGAGGTAATTACGCCGTCGCTCAATTTTATATTTTAATTACAAGATGTTAATTCCTGATCATTGGACTGTCTTGTCCTGTGCGAAGAGATCGGAGCAGGGCATCGACATGCGGGATCAGGGCAGCCTTGGCTTGGTCATAAGCCTCATTCCACGAAGGAATTTCCCAGGCCTCCGCCCGGCTCATACCCGGAGCCTGCAAGGCGCTGTCAAAGCCGATAATGTGATCGGCCCAGGCTAGATCATCCTGGGAGAGGGGCGTCAGAGCTTGTGCCGCCAGATCGATCCCATCGGCCTGAAGCCGCGTCGCCAGACCAGGAGAAACATGATCTTCGGGATGAACCCCTCTGGACCGGACCTCGAGAACAAGGCCGAGCGCCTGCGCTCGCTGCTTCAAAACTTCCCGCGCAATCGCACTCTTTACGCTACCCGCCGGACAAAAAATAAAATGTGCTGAGGGCGGGTCTTGGATTTCAGCGACGCCGACCCAGGACCTAGAGTGCGTTCCGATAAGTGGGAACCGGTTATCGGATCGAAACGCACTCTA
>NMUI01000066.1 GCA_002221445.1 Phenylobacterium zucineum | reverse complement strand
ATGAAGGCTTCCTGCGGGATTTCCACCTTGCCGAACTGGCGCATCCGCTTCTTGCCGGCCTTTTGCTTATCCAGCAGCTTGCGTTTGCGGCTGGCATCGCCGCCATAGCACTTGGCGGTTACGTCCTTACGAAGGGCGCGGATGGTTTCCCGGGCGATGATCCGGCCGCCAATGGCCGCCTGCAGCGGGATCTGGAACATGTGCGGGCTGATCAGGTCCTTCATCTTTTCCACCATGCCTCGACCTCGGGCCTCGGCCCGGTCCCGGTGGACCAGCATGGACAGGGCGTCCACGGGCTCGGCATTGACCAGAATCTGCATCTTCACCAGATCGCCCACCCGATAGCCCTCAATGGCATAGTCGAAGGAGGCATAACCCTTGGAGACGCTTTTGAGCCGGTCATAGAAGTCGAACACCACTTCATTGAGCGGCAGGTCATAGACCACCAGGGCCCGGGACCCCACATAGGACAGCTCTCTCTGCTCGCCCCGCCGGTCCTGGCAGAGCTTGATCACCGAACCCAGATATTCGTCCGGGGTCAGGATGGTGGCCTTGATCCAGGGTTCGGCGATGGTGGCGATCTTTACCGGATCGGGCATGTCGGCTGGATTGTGCAGCTCGACCTCAGAGCCGTCGGTGAGGCCGATTTTGTAGATCACGCTGGGGGCTGTGGCGATCAGGTCCAGGTCAAACTCGCGGCTGAGGCGCTCCTGGATGATCTCCAGGTGCAGCAGGCCCAGGAATCCGCAACGGAAGCCGAACCCCAGGGCGGCGCTGGTTTCCATCTCATAGGTGAAGCTGGCGTCATTGAGGCGCAAGCGGCCGATGGCGGCGCGCAGGTCCTCAAAATCGGCGGCATCCACCGGGAACAGGCCGCAGAATACCACCGACTGCGCCACCCGGAAGCCGGTCAGGGCCGCCTCGGTCGGGCGCTTTTCCTCGGTAATGGTGTCGCCGACGGCGGCGTCGGCCACCTGTTTGATCTGGGCGGTGATATAGCCGATCTCCCCCGGACCCAGCTCAGCCACCTCGGTTTGTTTGGGCTTGAAGACGCCGATCCGGTCCACCTGGTGGGTGGCCCCCGCATTCATCATCTTGACCTTCATGCCCGCTTTCAGCACGCCGTCGATCACCCGCACCAGGACGACGACCCCCAGATAGGGGTCGTACCAGGCATCCACCAGCAGGGCCTTGAGTGGGGCGGCGGCGTCGCCCTTGGGCGGGGGCAGGCGGGTGACCACGGCCTCAAGCACCTCGGCAATGCCCTCACCGGTCTTGGCCGAGCAGAGAACGGCGTCGGAGGCATCCAGCCCGATCACATCCTCAATCTGCCGGCGCACCCGCTCCGGCTCGGCGGCGGGCAGGTCGATCTTGTTGAGAACCGGCACGATCTCGTGATTATTGTCGATGGCCTGATAGACATTGGCCAGGGTCTGGGCCTCCACCCCCTGGCTGGAATCCACCACCAGGATCGAGCCTTCACAGGCGGCCAGGGACCGGCTGACCTCATAGGCAAAGTCCACATGGCCGGGGGTGTCCATCAGGTTCAGGACATAGGTTTCACCGTCCTTGGCCTTGTAGTCCAGGCGCACGGTTTGGGCCTTGATGGTAATGCCGCGCTCGCGCTCAATGTCCATATTGTCGAGGACCTGTTCGGTCATCTCGCGCTTGGTCAGGCCGCCGGTTTCCTGGATCAGACGGTCAGACAGCGTCGACTTGCCGTGGTCGATGTGGGCCACGATGGAGAAATTGCGGATGTGGGAAAGGGGAGTCGTCATACTGACCGGGCTTTAGCACATTGTACGGGTTTCGCGAGGGTTCAGCGGCCAACCCGCAGTTTAAGCATCAATAACGTGGTTAATCCGAAATTAATCTCCCCGCCGCATTCCAGACTCAAGGCCGTGTCAGGTTTTCTGAACTATGAGAGGAGCCCTTCCATGGATCGTCGCAAACTGGTTGTTTCAGGTCTTGTTGCGCTCGGTGCGGCTGGCATTGCCCGGGCCCAGACGCAGGGCGAAGGCCCACCACCGCCTCAAACCAAGCCCGACTATGCCGCCACGAAGAAGGGCGAGACCTTCACCCGGGACGAGATTGTCAACGGCGTGTCGGATTTCCTCGGTGTCACCGCCGAGGCCGCTGGCGGTGTCATTGAGCGGCTTTTCAAGGAGAACGGGCGTCCCAGTGCCTATATCGCCGGGCAGGAAGCCTCCGGGGCTGTGGCCTTGGGCGCGCGCTATGGTCAGGGCTTGCTCTATCTGAAAAGCCGGCAACCCGTCCCGGTCTATTGGCAGGGCCCATCCGTGGGCTGGGATATGGGGGGCAATGCCAGCCGAGTCTTCACCCTGTGCTATGGTCTCTGGCAACCGGAATTGCTGTTCCAGCGTTTCCCCGGGGTGGAGGGTTCAGCCTATCTCGTGGGCGGCTTGGGGGTGAATTATCAGCGCGCCGATGACATCACCCTGGCCCCGATCCGCGCTGGGGTCGGCCTGCGTCTGGGGGCCAATATCGGTTATCTCGCTTATAGCCGTAAGCGGCACTGGGTGCCCCTTTAAGGGTCTTGCCGCGTCTGAGGCGTTCAGTGCTTGTCGGTCTTTGACGCCAGCCAGTCCATCAGGGCCAGCATCACCCCGGACGCCACGAAGGTCAGATGGATGACCACCAGCCAGGCCAGGTGGCGGTCATCCACCTGATCGCCTTCCGCCAGTCTCATGAACGCCTTGAGCAGGGCGATGGCCGAGATCGCCACAATCGAGGCGATCAGCTTCATTTTCAGCCCGGAAAAATCCACCGTACCCATCCAGCCGGGGCGATCCTCATCGGTGCCGGTGTCGATCTTCGACACGAAGTTCTCATAGCCCGAGAAAATCACGATCAGCAGCAGATTGCCCGCCAGGGACAGATCGATCAGGGACAACACCATGAGGATCGCGTCCTCAGGGCTCATGGTCAGGAGGCGGGCAAGTTCGTGAACCGCCTCATTGACAAAAACCACCACCAGAGCCGCCAGGGCGACGACCAGCCCGATGTAGAACGGGGCCATTAGCCAGCGGGCCTTGAACAGGGCCGCCTCCAGCCACAGTTCCACGGCGGGCTTGGATGAGGGGCGAGTCTGAGCAGGTCGGTTTGTCATGCTCCAGAACCTAGATCATGTTCCGTGACGTGGGAACCGGTTCCCGGGACAGGATCTAATGGCGCAGTCTCGCGCCGACCGCCTTGGCGGCGGCGGCCACAATGCGCTGGCTGAGCGCTTCGATGTCTGCATCGGTCAGCGTCCTGTCCGTCGGCTGGATCATCACCTCCAGTGCCACCGATTTTTGCCCCTCTGGTACCCCGTGGCCCTTATAGACATCAAAGACCCGGACCTCGGTGATCAGGGTCTTGTCGGCGGCCAGCACGGGACGGACCAGATCTCCCGCCGGGACGACCTCGTCCACCAGGAAGGCGAAATCCCGGGACAGGGGCATGAGAGACGACGGCGAAAAGGCGGACTTGGTCTTGGTCGCCTTGCGCTTGGGTTCGGGCAGGACATCGAGATTGATCTCAAAGCCCAGCATAGGCCCCTCCACGTCCAGCCGTTTGAGGGTCGCCGGATGCAGTTCGCCAAATTCAGCAATGACGGTCTTGGGGCCCAGTTGCAGGCGCGCGGACCGGCCGGGATGCCACCACGGGGAATTGGCACCTTGAACCACCTGAAGACCCGGGGCCCCTAAATCGTCCAACAGGGCCATCAGATCGGCCTTCAGCTCAAATAACGGGTCGCCGTCTGCCCCGCCCAACTGCGCGCCGGATGGGGGGCGACCAGCGCGGCGATCGCGGTGACCTGATCGCCGGGTTGATCGCCCCGGTAGAAGGGACCAATCTCGAACAGGGCCGCATCGGCAAAGCCTCGCCGGGCATTGCGGCCCGCCGCTTCAATCAGATTGGGCAGGATGGAGGGGCGCATACAGTCCAGATCCGCGGCGATCGGATTGGTCAGCACCAGCTCGGCCGCCCCGCCGCCGAAGTGCGCGGCGGTGGCTTGTTTGAGGAAGCTCCAGGTAATGGTTTCGGCATAGCCGCGTGCCGCCAGGGCCCGGCGGGCGGTGCGGACCCGACCCTGACGGACGGTCAGTATGCCGCCGGCCTTAGCGGGAACTGGTGGCAGGGCGGTGGCGGGCAGGGCGTCATAGCCCTCTATCCGGGCGACTTCCTCCACTAGATCGGCGGGGCCTTCCGCATCGCGGCGCCAGGAGGGCGGGGTGACCTGATCGCCGGATATAGCAAAGCCCAGCTTGGTCAGGATGTCGTCAATGCGCGAGGCTGGAATGTCCAATCCCGACAGCACCTTTACATAGGCCCGATCAAAGGTGATGGCACCGGGATTGGCAGGCGCTTGCCCGACCAGGGTGACCTCGGACGGCTCGCCGCCGCAAATTTCCAGGATCAGCCGGGTGGCTAGGTCGAGGCCAGGAACCAGGCCCCGGGGGTCCACCCCCCGGGCGAACCGGTACTGAGCGTCGGAATTAAGGCTGAGGGTCCGACCGGTTTGGGCCGTGCGGATCGGATCGAAATAGGCGCTTTCCACGAAGACATCGGTGGTCTCGTCGGAACACCCCGTGGATTCCCCGCCGATGACCCCGCCCAGGCCGATGGCACCTGAGCCGTCGGCGATGACGCAGATGTCCGGGGTCATAACATAGGTCTTGCCGTCCAAGGCCTTGACCGTTTCGCCCTCGCACCCGAGGCGGGCCTCCAGCATCCCGCCCGACAGCTTGGCGGCGTCGTAGACGTGCAGGGGCCGGGCGCGGTCATAGGTGATGAGGTTGGTGATATCTACGAGGGCGCTGATAGGGCGCAGGCCAATGGCGATCAGCTTGCGCTGTAGCCAAGCCGGGGAGGGACCATTCTTCACGCCCCGGATCAAGCGGCCGGAAAAGGCCAGACAGGCCCCGGACTCATCAAGCCTGATGGCGATGGGATTGGGGAATTTTCCGGAAATGGGCTCTGGGACAGGGGTGATCAGCTGGCCAAGTCCGGCGGCGGCGAGATCGCGGGCGATGCCGTCCACCCCCAGCCAGTCCGGACGATTGGGGGTGACTTCGAAGTCGATCACCGCTTCCAAGCCTAGGGCGTCGGCGGCTGGGGTTCCGACGGTTAAGGCGTCGTCCAGCTCCAGAATACCGTCGGACTCCGAGGCTGTCTCCAGTTCCGCTGCGGAGCACAACATGCCGTTGGACACCACGCCGCGAACAGGCCGTGCCTCCAGGGTGACTCTGGAACCGGGCACATAGGCACCCAGGGGCGCGTAGATGGTGGTTAGCCCCGCCCGGGCGTTGGGGGCACCGCAAACAATCTCCTTGCGGCCATCCACGGTATCCACCTGACAGACCCGCAGGCGGTCGGCATTTGGGTGTTGGACCGCCTCAATGATCTTCGCCACCGAAAAGGCGGCCAGCTTGGCGGCGGGGTTTTCAACGTGCTCGACCTCAAGGCCGGCCATGGTCATGGCTTCGACCACCTGATCAGCGGTCGCTGTGGTGTCGAGGTGTTCCTTGAGCCAGGAGAGGGTGAATTTCATGGATCTATCCTCAGCTAAGGCCCGTGGCGGGATTGGGCGCGGCGAAGGCCGAGAAGCCGTAATGCGCCAGCCAGCGCACATCGCTGGCGAACATGTCGCGCAGGTCAGGCATGCCGTATTTCAGGACGCCCAGCCGGTCGACGCCGCAGCCGAAGGCGAAACCCTGCCAGATGTCGGGGTCCAGACCGCAGTTGCGCAGCACATTGGGGTGGACCATGCCGCAGCCCAGGATTTCCAGCCAATCCTCCCCCTGACCGATCTTGACCTCACCGCCCGAGCGGTCGCAGCGGACGTCCATTTCCGCGCTGGGTTCAGTGAAGGGAAAATGATGGGGCCGGAAGCGGGTGACCACGTCGCGGGTTTCGAAATACCGGGCGATGAAGGTTTCCAGGGTCCATTTCAGATGACCCATATGGATGCCCTTGTCGATCACCAGCCCCTCGATCTGATGGAACATGGGGGTGTGGGTCTGGTCGGAATCCTTGCGGAAGGTGCGGCCTGGAACGATCACCCGGATCGGCGGCTCCTGACCCTTGGCCACCCAGGCGGGCAGGCTCTCATTGGCCCCCCGGTTCATCACCCGCACCTGCACCGGGCTGGTATGGGTGCGCAGGACCTTGCGCTCGCCCCCGGCGTCTTCCGGCAGGAAGAAGGTGTCGTGCATTTCCCGGGCGGGGTGCTTGAGCGGGAAGTTCAGGGCGGTGAAGTTGTTGAAGTCGGATTCGATGTCCGGCCCCTCGGCCACGGCGAAGCCCATGTCGGCGAAGACCGCGATCATCTCGTCCATGACCTGCATGGTCGGATGGACCGACCCCTTGCGTCGGGGCGGGGCGGGCAAGGAGAGGTCGACGCGCTCAGCGTTGAGCTTGGCGTTGAGTTCTGCGGTCTCTAGTTCGGCCTTGCGGGTGGCCAGCGCCGTCGAAATCTGGTCCCGTAGACCATTGATCAACGGGCCCTGGACCTTGCGCTCATCGGGGCTCATCCCGCCCAAGGTTTTTAGAAGTTCCGAAACCGAGCCGGATTTGCCAAGGGCGGCGACCCGAACGGCCTCCAGGGTTTGGGCATTAGGTGCCGCTGCGATGGCGGCGATAATGTCAGCTTGAAGTTTGTGGATCATAAGTCAGCGTTCATAGAGTTATGGACTGGGCGCGGAAAGAGGACAGCAAAAAGCCCTCCGGCGGTTGCGCCGAAGGGCTTTTGTCGGCTTAGGGAGTCAGGGGACTCCGAAGGCTTCAACCCAGGGCGGCGCGAACCTTGTCAGCGATGGCCTTGAAACCCACCGGGTCAGCGCCCGCGATGTCAGAAAGGACTTTGCGGTCGATTTCGATCCCGGCCAGATCAAGGCCGTGAATAAATCGCGCATAGGTCATGCCCTCAAGGCGGGCAGCGGCGTTGATCCGCTGGATCCAGAGGGAGCGGAAGTTGCGCTTGCGGACCTTGCGGTCGCGATAGGCATACTGTCCGGCCTTGTCCACTGCGGCCTTAGCCGTGCGGATGGTGTTCTTACGGCGGCCATAGAAACCCTTGGCCTGCTCCAGAACCTTCTTGTGCTTGGCGTGGGCGGTGACGCCCCGTTTAACGCGTGCCATGTATCAGGTCTCCGATCAAAGGCCGTAGGGCAGGTAGGTGCGAATGGTCTTCTTGTCAGACTCGTTCATCACCTTGGTGCCGCGGTTTTGGCGGATATATTTAGCCGAATGGCTGATCAGGCGGTGGCGCTTGCCGGCCACACCGGCCATCAGTTTACCGGTCGCACTGATCTTGAAGCGCTTTTTGGCACCCGATTTGGTCTTCAGTTTGGGCATTTCACGTCGGAATCTCGCGACCCCGTCCTCTGGTGTATTGATGAACCGCCCTGGCATGCCTTTGGGCCAGACAGTTCCGACGGGACGGACTGCTACGCCAAACTCAGGCGCAATGCAAGGCTTTGGAGTCGTTTAAGCGCCGGGGTTGGCATAAGGATCAGGCTTGGCGGTCGCCCGTCGGGTGGCGGAAAGGGCCAGGAGAATGGCGGGGGCAACCACCAGGGCACCCAGGATGAAGGGCCCATCACGCACCACAGGCACCATCAATCCGGCAAAGATCGGTCCCACCACCCGCGCCAGGGCCCCGGCGGCATTGTTGAGACCCAGGATCTGACCCTGCCTGTGGGGGTCCACCGTTCGGGATATAATGGCACCGACATTCGGAAAGGCCACGGATTGCCCAGCGGCGGTGAGGCACATCAGGGCTATAGTCATATGGCCGTTGAGGGAGAAGACCTGCAGGGCGGCGGCGAGGGCGGTAATGGCCATGCCCGTAGCCAACATAGCCCCTTCGCCGTATCGTTCCGACAGGCGACCGGTGAGCAGGGTCTGGGTGAAGAAGGCAGTGATCCCGGTAAAGGCGAAGCAGACGGCGATATTGCGCGGACCCCAGTCAAATCTGGCCTGCGACCACAGGCCGAACTGCGACTCGATGCCGGTAAAGGCAAAACCCACCAGGAAGGTCAGCAACATCATACGACCGATCACCGGATGGCGTGCGACCTCGCCCGCGGCAGACCAGCGACTAGGGCGGTGGCTGATGGCCGTGTCGCGAACCCGGCTCTCCTTGATCACAATGGCGATGGCGATAACGCACAGGGCCGCCAGACCTGAGGCGATGAACAGGGGAATACGAAAGCCGGCCGGGCCCATGCCGGTATGGGCAAAAACCCGCCGACGGACGGACCAATAATCAGACCCACATTCCAGGCTGCGCCTGATAGGACATCTGCCGCGCCCGCCTTTCCGGGGGGTCACGTCGGCGATATAGCCCTGCACCACCGCCCCATTGCCGGCCGCCAGTCCACCGACCAGCCGGATAAAGAAGGCGACCCAGATATTGGGAGCAAAGGCCAGGGCCAGATAGCAGAGGCAGTTTCCGGTGATGGTCGAGATGAGCAGGGGCTTGCGCCCATATCGATCAGACAGCCGCCCCCAGAAGGGTTCACCAAAAAACGCCCCCACAGAATAGGCCCCGAAAATCAGGCCGATCTGCCAAGGCGCTGCATTGAACGACTTTGCATAGAAGGGTAGCAGGGGAACAATGATCCCAAAGCCCAGCATGTTAATGAAGATCACCGCGATCAGCGACGCTGCGGCAAACCTGGGCGCGGGCGCTTCTGACGTTGTGGATATGCTCATGGCCGGGTTGATAGGCTCGTCACCCTAACGGAGCAAGGCCGTGGCGGCCAGCAAACAAAAAGAGCGGCCGCCCGGAGACGACCGCTCAGTTTTATTCGCTATGGCAGAAGCTAGAAGTTTAGAACTTCTTCTTGAGGCCAACCTTTATGGTCCGGCCAAGGGCGCTGCCAGTGAATGGATCGTAGTTCAGATCCAGTCGCGCAAATGACGGGGCACGATCCAGCACATTGTCGATCGCCAAGGTAAAGGTCGTGTCGCCTTGCAGGAGCAAACGATAGTCGAGGTCATTGGTCCAGGTTGCATCAATGGTTTGACCATCGGTCTGCACGGCACCGTTGACAGGGTTGGGAGCCAGAATCGAGGCTCGCTGATCCTTGTAGGAGTCAATATAGTTCAAGGTCCAACGCAGGTTGTGAGGGCCTCGCGTGAATTGTGCATAAGCCGAACCCTTGATCTTTGGCAGAGACGTCGCCGTCAACTGATAGTTCAAGTAACCAACTGCATCGAAAGCTTTTTCGATCTGGACCTTTCCAATATTGAACCCGTCTGTCTTGTAGTCTAGGGTATAGGTCGCCGTGGCACCGATCTTAACGTTGCCGCCGAACACGTCATCGAAGTCGTAATCGCCGTTAAGGTCAACGCCGGAAGTCTTCACCGCCGAGCCGTTCACGTACTGCGTCTTTACGCGGGAAATCGCAGAGGTCGAGCAGGCACCGGAGAAGACAAACCTAGCTTGCAAATCAGCAAACGCCGCATTTCCGCAATTTGTCGCCGCTCCACCTGGGAACATGGTTGCGACCATTGATCCGGAGGGCTCAGCAACAATTGGATTGTCGAAATCGAAGCGCCAATAGTCGATGGTTCCCTTGAAGTTGCCGATATCGACGATGGCGCCGACATTGTAGGTCTTGGCCGTCTCTGGCTCCAGTTTCGGGTTGCCAGTGATATCGATCGCCCTGAACGCACCTGCGATGAAGCTAAGAGCGGTCACGCTGTTGTTGTTCAGCTGGGTCAGAGGCGGACCCCGGAAGGTCGAGCCTGCAGAGGCGCGGAAGGCGAGCCAATCAGTGGCCTGCCAGCGCGCCGCGATCTTTGGGTTGAACGTCGATCCGACGTCGGGACCGTAGTCCTCATAACGTGCAGCAGCTTGGATCTGCAGGTTATCAGTCAGCGGCAGGCTGAGTTCGCCGAAAGCGGCATAAACATCTGCAGATAGATCCGACTGACCGCTAGCGCCCAAGAACATAAAGGGCCCGTTGCGCACGCTGCAGTTTGTCGATCCCGTTACAACCGTATCAATGCAAGGCGTCACGGCTGAGTTGCTCAAGTCGTCAAGCGTGTTTGCATAGCTGTTGCGACGGAATTGGACACCGGCGGCCCATCCCAAATCTCCGCCTGCGAACTTGATCGGAGCTTTGCCGTTAACGACAGCGTCGACCACGAACAGCTTGGCTGTGGCCTTGGTTTCGCCTTGACGGAAGAACCAAGCGACCAGATCCGGGCTATTGGCGAGCGCGGCATTAAATCCAGGATTCGCCTGACCCGAGATCGAATTCGTAGCCGTCGAGTTGGAGAAGGGGTTGAAATAATAGCAACCGAGTGACTTGTCGCCTGCACCGGTGGTGAAGTTCGCCGTCTTTGCTGCGGTACAGCCATTTCCACCTGCAGACGCAAGACTTCCGTATCCGCGCAAGGCTAGTTGGAAGTTCGAAACGACGGTGTCATAACCCGACCGAATGCCAGTTTCCTGGCCGTAGGTCACGGCAATATCATAGCCAATCCCATTGCTGAAATCGCCCTTAATGCCGCCCGAGACGCGGGTTGCTTCATAATGGCGACGTCCGCGCGAGGGGCCATTGTCGAACAAGGGATTGCCCGAGACGCCAAACGGACGGTAGCGAACGCCGGGGAAGTGCACCCCTGCAGCGAAGGCGGGGATCTGACCGGGGTTTGCAGCCTGGTAGGCGATGTACCCGGGATTGGTATTGGGCACAAAGTACCCCGCCAGCACTGCAGAGGTTAGCAATCCTACCGTCGGATTGGTCGTCGCCGTCGGAGATTGCAGGGCAAGGTACGAAGGTGATGTCTGCCATTCAGGGACATCAGTTTGCGAATACATAGCTTCAAAATGAAGCTTGGCGCTATCGCTCAGCTCTGCGTTTGCTTCGCCGTAGAATTGGAGGCGATTTTCAGTCTCAACGAGATTGTCGTAGAGATTGTAGTGCAGAAGACAGGCTGGAAGGCTTCCTGGTTGAGCAACGCCGCCAAGGGGCGTGCAGCCCGTATCTAGGGCGAACCCAGCGGCGGGAACGTAGGTTCCTGCGGCGGTCTTCGCCACAGGAATAAAGGGTGCGACGCCATTACCGGCTGACCAGCCACCCTCAGGGTTGGCAAAATAGGACTTGTTGGCCCAATTGCGTGCGGTCACCGGCAGCTTCGAGTTATGCTGGTAGCCAGCCGACAGTAAGACATTGCCGCGATCGCCGTCCCAGCCCCAGGTCGCGCTGCCGGTGTAATTGCCGTCTGAACCATTGATGTTGCGATAGCTCGCCGCCAATTCCAGACCATTGAAGTGGGTGCGAGTAATGAAGTTCACAACGCCCGCAATGGCGTCCGAGCCATAGGTCGCGGCGGCGCCGTCCTTAAGAACTTCGACCCGTCCAATAGCGGCTGTTGGGATGATGTTGGTGTCGACAATACCTGCGCCGGTTTGGCCAAAGGGATTGATGGCCATTCGGTGCCCATTGATCAGGACCAGCGTTCTCTGGGCACCAAGGCCGCGAAGATTCACTGAACCTGATCCCTCAGACCCTTGAGCCCGCGGGTCGAACTGGTTGGTGTCACCCAGTACGCCTGACGAGGCCGGAAGGGCCTTCAAGAGTTCCACCGTTGAAGGGGAGCCTTGCTTTTCCAGTTCATCCGCCCCGATGACGTTAACCGGCAATGCTGCGTCCTGAGGGGTGCCGGCAATGAAAGAGCCGGTGACTACCACTTCATCGACGGTTGTAGCCTTGGCTGGCTCATCAGCTGCCCAAGCCGATGTAGAGGCTAGCGCCCCTAAGGCTATGGCCGCGGCGGAAACGCCACAATAAAATCTCATTTTCGTCATGTGAGCTTTACTCCCTTCGCTAACTGCTGACACAGTTTTGTTGCGTTTCTGAAATCTATTTTGTCACTGGGTTGACACACCTGCCAGCCCCTTTTTGCGGGCGCATTTGACTTTGGTCAACCAAAGCTATGTGGGTAGCTTTCGGCAAAGCAAAAGAGGCGATTGGATCAATCCACCCGCCCAATTTGAAAGTCTTGGTTGGTTAGCCTTTTGCGTTACTTCGGTGCCAGGATCATGATCATTTGCCGCCCTTCCATCCTGGGCTCGTATTCGACCTTGGCTACCGGCTCGAAGTCGGCCTTGACCTGCTGGAGCAGCTTCATCCCCAGTTCCGGGTGCGCCAGTTCGCGGCCCCGGAAGCGTAGGGTGACCTTCACCTTGTCGCCTTCATCGAAGAAGCGGTGCATGGACCGGGCCTTCACCTCATAGTCATGGGTGTCGATATTCGGTCGCAGCTTGATCTCTTTGATCTCGATAACCTTCTGCCGCTTGCGCGCTTCGTTCTTCTTTTTCTGTTCCTGGAATTTGAATTTTCCATAGTCCAGAATCTTGCAGACCGGCGGGTCGGCGTTGGGCACGATCTCGACAAGGTCCAAACCGGCCTCGACGGCGGCTTCAAGGGCCGAGGAGGTTGGCATAACGCCCTGCTTTTCGCCGTGCTGATCAATCAGCAGGACTCTGGGGACGCGGATGTCTTCATTAATGCGCGGACCGTCTTTAACGGGTGGCGCCTGCATGGGGCGGCGAATAGGCTTTTGCTCCGTGAGCTGTTGAATCAGGCATGAGTCGGCGGGCGCGTGACGCTCACCTCTACAGGCCGTATATGATCCTACCTTGTCACGGGATCAAGTCGCCCCTGCACCGGCGATCAAAGCATTCGCGGCCTGTGCGACGGCGGCCACAGATAAATTCTCTAGGGATGATGACTGCAGGACCACCACATGCCCCCTTGGGGCTGACAGCAGGGGGTCGGAGGCCTGCGAGAACAGGACAATGGTCGGGGTGCCCGTGGCGGCCGCAGATGCAGGGGGCCGGTGTCATTTCCGACAATCAGGGCCGCTTTTGCGCCCATTGAGGCAATACCGGCAAAATCGGTGCGACCGGTCAGGTCCCGGGCCTTGACCTCCATCCGCTGAATTTCCCGCCCCAGCGCGCTTTCCTGGGGACCGCCAATGATCAGGACGTCATATCCGCCAACATAAAAGGCCCGAGCCAGCTCACCAAATTTGGTCACTGGCCAACGCTTGTCTAGCCTGTGGGCTGATCCACCGGGGATCAGCATCACATAGGGCCGGGGTGCCGCACCGCCGTCAGATCCCCGATTTCGGCCGGTCCGTTCGGCGACCCAGCTCAGGTCCGGGCTCGGCGCGGCACCCGGCAGGGTGGGGGCGTCGGGCCAAATGCCAGCCTCCTTGAGCTGATCGGCATGACGCTCAAGGGTGTGCATATGGTCTCGGTTACGATTGCGGTGCGGCAGGCTGCACCCCCAGACAATGCCCGACCAAGCGGGGGGAAACGGGGCCATGAGATGGAAAATACGGGCCGAGGCCGATGAGGTCTGCAGGTCATAGACCCGATCATAATTCGCCTGCTTCAGCTGGGACCGCAGGTTGATCCATTCGCCGAAGCTCTCTGGTTTTCCATTGGTCTCAACCGCGTTGAAATAGGGGCTGAGCTTGGCCAGGGCTTCATAGGGTGGCGTTGTCAGCAGGGTGATGTGGGCCCTGGGATGGGCTTCACGAATGCGCCTCATGGCGGCAAGGGCCAGCACAAAGTCCCCCAGGGCAGACAGCTTGATCACCAGCACACGCCGGATGTCATTGGCCGGTCGAGATACCATCATCCTGACTTTCGAGCCGCGAGCACTTGATCATACGCCGCCAGGGTTGCGGCGCACATGGCGTCGTTTGAATAAAGTTGCCGCACCCGCGACGCACTCATCGTCCCCATCGCCTTGAGCGCCGTCGGCCCCATGTCCAGGGCCGCAGACAGGGCCGTCGCCCAGGCCTTTGGATCTTCCGGCGGAACCAGCCAGCCGGTTTTGCCCTCCAGCACCGTTTCCGTGACCCCGCCATGGGCGGAGGCGATCACGGGTCGGCCCATGGCCTGAGGTTCTACCGCCGCCCGTCCGAAAGATTCCGGGACCGCTGTGGGTAATATGGCCAGATCGGCCAACAGGAAAGCTGCCGGCATGTCCATACAGTGGCCGACCAGTCGTATCTCGTCTACCAGGTCCGCCTTGACTATGGCGGCCTCCAGCGCCTGTCGATAGCCCGAACGTCCCTGATCATCCCCAGCGAACAGAATCACAAAATCCCGACGGCCGGCGCCCTTCATAAGCGCCGCCGCCTGGATAATGGTCAGGTGGCCCTTGATCCGGGTCAATCGACCGCCCAGCAGGATCCGGGTCCGGGTATCTTCCGGGGGAAGCCCCCACTCGGCCTGAAGTTTCTGCACCCGCTCAGGTATCACAACTGCCGGATCAAATCGGCTGAGGTCCACCCCGCGCGGTATGGTAACCACCTTGTCTTGGGAGATGTTGTGCTCTGCCAAAAGGTGCGCCCGAGTATAGTCGGAATTGGCGATTACCAGATCGCCGTGGGTCATAACCGCATTGTACCAGCGTTTGACCGGGTTCTGCGCCTTGTACACGCCGTGATAGGTCGCCACGAAGGGAATACCGGTCCGGTGTGCAGCCCACAGCGCCGAAAAGGCAGGGGCCCGGGACCTTGCATGGATCAGATCAACCTTGTGTGCCCTGATCAGGGCCGCCAGGGCTGTGCTGTTCTGCAAAAGGGTGATGGGGTTCTTGGTATGGACCGGCATCTCGAAAAACTGAGCCCCGTCCGCAATCAGTCGCTGCGTCATCCGCCCGCCGCGACTGGCCACCAGGGCTGTTCCTCCGGCCTGGACCACCGCGCGCGCCACGTCGATCGTGGTTTGCTCGGCACCGCCGGTTTCGAGTTCCGGAACGACCTGAAGGAGGGTGAGTTTTCTGAGACTGTCCACAGCGACTGCATAAAGCACCGCTGAATTCGGTAAAGGCCATCTCGACCTTTGGGGAGCTGAAGTTCTATTTTCACGGTATGAGCGAATCTTTGGGTTATCTTGATCGACCAGACGGGGCCCGTCTGGCCTGGCGCAAGGTGGTCGGATGCGGTCCGACTGTGGTCTGGCTGGGGGTTTTCGCTCCGATATGACAGGAACCAAGGCCCAGGCCCTGGCGGACTGGGCGTTAAACTGCGGTCGGGCTTATGTCCGCTTTGACTATTTCGGCCACGGGGACTCCGGCGGCGATTTTGCTCAAGGAACAATTTCCCGTTGGTACGACGATGCTCTGGCCGTGATAGATAAGCTGACCTCAGGTGAGGTGATCCTGGTAGGATCTTCGATGGGCGGCTGGCTGTCCTGTCTGGCGGCCCTGGCCCGACCCGAGCGTATTAAAGCCCTGCTGCTGGTGGCACCGGCAGCCGATTTCACCGGCAAACTTATCAGGCCGGAAATGACGCACGACGATAAGGCTGAACTTCAAGCCACAGGTGTCTGGATGCGTCCGTCAGACTATGGCGATCCCTATCCCATCACTCAGGCCTTGCTTGAGGATGGGGAGAAGATGGCGGTCCTGCCGGGCCCTATTCTGATCAATAAACCCGTCTGGATATTACAGGGCGGTCGGGACCCCGACGTGCCCTGGCGACACGCCCTAGCCTTGTCTGAAGCGGTGGTCAGTGAGGATGCGGTATTTACTCTGATCCGCGACGGAGACCACCGGCTATCTCGACCTCAGGACATCGCCCGGCTGATAGCCTCCGTTGAGGCGCTGTCCTAACCTCCGGCTGCCAGTATGGCTGTCAGCCCTTCGCGATAGGTTGGATAGACTGGCCGCCAACCCAGCTCACCCTTGGCTCTCGCATTAGAAACCCGCTTGGATTCGCCATAGAAGCGCCGGGCCTGTGGGCGCAGGGCGGTAAGGTCGAGAACCTCCTCCGGCGGCGGATTTATGCCGAGCAGGTCAGCGGCATAGGTGACCACCTCGCTATTTGGGGCAGGCCAATCATCGCAGAGGTTATAGATACCCCAGGCGCGGGGTCTACTCATGGACGCCATAAGACCGCGGGCCAGATCGTCCACATGAATACGGCTGAAGACCTGCCCCGGTGCCATCAGGCGACGGGCATTCCCCGCCCGCAGGCGATCCAGGGTCGACCGACCCTTTCCATAAATTCCCGGCAGCCGATGGACTGTCACCGTTAGATCCATATGGCGACCGATCTCAAGCCAGTCCCGTTCAGCGGCCACCCGTCGTGTTCCCTCCATTGATTGGGCCGCCAGGCGGCTATCTTCAAACACCCAACCGCCGCCGCGATCTCCATAGACCCCGGTGGTGGACAAATAGCCCAGCCAGGGGGGAGCGCTGGACGTCCGCCTCAGGCTCGGCACGATCAGGGGCAAGGCCGGGCACCCTTCAGCCGTGGGCGGTGCTGTGATGAGCACGGCGGTTGCCTCGGCCAGGGCGGTATCGAGGGCCGCTTGATCCCCGACCGCTACGGGGATGACGCCGTCATCCCGCAGGGGTTGGGCGCTTGTCCGATAAGACCCTGAAATGATCCAGCCCTGCGGCTGTAATAGACGGGTCAGGGCCCTGGCGGAAAATCCATAGCCAAAGATGAATAGGCGCGGTGGCACGCCTCAGTGTCCTAAAGCAATTGCAGGATCGCAGCCCGGGCGGCGTCGGCCAGGTCCGGACGAGCCAGGGCGAAGGCGATATTAGCCCGGAGCAGGCCGATCTTGTCACCGCAATCATAGGTAACACCGTCGTATTCCAGGGCGTGGAAGGTCTGGGTCTTCATCAACTCGACCATGGAGTCGGTGAGCTGGATCTCCCCACCCGCGCCCTTACCCTGCTGGGCCAGCAGGGCGAAGATTTCCGGCTGCAGGACATAGCGGCCCGAGATCAATAGGTTGGAGGGCTCAGTCCCTAGAGGTGGCTTTTCGACCATGCCGGTCATGCGGTTCAGCCGACCTTCGCGCCCGTCGAGGGCGACAATGCCGTATTTATGGGTTTCGCCTTCCGGCGCCGGCTCTACCGCAATGACATTACCGCCGACCTTGTCATAGGCTTCAACCACCTGGGAGAGGGCCGAGGCCTTGGCCATCATCAGCATGTCGGGCAGGATGACCGCAAAAGGATCATCGCCGATAATATCCCGAGCGCACCAGACGGCGTGTCCAAGACCCAGAGGGGCCATCTGGCGCACAAAGCTCATCTCGCCGGGCTTAGGCAGGTCGCGGGTGACATCGGCTAATATGTCGGTCTTGCCCTTGGACGCCAGCTGGGCCTCAAGTTCGATATGGTGGTCGAAATAATCTTCGATGGCCCCCTTGCCGCGACCTGTGACGAAGACGAAGTGTTCGATCCCCGCGGCCCGGGCTTCCTCTACCACATAGGACAGGATCGGTCTGTCCACGACATTCAGTAGCTCTTTAGGCGTTGTCTTGCTGCCGGGCAGAACCCGGGTTCCCAGGCCGGCCACCGGCACCACGGCTTTACGGACACGTTTGATCATTCCCGAGTCTCCGGATGCCCGCTTCCCCTAAAGGAGGCTTGCGTTGAAATCCATCAGACTTGTCAGCCGGTCCTATTCAACCGTGACCGATTTGGCGAGATTCCGGGGCTGGTCCACATCGGCCCCCTTTTGCACGGCCACATAATAGGCCAGTAGCTGGATCGGGGCCGAAAAAGCCAGGGGTGAGACCAGATCATCGCTTTTGGGGACAATGATCAGCTTGATTCCAGGGCGGGCGTGACGGGCACCATCTTCGTCCGTGAACAGGATGATCGGACCGCCCCTGGCCATGACCTCGCTCATATTCGACATGGTCTTTTCGAACAGATGGTCGGATGGGGCGATGACAATGACCGGGGTGGCTTCGTCAATCAGGGCTATGGGGCCGTGCTTCAGCTCGCCAGCGGCATAGCCTTCAGCATGGATATAGCTGATTTCTTTGAGTTTAAGCGCACCTTCCAAAGCCAGGGCCGACATGGCCCCTCGACCGAAATAAAGAACGTCACGAGCCTTGGCTAAGTCTGATGCCAGGGCCTTGATGGCGTCTTCGACCTGAATAGACTGGGCGATGAGCCGGGGGGATTCAAGGAGTACAGCGGTCAGGCGGGCTTCCTCGGCAGCGTCGATATGGCCTCGGGCGGACGCTGCGGCGAGTGCCAAGGCGGACAAGGCGGCCACCTGGCTGGTAAAGGCCTTGGTGGAGGCAACGCCGATTTCAGGCCCGGCGTGGGTGGGAAACACTAGGTCGGCCTCCCGTGCCATGGTGCTTTCGTGGACATTGACTACGGCGGCGGTGGTCAGGCCCTGGGCCTTGCACCAGCGCAGGCCAGCCAGGGTGTCGGCGGTCTCCCCTGATTGGGATATGACAATGGCTAGGGTTCCCGGGATTACCGGCGGCTCGCGATAACGGAATTCTGAGGCCACATCTATGTCCACCGGCAGGCGGGCCAGGGATTCAAACAGATAGCGGCTGATCAACCCCGCATAATAGGCCGTGCCACAGGCGATGATTTGAATGCGAGTGACCTTGCTGAAATCGACACCTGCCGGGGCCGTCGCCTTGCCGCTGACCGGGTCGAGATAGGCTGACAGGGTATGCTGACAGGCGTCGGGCTGGTCATGGATTTCCTTCTCCATGAAGTGCCGGTAATTGCCCTTTTCAACCAGAGCCGCCGAAGCCGAAACCATCTTCAAGGGACGGTCTACGGGCTTGCCATCCCGGTCGAAAATCCGCGCCGAACCATGGTCGATGGCGACGTAATCCCCCTCATCCAGATAGGCGATCCGATTGGTGAAGGGTCCGACAGCCAGGGCGTCGGAGCCCAAGAACATTTCACCCTGCCCATAGCCGACCACCAGGGGCTGCCCCGACGGGCCCCGAGGATCATGTTGGTCTGTCCTTCAATCAGAACGGCGATGGCAAAGGCCCCGGTCAGCCGGTCCAGGGTGGCCTTGAACGCTGCCAGAGGCTCTAAACCCGCCTTTAGGTCTGCATCGAGCAGCTGGGCGATAACCTCGGTATCGGTGTCGCTCTCAAAAGCCCGGCTTTCGGATTGCAGATGACGCTTCAGCTCGGCGAAATTTTCGATAATGCCATTGTGGACCAGGGTGACCTCACCGGCCGATTGTGGGTGGGCATTGGCTTGGTTCGGTGCGCCGTGGGTGGCCCAACGGGTATGGCCGATCCCAACTGTGGCGGTGAGGGGGAGCCCGCCAGAACGGCCTGAAGGGCGGCGATTTTTCCCTTGGCCCGGCGGCGTTGGACTCCACCATCCGTTATCCCGGCAATGCCTGCGGAATCATAGCCGCGATATTCCAGTCGCTTGAGACTCTCAATCAGCCGATCCTGGACGGGAGATGTCCCGACAATACCGATAATACCGCACATATTCCGCAGTCCTTTTGCCGAAACTTGAAGCCGGTCTATGATGAGACGCTGCGCTGCGTTTAGCATCGGCAAACGCTGCGTCGATTAAATCTGCGTTTCGGATCGTTTCGACCCGTGGCGGCATTATGGCGGAGTGATCTAAAGTCCTATGAGCAATCGAGCTTATTTCGGCACGGACGGCATTCGCGGTCAGGCCAATACCCATCCCATGACCGCCGAAGTCGCCCTGAGAGTCGGTCTGGCAGCGGGCAAACTTTTCATGTCCCAGGATGATCGCCGGCACATGGTGGTGATCGGCAAGGATACCCGGCTGTCAGGCTATATGGTCGAGCCGGCCCTGGTGGCGGGGTTTGCCAGTGTGGGCATGGATGTCCGCTTGCTCGGGCCCATGCCGACTCCGGGAGTGGCTATGATGACCCGATCCCTGCGGGCAGACCTGGGCGTGATGATTTCGGCCTCGCACAATGCCTTTACCGATAACGGCATCAAGCTGTTCGGACCCAGCGGCTATAAGCTGTCCGATGAGCGGGAGCTAGAGATCGAAGCCCTGATGGACCAGAGCCTTCAGGAGGGTCTGGCCAAGCCGACGGCCCTGGGTCGGGTGTCGCGGGTGGATGACAGCCAAGCTCGCTATGTGGAAATCGCTAAGGCCACCTTCCCCCGTCGACTGAACCTGTCGGGCCTACGGGTGGTGATCGATTGTGCCAATGGTGCGGCCTATAAGGTGGCACCGACCGTTCTCTATGAATTGGGGGCGGAGGTGGTCCCTATCGGCGTGGCCCCTAACGGCATGAACATCAATGAAGAGTGCGGATCAACCCATCCTGAGGCCATGATTCGGGCGGTGAGAGAGTATCGCGCCGACGTCGGCATAGCTCTGGATGGCGATGCTGATCGAGTGGTGATCTGCGACGAGCGCGGCCAGATGGTCGATGGCGATCAGATCATGGCCCTGATCGCCGGTCATTGGGCCGCTCGGGAGCGTTTGCATGGCGGGGGCATTGTGGCCACGGTCTATTCCAATCTCGGGTTGGAGCGGTTCATGATCGCCCGGGGTCTGACCCTGGAGCGGACCGCGGTGGGTGATCGTTCCGTGATGAAGCGGATGCGAGAAGGCGGATTTAACCTTGGGGGCGAACAGTCGGGCCACATCATCCTGTCGGACTTTTCCACCACGGGCGATGGCCTGCTGGCAGCCTTGCAGGTGCTGACGGTTCTGAAGGAAGGCGATAAGGCTATGAGCGCCCTGGCCCGTCAATTCGACCCCGTGCCGCAAAAATGGAAAATGTCCGCTTTGCGTCCGGCAAGCCGCTTGAGACCGACGCGGTGAAGGCGGTCATTGCTGCGGCCCAGGAAAAACTCGGAACCACGGGACGATTGGTGGTCCGCGCCTCGGGCACTGAACCCTTAATCCGTGTCATGGTCGAGGCGGACGATGAAAAGCTGGTCTCGTCCGTGGTCAAAGAGATTTCAAGTGCCGTGAAGAAGGCGGCGGCCTGACCGTTCATGGCGGTTGGCGTCGTCAGCAGTCACCGACAACCCTGAGCGCCCACCTGCCGACACCCCTCAATAGGACTCGATGAAGATATTCCGAGCACCACCTTGCTCAAGCAAGGCCTTGCAGTCGGCGACCATGGCCGATGACCCGCAGATATAAAAGTCGGTGGTCAGGGGATCTTTGTTGAGATCGACGAGCCCCTCGGTAACCCGACCGTGCCGCCCACCTGGAGGTGCCGTGTCCTGGCTGTAGCAACGAATCTGGTGAGGCGGCAGGTCCTGCAAATTCGCGGTGATGTCCTCAGCGCTGGTTCTGCAACCGAACAGCAGATGCGCCTGATCCAGCTGACCTGCGTGCTTAAGCTGCTGAAACATTGGAAGGAAGGGGGATAGGCCCGTTCCAGTGGCGATGAAGATTTTTGATGGGGGGTGTCCACCAGGGCATAATTGCCCAATGGCAATTCGATTTCGGTCCGAGTGCCTAAGGGGGCGGCTTCAATAAATTGTGACCCATAACCGCCTGTGCGGGTGCTGATTAGAAAGCGGACGCCATCGCCCTCCATCCCGGCGATAGAATAGTCTCGCCATTCACCTTGGCCCACATGCAGCCTTGCGAACTGGCCCGGGGCGAAGGCGATAGGATCACCCTCGACCCTAAAGGTGACCTCCCAAATATCGGGGGTGAGGCGTTTCTTGGCGAAAATCTCCGCCCAACGCTTTTCGGGTGGAAGCTCTTTTGAAAAGCCGACTGAAGGGCGCGCCCGTCTCAAGACCGATTGTTTCAAGGCCGCCTGAATCATGGGAAAGCCCCGGGCACCCAGGGCCTGACAGGCGGCTCCGACGCCGCCCATCATGGCCCCAACAATGCCGAGACAGCCGGCGTCCTGCCCGGAGAGAAACAGACCAGGGATCGGGGTGCGCGGTCCGAACAAGGTCGAGCGGTATCGCTCCGGCGTGCCGGGCAGTCCGTAGAACGCGCCTCTGGGATGGGAGGTGTAATGCACAACGCTTAAGGGGGTGGAGAGTTCGGAATAGACCACCAGATCGCTCAGGCCTGGAATGACGGTTTCGGCCAGGCGCAACATGCCTTCGCCCATGCGGGCCTTCAGCGCAGAATAGTCTTCGCCCCTGGCCCCCTTGGTCCGGTCGCGCCAGCCGTCCAGGACGGTCGGATCGAGGGGGGTGAGGATTTCCGCCGTATGAAATCGATCATCCCCGGATTTGATCGACGGGAAGGAGACAAAGGCATTGCGGGGCTTGCCCGCCAACAGGTCGGTTGTCTGGCCCTCAATGTCGTCAGGATCGAGGTCGGTGCTGATCCAGTAATTCTCGCCCTTAACGCCCAAGGATCGGGGGTCGGCCTTCAGTCGCAGGTAAAGGGTGACGGCGGATATTCCAGACCCCAGCCGATCTATTTCCGCGCGAACCGCCGCAGTTGCCGCGCCGATCTGACCCGTTACCGGCAGCAGGGTGTTGAAGGTCGTCTCTGCCCCGGCGTTAGAGATGATGATTGGGGCTTTATAGAAGCGTTCGACGGCCACGGGTCCCCGGTGGTCGATGACGCGGACACCCACGGCGCGACCGCCTTCGGTGAGGATTTCCACCGCCTCTTGAGCGACGCGAACGGACCCCCCGCAGCGTTCAATCCCGGTCTCGAAGGTTCGGCCAATCCGACCGGCCCCACCCTCAGGAAACCATGCCCCCTTAAAATAATGATGGGTAATCATGGCGTGGATGGCAAAGGCGCTGCGCCCCGGAGGAAGGCCATAATCCCCCCAATGACTTACCAAAAGCGCCCGCAGTTGCGGGGATCGGAAATGCTTGTCCAAATAGGCTTTTGTGCTTCGTACGGAGTCCGAGGTCATCAGCTTCCGGATCAGGCGCAAGAGGGGCACGACCGGACCTGGAACCATGCCCTGCATGAAGCCCAGCACCATCCACCGCATGGACTGGCGAATATCTCGGAAGTATCGGCCAATAGCCTGGGCCTCATCGGGAAAGGCTTCGATCAGCCGCGCTTCATATTTCGCTGGGTCGGCGGGAACTGCGAAATCAAGTCCGGGATAGACGAAGCGGTCGAAGTCATCGGGCATCCGATTCCACCGAAGATCGCCACCTGAGAGGAAGTCAAAAACGCACGGGCCTGAGAACCCGGCTCAACCTCGCCGATATAGTGTACGCCCACATCCCAGGACGCCCCATCCCGCCGGAAGACATGGGTCAGCCCGCCCGGTTCGGTATGCTTTTCCAGGACCAGAACCCGCTTGTTCGCCGCACCTGCCAACAGACCGGCAGCGGTCAGGCCGCCAATTCCTGAACCAATTACAATCGCGTCATAGTTGACGGTTTCCATGACCACCTGCCTGTGTTTCCGAAGATAATTTGACACCACAAGGAAGCTATAGAGCCTTTTGGACCATTTGGATTTCACATTCGCGCCACAAGATACCTTTCCAAACTGTAATAATCGTGTCAGCCTCTCGAAATCACGCCGCTCGACCGGGGTGAAATGATAAAAATTCGGGAGGTTTCAATGACCCACGACATGGTCAATCTGCGCGGTGTGCAGCGCAAGGGCGCAAGTTCCATCGCCTGCCTCGCCTTTGTTGCCCTGATGGCGACAGCATTCTGGGCCGGGGCTCTATGGGTAGGAAATGTTATAATGCAGCTTTTCGCCGCCGGTTAATACCGCCCAATTGATGCGTATTTGAAACCCCGGCTGCGGACGTCAGCCGGATTGTAGATGTTACGCAGGTCCACGAGGGTCGCAGTGCGCATCAGGGTCTTGACCCGATTTAGATCCAGGGCCCGGAACTGATCCCATTCGGTAATGATCACCAGAACATCCGCCCCTTTTGCTACCGCATAGGCATCGGTTTTGAAGTCGATGTCCGCCAGTATATGTTTGGCGTCTTCCATGCCCTCCGGATCATAGGCCTGAACTACGGCCCCCGCCGCCTGAAGGGCCGGAATAATGTCCAGGGCCGGGGCGTCGCGCAGGTCGTCGGTATTTGGCTTGAAGGTCAGGCCCAATACGCCCACCACCTTACCCGACAGGTTCCCGTCGGTTGCGCCCGCAACCTTGGCCGCCATGGCCTTTTTGCGCGCATTATTGATGTCCACTGTGGTTTCGATCAGACGTGTCGGGCTGCCGGCATCCCGAGCCGTGCGCACCAGGGCCAGTGTGTCCTTTGGAAAACACGAGCCACCGTAACCGGGACCGGCATTTAGAAACTTGCCGCCGATCCGTTTGTCGAGCCCGACGCCGCGGGCCACCTGTTGCACGTCGGCCCCCACCGCCTCGCAGAGATCGGCCATTTCATTGATGAAGGTGATCTTCAGGGCCAGGAAGGCATTGGCGGCGTACTTGGTCAGTTCCGATGTGCGCCGAGAGGTAAAGACGATGGGTGTCTCGTTCAGATAAAGAGGGCGATAGAGCTCGGCCATCACGGCCCGGGCCCGCTCATCATCGAGGCCGACCACCACCCGATCTGGTCGCTTAAAGTCCTCAATGGCTGCGCCTTCGCGCAGGAATTCCGG
>NMUI01000065.1 GCA_002221445.1 Phenylobacterium zucineum | reverse complement strand
TCGACATATCGAAACTCTTGAACACCGTCTTGCGCGGGCCCCACTCTTTCTACGGAGCCCCCGGGCTGACCCCCACCGATCTGGCTGAAACCTTACGGCCCCATCTGGATGAAATGGCCGCGGCGGCAGGAGCGGCACTGCGGGATGCCTCGGGTGCCGCTGACGGTGAACAAGGTGTGGTTCGGGTGGCGGTGAGCGAGTTTATGGGCGTTGAGGTCCTACCTCCGATCCTCTCCGGCTTCCATGAAAAGCATCCGGACATCGTCATTGAAATGGTGCTCTCGGACAAGACCGAGGATCTCTCCCGGCGGGATGCTGACATCGCTGTCCGCACGGTTCGTCCCAGCCAAGGTGCCCTGGTGGCGCGCAAGATCGGGGCCATCCGGCTCGGATTCTATGCGTCGGAAAGCTATGTGGCCCGTCATGGGGTCCCTGCCGGTTTTGCTGATCTGCGTCAGGGCCATACCTTGATCGGCTATGACCGCGAACGCATTGACCTGGAGGCCCTGCGCCATGTGGATTTCGGTGGCATGGATATTAACCGCAACACCTTCCAGGTGCGCACCGACAGCAATGTGGCCCAGGTGGCCTCGGTTCGTGCCGGTCTTGGTATAGGCGCGGTGCAGAACACCCTGGCCCGGCGCTGGGGACTGGTCCCCATCCTGCCCGATGCCTTTCATTTCGAATTAGAGGTCTGGGTCGCCATGCACGAAAACCTCAAGGGTTCACGGCGTATGCGGCTGATGTTCGATCACTTGGCCGAGAGCCTGAGAGCTTTCCTGGCGGAAGAGACAGGGGCCTAACCCCCCGCCTGGGCCACAACATCCAGCAAATAGCGCCCATAGGCCGTCTTGCCGAACAATTCGCCTTGGGCCTTGAGCTGGTCGCGGGAGATGAAGCCGTTATGAAAGGCGATTTCCTCTAAGCAGGCAACCTGGACGCCCTGGCGCTTTTGTACCGCGCGGACAAATTCTGAGGCTTCGATCAGGCTCTCATGGGTTCCGGTATCGAGCCAAGCATAACCCCGGGAGAGCTGTTCCACATAGAGCTCACCCCTATCCATATAGGCACGGTTGAGGTCGGTGATTTCGTATTCACCCCGGGCAGAAGGCTTCACCTGTTTGGCCAGATCGACGACCCGGTTGTCATAAAAATAGAGGCCGGTAACCGCCTGCCGGGATTTCGGGGCCTTGGGCTTTTCTTCTAGGCTGATCGCCCGCCCGGCATTGTCCAGCTCGACCACACCATAGGCTTCCGGCGTATCAACTTGATAGGCAAAGACGGTTGCACCTTGTTCTCGGTTGGCAGCGCGGGCCAGAAGGGCGGACATTCCTGCCCCGAAAAAGATGTTGTCGCCCAGGACCAGGGCAACCCGATCCCCGGCGATGAACTCTTCCCCCAGTACGAAGGCCTGAGCCAGTCCGTCCGGGCTTGGCTGGATCTTGTACTGAATCTTGAGGCCCAGCGCCTCGCCCGTACCGAACAACCGCCGATAACTATCGATATACTCAGGCGATGAAATCAGCAGAATGTCCCGGATTCCGGCCAGCATCAGCACGGACATCGGATAATAGATCATCGGCTTGTCATAGATCGGCAACAGCTGCTTATTCACCGCCAGGGTGGCCGGATGCAGCCGTGTGCCAGATCCTCCGGCAAGAATAATGCCCTTCATCGGGGTTCCTATCTTGTGGGCTGGGCCAAGAGGGTTGTCACCACATCCCTGACAGCCTCCTGCCAGGGCCGGAGCCGGAGGCCAAATTCGCGGGTCAGCTTGGCGGTGTCCAGTCGGGAATTGGCCGGACGCCTAGCCGGCGTGGGGTATTGGCTGGTGGGAATGGCCGTAAGACGCGGGACTTTTCGACCCGCAGCCCCCGCCTGATCAAAGACCGCCCTTGCCAAGTCATGCCAGGAGGCTTCACCCGAATTGACGAGGTGACAAATACCGAACGCCGGTTGCTCGCCCTCCAGCCGCGCCAGGATGAGTCTTACAGCCGCAGCCAGGTCATCGGCGCTGGTCGGGCAACCGATCTGATCATTGACCACCGCAACCTCATCTCGGGTATCAGCCAAACGCAGCATGGTCTTGATGAAATTGCTCCCGTCAGGACTGACCACCCAGGCGGTCCTAAGGATCAGGTGCTTGGGGTTCTTAGCCTGTACCGCCATTTCCCCGGCCGCCTTGGACGCCCCATAGACACCCACCGGGCCGACGGGATCGGTTTCGAGGTAGGGCTGGGATTTGGTTCCAGGGAAGACGAAGTCTGTTGAAAGATGAATGAGCGGAATATCCGCCCGGGCTGTGGCCTCGGCGAGGGCGGCCGGAGCCCCGGCATTTAGGGTCCAGGCCAGCTCGGTTTCCGTTTCTGCCCGGTCAACGGCCGTATAGGCCCCGGAGTTGATCACCGCCCGCCATGGGCGGCTGGCGACCATGGTTGCAATGTTTTCGTAATCTCGGAGGTCCAGAGTCTCGCGCTCCGGGGCATAAACCTCAAAGCCGGGGCAGGACAACCGACGCAAGGCCGCCCCGACCTGGCCTGTTCCGCCGGTGAGCAGAATGGGCAGGTCGGTTTCAGGGTTCCGGGCGACTGAGCTCACAGAGCCTCCTGACGCGTGATGGTCGTATTGGGCGGCCTGCCGATCAGAAACGACGACCCCTCAGACCCGGGTCGTCGTTTTTGCATCGGTTTGATCCGATCGTCAGCCTTAGCCTTAGATGGCTTCCTTGGGTGCCTGATTGGTCTGGCGCTCGGCGATCCGAGCCGACTTTCCGCGACGATCGCGCAGGTAATAGAGCTTGGCGCGCCGGACAACGCCGCGACGCTTAACTTCGATGGAGTCGATCATCGGCGAGAAGATCGGGAAAACCCGTTCCACACCTTCGCCGAAGGAAATCTTACGGACGGTGAAGCTCTCATTGATGCCTGCGCCTTGACGGGCGATGCAGACACCTTCGTAGGCCTGAACCCGCTCGCGCTCGCCTTCCTTGATTTTCACATTCACGCGGACCGTGTCGCCCGGCTGAAATTCCGGCGTTGACCGTGCAGCACCTAGACGGTCGGCTTCTTCCTTTTCCAGGGTCTGGATCAGGTTCATGGTTTTATTCCTTGTCTTCCGGGCTTAATCGCCCTTTGCCTGTTGATTGGCGAGATGCTGCGCCCACAAGTCCGGTCGCCGCTCCCGCGTGGTCTGTTCCCTTTGCGCCTGCCGCCATTGACCCACCTGGGCGTGATGACCGCTCAACAGCACATCGGGGATTTCCAAGCCTTCAAAGGTCCGCGGTCGCGTATAGTGCGGATGCTCTAAAAGCCCGTCCTCGAAACTTTCTTCACTGAGGCTTTGCGCCGCACCGAGAACACCGGGCACCAGCCTTACACACGCTTCAATCACCACCAGGGCCGCAGCCTCGCCACCGGCGAGAACGGCGTCTCCGACGGAGATCTCTTCGAACCCCCGAGCGTCAAGCACCCGCTGGTCCACCCCCTCGAACCGACCGGCCAGGACGATCAGTCCCGGCCCTTCGGACCATGTCTTTACCCGGGCCTGGGTCAGGGGCCGACCCCGGGCGCTCATATACAAAAGCGGCCGCCCCCGAAGCTCAACGCTGTCTAGGGCCGCTGCAATGACATCCGCCCGCATGACCTGTCCCGGACCGCCACCCGCAGGGGTGTCGTCGAGGAAGCCGCGCTTATCCGTGGAAAACCGTCGAATGTCCAGTGTTTCCAGACTCCAAAGCCCGGCTTCCTTCCAGGCGGTTCCGATCAGGGATACCCCCAGGGGGCCCGGAAAGGCCTCGGGAAACATGGTCAGGACTGTGGCGTCAAAGGACATGGCGTGCGGCTAATGACCCAAGACTGCAGACAATAGAAGCCTTGTTGTGGTCCAGACCGCCTTGCGGGTGTCGGAACTTACGCCTAATTCCACCTGTTCGGCAGTGCAGCATCGATTGAGATCGTCCATGGACACCCCTGAAGACCTCACCGAGACCTTGGCGCTTGAGCGTCTGGAAGTGAACCTTTTCCGAGGTGTGTCCCCCGATGACGGCCCCGGCCGGATTTTCGGTGGTCAGGTAATCGGCCAGTCTCTGCTGGCGGCTTATGAAACCGTGGAAGACCGGATCTGCCATTCTCTGCACTGTTATTTCATTCGACCGGGTGATCCTCGGGTTCCGATTATTTTTGAAGTTGATCGGTCACGGGACGGTGGCTCCTTCACCACCCGCCGGGTGGTGGCCATTCAGCACGGCCAACAGATCTTCAACCTTGCCGCCTCTTTTCAGGTGGCAGAAGACGGCTTTGAGCATCAGGCTGACATGCCCGCGGGCCCTGGGCCTGAGGATTTGCAAGACGAGGTCGAGGCCATGAAGGCGGCGATGGCGAAGATGCCGGAGGAGGCCCGGAAGTGGGCGACCCGCCCGCGCCCGATTGACATGCGCCCTGTGGACGGCTCTTTCTTCTTCGACGGCAAGCCGCCGGAGGTCCGGAAGCCGGAGAGCCAGACCTGGATGCGGGCCAAGGCTCCGGTCGGCCCGGACCAGCATATGCACCAGGTCCTGCTGGCCTATGCGTCGGATATGGGCCTTCTGGCCACCGCCATGCGACCTCACCGGGTTCATTGGCAGACCAAGGGCTTTCAGTCGGCCAGCCTCGACCACGCCATGTGGTTCCACAAGCCGATCAATTTCAATGATTGGCACCTCTATACCCATGACAGCCCCAGTGCCTCCGGCGGTCGGGGTTTCATTCGCGGTTCGGTCTATACCCAGTCGGGGGATCTGGTGGCCAGTGTGGCGCAGGAAGGTCTGATCCGGATGCGGAAACCCGCCTGATCCTATTCGGTTTCGTCGGGTTTGACGGCAATAAGCCGCCCCTCGGCGAGGTGAACCTCGGGCACGGCCTCGCGGGTGAAGGGAAGCCACCAAGCCGCACCCTTTGCCGGCTGGACCTCTATAAGGTCACCCGCCCCAAAGTTCTGGACGGCCTTGACCTGGCCCAAGACTTCCCCCGTGGGGGTCTCAACCTTCAGGCCCACGAGATCGGCCAGATAGAACTCGTCTTCCTCAGGATCAGGCAGGTCGTCCCGGCGGACATAGAGCGTCAGGCCGCGCAAGGCCTCTGCTTGGTCTCGGGTGTCTATGCCTTTGGCCCGGGCGATAACGGCACCCTTGACCGGGCGAAGGCTGGTCAGAGCAAGGCCGCTGGAGCCGTCATCCCGCAGGAGGTCCCGATAACGGCCAATAGCCGTGGGGTCCTCAGTAAAGGTCGTGATGCGGATCTCACCCTTGATGCCAAAGGCACCGGCGATGCGGGCTACAAGAAGGAGGCGGTCAGCCATGAGTCAACCACCTCCCGATCCAGGTCCTAGGCTTCAGACTCGGCGGCAGCTTCCGCCGTCGGTTCCGCAGGCGCGGCCACCGGCTCCGGAGTGGGCTCAGGGGCTGGGGCTGCGGCGGCTTCAGCCGCGGCGGCGGCGGCATCGGCTTCCTTCTGGGCGCGTTCTTCAGCACGTTCCTTG
>NMUI01000064.1 GCA_002221445.1 Phenylobacterium zucineum | reverse complement strand
GGCAAAACCGGCCAAAACCCGTCTGCGATTCAATTGAAGATCGAAAGGGCCCATGGTGCGCGCTCCAAACGGAGTTGCGCGGTTGTTGGGCTGTTCGCCAAGTCGGGACACCGCTTAATCCCGCAAAACGTCCGTAATCCCAAATGCGATGGGGCTCAATCAAAAATGAGTCTGCCAAAAAGGTCTTGCGCCGCTTCCGAACCCAAGGTCTTTTAGTCGGATTACGGCTCCGTCAGAGGGCCTCTAAAAATTTTGAGGAAACGACCCTTGATCTCATCTGCGACTGCGGCGTCGAAACGTCTGTCTTCTCTCGCGCTTTTCGCTTTTGCCTGCGCCGGCATCCCGGTGGCGGCCTTAGTCCTGGCTTCGGGTACATACCTGCCACCATTCTATACCGGCTTTGTCGGGATCGGCCTGACTGCCTTTGGCCTGACTACCACCGTCGTTCGACTGATTGACCTGACCTTTGATCCGCTCCTGGGATGGGTCATGGACCGCACCCACACCAAGTGGGGCCGGTTTCGCCCCTGGTATGTCCTCGGTGTGCCGATCACCATGGGCGGGGCCTATATGCTGCTTAATCCGCCACACGGGGCTGGAACCAGCTATCTGGGCCTGTGGTATCTGATCATGTGGATCGGCCTGTCGATCCTGCAACTTGGACATGCGTCCTGGGGCGCGGCCCTGGCGAGCAATTATCATGAACGGTCGCGCATTTATGGGTGGATGACGGCCTTGGCACCAGTCGGGTCTGTGGGACTTTTGCTCCTGCCCCTTTTGACCGGACACAAACTGACCCTTGGGGATCCCAAGAGTTTTCACGCCATCAGCCTGATAATTTTTTGGGGCCTGCCGATTGGCGCAACCCTGATGCTGTTGTTCACCCCGGAACGACCCAAACCCGTGAAGTCTGAACAGAAGTTCGGGTTTATGGACTATGTGGCCATGATGCGGCGGCCGACCATGGCCAAACTCATCCTGGCTGACTTCGCCTACACCTTGGGTCCGGGGGTGACAGGCCCGCTATACGCCTTCTTCTTCGGCCAGATTAAGGGGTTTGACCGGGCGGAAATCGGCTTTCTGCTGATTTTCTATATCGGCGCGGCTCTGATGGGCGGTTTTGCCTGGCCGCTGATCGCCAGACGGATCAGTAAGCACAGGGCCATTCAGGTGGCGTCGGTAGCCTATGCGATTTCGCAGACCTCTTTGATGGCAACCCCCCGGGAGCTGTTCTGGCCCACGGCCATCGGAATGCTTTTTGTGGGATTCTGCGTCAGCGCCTTTATCCTGCTGATCCGCTCCATGGTGGCCGACTATGCCGATGAAATGCAGCTGGAACAGGGTCAGGAACGGGCAGGCGTGCTCTATGCCATGGTCACCACTACCCAAAAGCTTGGCGCGTCGATCAATGTGCTGATGGTCTTCCCGATCCTGCAATACATCTTCAAATTCGACCCCAAAAAGCCTGTGAATGATGCTTTTGCTCTGCAGGGTTTGCAGCTCTGCTACCTGTTTGCGCCGGTGATTTTCGTTTTGGTTGGTGCAGCCTTGTTCTTCGGCTACCAGCTTGATGAGGCAAGGCATTCCGAAATCCGCGCCGCTTTGGACGCCCGCGAGGCGGCGGAGGGCTAAACCAGAACCCCAGCCATGGCGACAAAGGCCTTGGCCGAGAGGCTGTCGGGCGTAACCGCCGCCACCGGCCTGCCGTCATCGCAGGCCTGACGCAAGGCCATATCCAAAGGAATTTCGGCAAGCAAGGGAACCCCCAGCCGGACAGCCTCCGTCTTGGCACCACCTTCACCGAAAATGTGGACCCGGTCCCCGGTCGTCGGGTCGGGGTAATAGGCCATGTTCTCCACCACCCCGAGGATGGGGGTCGAGGTCTTACGGAACATGGCCGCCGCCCGGCGAGCATCTATCAGGGCGATTTCCTGAGGTGTCGAAACGATGATCACCCCGTCGACCTTCAGTTTTTGAACCAGGGTCAATTGTATGTCCCCGGTTCCTGGAGGCAGATCGACCATCAGGACATCAAGGGGCTCAGCCGCCGTTCCCCAGGCCACATCATTGATCATTTGTCGCACCGCGGACGAGGCCATGGGCCCCCGCCAGATCATGGGGGCGGCTTCATCCACCAGAAAGCCGATGGACATCACCTTCATACCCCAGGCTGACAAGGGCTGGAGTTTGCCATCCACAAAGGCAGGGTCACCGTCTGCCCCCAGCATTCGGGGGGCGGAGGGGCCGTAAACATCAGCGTCCAATATGCCTACACGCAGGCCCTGAGCGGCAAAAGCCGCAGCCAGATTCACCGAAATGGTCGACTTGCCCACCCCGCCCTTGCCGCTGGCCACCGCGATGACGCGCTTCACATAGGAGGGGCGTTCGGCCGTCGCAGGCGGCGTAAGCTGGGCTTGAGGATCAGGGTTCATTCGGGCACCTTTGCGGACCTGGGTAACCCCAGGTGCCGTCGGCGGCTCCGGCTGGGCAGAGACCCCCCCGATTGCGCGGTCAGCACCACCTGGGCCTTCTCGACCCCGGGCAAGCTGGAAATTAGAGCCTCAGCTTCATCGCGAACGGACTGATAGAGGGCGACATCCTGACGGGCGACCTCAAGCATGAAGCCCACCCGCCCCGGTGCCAGAATGACACCACGCACCAGTCCCGCTGTAGTCAGGCCCTGACCGGACTTAGGATCCCGCACCTGATCCAGCAGAGTCAGGAGCGTGGTACGATCGATAGGCGCATTGACGGACATGAAAGCCTTTAGGGATTGCTACGGTCCCAGCCGTGATGAAATTTCAGCACTGGATTGATATTCCAGAGAAAATCTAAATTATCAGGTCCCTGAATTCGTCGCTCCGCTGCAACCATGCGGCGGCATAAGTGCAGATTGGCGTGATTTTCAGGTTCTGATCGCGGGCATATACCGCCAGCGCCGCCATCAGACGACCGGACGCGCCTGTGCCGCGCAAGGCCACCGGACTTTCCACATGATCGATGACTAATGTGTGATCCTTGCGCCGATAATCTGCCCAGCAGGTCTGGCCCTGCTCGTCCATTTCAAAGCGGTTGCCGGTGTCGCGGAGGGAACTGGTCATATAGGTATATTACGCCGTCCGGGCTTTCGAGCCAGAGCATTTTCCGCCGAAATAGCCAAAAATTCCGGCGCAGAAAGGGTATTAAATTCAAATTATTCTGGGTGAAACCCGATTCATCTGAAGCAGATTATACCCTGGTATCTGCCGACTACTCCTTGGGAGATCGACCCTGATGTGGCGTTTGGTACTCATGACGGGGGCCGCAAGCCTCGCCCTGGCGGGGTGCAGCAAGCCCAAGACGACAGATAATGCGGCAGTTCATAACACCTCGCAGGCACGGAATGTTTCACCTGCACCAACCCCGCCCAAACGACGCCCGGGCCTCTGGGAGCAGACCGTGGTTGGATCAGGAACGACCCAGGTCAGTCACCTGTGTCTGGACGAGACCGCCGAGGCAAAACTGACGATCTGGGGCACACAAACCGGCAAGACCACCTGCGCCGAGCAGGCCGTAAGCCCCACAGCCGATGGATGGGCCTTTCATTCCCGATGCGACCTTGGCGGGTCAGGGACCGTCGTTTCAAAAGGCACGATCAGGGGCGACGTCACCCACAGCTATACGGTCGAGATGCAAAGCACGACCTTAGATGCCGGCGCCGCACACATGAACGGGGATCGTAAAATCAGCATCCAAGCCCAGTGGCAGGGCCCCTGCCCGCCTGGCATGGCCCCTGGGGAGATGGCACTGCCCGACGGCGTCAAGATTAATATGCTGAAATTATAGCTTATTTGTCCCTTCAGATAATTCCATATGAAGGGAACAGGCTCTAGGCAGGCCCTGATCAGATCCGTTCAACCGCCATGGCCGTAGCCTCGCCACCGCCGATACAAAGCGCCGCAATGCCCTTGCGGCCGCCTCTGGCCTCCAGGGCTGACAACAGGGTAGCCAGAATACGTGCGCCAGAGGCCCCGATCGGATGGCCCAGAGCGCAGGCCCCGCCATTGACGTTGAGCCTTGCACGATCAAGACCCAGATCTCGCTCGGCAACCATGGCGACCACGGCGAAGGCCTCATTAACCTCAAACAAATCTACATCGGCCACAGTCCAACCGGCTTTGTGCAGGACCTTGCGGATGGCCGGAACCGGCGCGATTGCAAATTGGCCCGGTTCCTGAGCGTGAGCGGTATGGGCCACCACCCGAGCAACAACCTTAAGGCCTAGACGTTCAGCGACCGACCCCCGGGTCATAACCAAAGCTGCGGCTCCGTCGGAGATCGACGAGGCATTGGCCGCTGTAATGCCGCCGTCCTTGGCAAAGGCAGGTTTCAAGGTCGGGATCTTGGCTGGGTCAGCCTTCAGGGGTTGCTCATCCATAGAGACAGTTTCAATACCCTTGCGGGTTGTAACTTCGACGGGAGTGATTTCCCGGACGAAAGTGCCCGCCTCCACCGCCGCCTTGGCGCGGCTGAGAGAGGACATGGCAAAATCGTCCATCTGGGCGCGGGTGAACTGATAGGCGCGCGCGGTCTCCTCGGCAAAGGCCCCCATGAGCTTGCCCGGCTCATAGGCATCCTCCAGGCCGTCGAGATACATGGAATCTGAAACGACATCATGGCCGATACGCGCCCCGCCCCGGTGCTTGGCCATCAGATAGGGCGCATTGGTCATGCTCTCCATGCCACCGGCAATGATCACATCGGCTGACCCCGCAGCCAGGGCGTCATGGGCCATTATGGCCGCCTGCATCCCTGAGCCGCACATCTTGTTGACCGTTGTGGCGGCTACAGAAATGGGTAGCCCCGCCCCCAGGGCCGCCTGCCGGGCGGGGGCCTGGCCGAGACCGCCGGGCAGGACACAGCCCATGATGATCTGATCGGCATTCTCCGCCTGGAGCCCGGCCCGTTGAACGGCGGCGCGGACCGCCGCAGCGCCGAGGTCGGTGGCCTTGACGGATGCAAGAACGCCTTGAAAACCACCCATGGGTGTGCGAGCATAGGCGGCGATGACAACGGGATCAGATGTGCTCATGATCCTGATATACTCCCCACGCAAAGGACTTGCATCCCTCTTCCGCCGAGGAAGACACCTATCTTAAAACTGACTGGAGTTGCGATCCTGGGGGTCAGACGCGGAGTGTCCGATCAATAAAGCCACCGCCCAAAACCCGACCCGGACAGGTTGGGTCATAAAGAACACAGGCTTGGCCAGGGGAAACACCGTGCTCCGGCAGATCGAAAATCACCGCAACCTCGGCATCACGGTGCTCAAGGTGGGCCGGAACTGCCTCCGCTGTCGAGCGCACCCGGGCAAGGACAGCCAAGCCTTCAGAGGCTGCAAAATTCACATCAGGAAAATCACCAAGCCAATTGATTTCTTTTAGAATAACGCCAGACGTTAATAGAGCTTCATAAGGCCCGACTATAACCCGCCTGGAGTCAGAGTCGATCCTGACCACATAGAGCGGATCCCCCACGGCGACATTCAACCCGCGCCTTTGCCCTATGGTATAGCGGGTCACGCCCTCATGTCGCCCCAGGACCCGGCCATCCAGATGGACGATCTCGCCAGGCACAGCGCCTTGGGGACGGATGCGGTCAATAACGGTGGTGTAACGGCCCTCGGGGACAAAACAGATGTCCTGACTGTCCGGCTTGTCTGCAATGGCCAGACCCAGTTCCGCAGCGGCCCGACGGACATCGCGCTTGGGCAACCCCCCTAGCGGAAAACGTAAATAGGCCAGTTGCTCGGCCGTAGTGGCAAATAGGAAATAGCTTTGATCCCGGGCCGGATCGGCCGCGCGGTGAAGCTGTGGGCCGCTGGTGCCCTGTTCCCGCCGGACATAATGCCCGGTCGCCATGGCTGCAGCGTCCAGATTCTTAGCAACATCCAATAGATCGCGAAACTTGACCGTCTGGTTGCAGCGAATACAGGGCACGGGTGTCTCGCCCCGCAGGTAGGCGTCAGCAAAGTCCTCGATCACCTGATCACGGAACCGGCTTTCATAATCCAGAACATAGTGGGGTATGCCGATAGCGTCGGCGGCGTTGCGCGCATCGTGAATGTCCTGCCCCGCACAGCAGGCCCCCTTCTTTTGAATAGCTGCCCCATGGTCATAGAGTTGCAGCGTCACACCAACCACATCATATCCCGCCCGGGCCAGCAGGGCTGCGGTAACGGTGGAATCTACACCGCCCGACATGGCCGCAACGACCCGCGCGCCCACAGGCAGGCCTACGGCCTGACGGGCAGCTTCGACGGCAACATCGGTGAAGGCGGCGTTCATGGGCGCTATGTAGCGTTTCAGCCCAGGCTTTACGAGGCCGCGGTTACTTCAAATAATTCAGCAGGGACGAATTTTGCAGCGTCCGGAAAGCCTCGGCCGCGGCCTGTAGGGATTGCTGGGCCAGATTGAGCCGGGTCGAAGCCTCCGCAAGGTTCACGTCAGTGGTGTCGCTGAGAATGATCTTAATGCTAACTTGGTGGGACTCCAGGGTTTTTTGAACGGACTCCACCCGCGCCTGATTATTGCCATTCTGGGCGGTGGCCGCCGTCAAAGCCGTGTGGACACTGGTCCAGGTAGCTAGCTGCCCCTCTAAAAACGTGCGTTGAGCGGGGGTCAAGGTGGTGTTGAAAGGCCCGTTCGCCCCCTGATGAAAAGTCTCAAGGGACTGATAAGCGGTCATCATGTTGGTGCCCAGCTGATCGGCCAACATGCCGGTATTTACCGTGGTGGAATCGTCCAGTTTGGCTTGCGCGATATAGGTGTCGTTGTGGAACTGGTTCGCGATAACGGCGGGCGGCAGGGTGAGGTCGCTGAGCTGGGTGGCTGATACAGGTTTGGTATTCACCTGCCCCCCGGCAAACAGATATTTTCCATCATAATCGGCGTTGAGGCCGCCGATGGCATTTCCGAATTGGGCCTGAAGGTCCTGCATGAGAGTCATTGCGCTGTCATTGGCCAAGGCATTGGCAATAGCCTGGCGGGTCGCGTCCGCCGCATCGGCCACCCGGTTCAGCGCCAGATCCTGAATCTGCAGCTTGTTGGCAACGGCCTTATTTTGATCAGTATAGGCCGTGAGGCGGGCATCAATCGACTGCATGGCCGTAAGGACTTCGGCCTTGCTGGCATAGTCCTTGAGGCTTGTGCCGACTTTTCCGGACGAGACCTGGTTACCCGCCTCGACCTGACGCTGCTGGCACTTTGGATGTTGGAAAGAATGGCGCTGTAACTGCCAGCTGACGATATACGGTTCATGATGGACAGCCTCAGATGATATTGATTAGGGCGTCGAACAGCTCTTTGGTCGCCTGGATCATGCGCGCTGAAGCGTTAAACGCCTGCTGGTAAGTGGTGAGACGGACCAGCTCCTCATCAAGATTGACGCTCTCAACGGATTGCATGCGCGAGGTTGCCTCAGCGCCGACAGCGCTGGAGGATTGTTTCTGCGAGTCTGCGTTCTGGGCCAGTCGTCCGATCCCGCCGCCGAACTGTGACGCGTAATTGTTCACCGAGGCCGCCAAATTTCCGAGGGTTCCCGCTGCGGCAAAATGGGTGGTCACCGCACCGGCTGTGGCCAGAGCTTGAGCTCCGCTCCCGTCTCCGGGCCGAATGGCCGGCTGGGTCGCAGCTACGGTCAGATCGAGCTTGTTTAAGGACAACTTGGTCGGATCGGCTGCAATGGACGGCATTATCGTAAACCGGGACGAGCGATCAGCACGATCATTGGTTCCGAGACCAAAGAGCTCGCTCATCGAAGGTCCACCAGCCCCACGAGCCGTCTGATCGCCGATAACCGAGATACTGACCGGCAGGGTATTATTGCTTGTGAAACTCATCCTACCATTGCCGTCCAACCCGAAACTGCCGAACAAACCCACTCCCGAGGCATTGGCATTGAGGGAATTGAGCAGATCCTGCATGGTGGTCGCTGCTGGGACGGTGACAGTAACGTCCTTGATGGGTCGTCCGTCAGCCTGCGCGATGCGAAGACTTAGGGTTTGACCGGCGGTGAATCCATGGGAGTCCGCTGTGGTCAACCCACTGTCATAGTTGGTGATGCCCGATGAGCTCACGAGGTCGTTAAGGCCGAAGAATTGTGAGAACCCCTGCCCGGCCTTGCTGGCTGTGCCCGTATCGAAGGCCAAACCATTGCCGCCGGTAGCATTCAGGGTCAGGGCGCGATTTGTGAAGGTGGCAGACCCCGAGGCACCCAGGGCTGTGTTCAGGCTGGCCAGGAAGTTTGCCGGCGTGAAGGCGGTGCCAGCTCCGCCGTTGACGCTAAGGGTACCAGCTGTGAAATCAATGGCCACCGTCTTCTGAACAACCCCAGCCGCATTGGTGATGGCCAATGTCGTGGTGCCGGTAAAATTGGACACGGCGGTCGGGAGGTCGAGCCCGGTATCCCGTCCCGTCATCGTCGCGGGCGGCGGAACCCGGGACGCACTGTTATGCGCGGCGTTGAGTTGGGCGGCGACCTGGCTGGAAAATTCACCCAACTGGTCAGTGATGCCAGGCAGGACATCGTCGTGCAGATCTAAAAGGCCGCGAAGCTCACCACTGGTGATCGAGATCGCCTGGGGATTACCCAAACCGTCTCCGGAGGTGGCTGAAATATAGCCTGGGGCCCGTCGGTTTGTTTGAAGCTCAGTTGGGCCGCACCGGTGGCGGTTCCTGTCAAGGCATAGCCCTCTCCCGTACGGACGATCACACCGCCCGTACTCAAGGGCTGGATCTGCACATTCATCAGGGTGGAGAGCTGGTCTATCAGACCCTTCTGCAGGTTTTCTGAACCTGACGGGTCACCGGAGCCTACCCGGGCGCGACTGATATCTGTGTTTAATTTGTCGATCTGGGTCAGGAGATCGTTGATCTTCGTAACGTCAGCTGACGTCTGTGCCGCGACCGTCTTGCCGAGATCTGCCACCTGATCATTAATCCGCGTGGTTTCACTCAGGAAATCTTGGACACTGGCGATACTTTGCGCGCGCAAAACCGATGACGTGGGGTCATTAGCCACCGCAGAAAATGCGGACCAGACCTTGTCTAACTGGGTGAAATACCCCGTGGTGCTGGATGGATCCCCGAAAAGGGACTGCGCATTATCAAGATAGGTTGAAACCGTGGCCCAGCGGGCGCTGTCGGAGGACGCGGTCATTGCAACCTTTTCGAGGTAGCTGTCGGTGACCCGGGAAATACCGGACACCGTGACCCCGTTCCCCGTTCCCGCGGCAACCTGCTGTTGCTGATCGACAACCTTGCGGACATAGCCAGGGGTATTAACATTGGCGACGTTATCAGACGTCGCCCGCAGGCCGATTTGCGCGGCCATCAAACCAGAAGTGGCGCTTCTCAGGGTTGTATTCAGCGACACGTTTCAAACCTCCAACCGGCAAGCCTTGCGCAGTAGCGGCGAATTCTGCCGGGGTGCTTTGAAATACACCCGCGCGAGAGACCGGAAATTTCCTAAATAATTCAGAGATTGCGCTGTTTGGATGACGCAACCTCTGAACCCGTGTCGCAAGACAGGTGCCAGACTCTCAAACCGGTCCTGAGGTGCGCCGCTGGAAGGGTGACAAGGGCATTGGTAGGTGATCTGAAGGTGCCGGTCTTCGCGGCGGAGATCCGGTGATGATCGGGTTGTGCGTCAATTTTACAGCCACGCCACCTCTATTGGCAGATGATTTGGCAGGCGATCGAGATGAGGGGGGCAAAACCCTCCAGGGCGGCAGGACCGACCTATCTGCTCTGCCACCCGGCAAATTCCGCCGCCGCGATCATGACTCGAAAAGATCAAGTTCAGAGCATTTTTCTTTTTTATTTCAAATGGTTGAACCGTCATCAGTAAGTTGGCGCGGAGGTTGCGTAGGGTGAAGCTCCCAAGGGCGCAATCGACGCCCGTCAACATAGGGCCCGGCCGCAAGGACGGGAATTGAATGAACGCCGGTCTTGCCACCGCCGCACCGCAGTCGCCGCCGCCAGGACCCTCATCGTCCGCGGTGACAGGGGCTGCTACGGCACTGACCAAGCCGGTGGGGGCAAGTTTCAGCGCACACCTTGCCAAGGCGACCGCTGTGGAGCCTTCGACAACAAGACGGGATGATACGCAGCCTGTCGTCCAAGCTGCTGACCAGGCCGTGGTGCGGCCGGCAGGCCATGCTAGGGATGAACGGGTTGATGACGGTTCAGACAAAGCAGACAATCCTTCCTCAAAGGAGGTTGCAGCGTCTCCCGACGAACCACCAACCGGATCAGACTCTACCCTCCAGTCCCAGGCTGCGACCCAAGTGCTCGCCCAGCTTGTAGCCGACCAGGTTGCAGCAAATCAGGGTGTTACGGAACCGGTTGTGAAAGGTCTGGGCCCTGTGGGTCAGGTAGATACGGGAGAGCCCACCCCTCAAAAGCAGGCGATAGCCGCCGAACTCGCCCTTCCAGCAAAGACCACCGAGCCTACGCGGGAAGCTCAGATCGTCCCGTCTGAGCAAGCTCTGACGGCCGAAATCCTTGGGGCAACAAAGCCAGCCTCCGCGATAACGGATAAAGGCTCTCCTAGCCTCGCTCCGCATCCTGACCTTCCGGCTGAACCCGCCGTTGCGGCCGCATCGACTCAGATAGCGACAAGCCCTGACAAAGCCCAAAACGCGCTCGAACCGGGGTTCAAGCCAGAGAAGACACAAACCGAAATGGTTCCGGCCGAAATGGTTCCGGCCGAAATGGTTCTGGCCGAAATGGTTCCGGCCGAAATGGTTCCGGCCGAAAAACCTCAGGCAGATAAGCGGGAGCCCAACAAGATCAATGCAGACCAAGGTGTCTCCTCCGACGCGAGACCGATTACCGCAAACGGCCCTGAAAGACCCGGTCCTCTCGCAGTCGGGGCTGGACGAAGAGAGAGGGCGACCACCGACAGCAAGTCCACTAAGATGGACACGACTTCGGTAGCCGTACCGCAGGCAGCAAGTCCGGGCGTGGTCTTTGCCTCACTCCAAACTACATCTGGTCATGATGACTCGGGCACCGGCGAAAAGGGACGAAATCCCGACTCGGCCGGAAACCTGACGCCCGAAACCTCCACAGAGGTCAGACCGGTCGCCGATTTCGCCCCGAGTCCTGAACCGGCCCCCGTCTATGTGGCACCTCAGACCCTGCAAACAGCCGCCGTGGTGATGAAGGCCGGTCCGCAGACCGTAACAGGTCTTGCCGCTCAGATCGTCAGCAGGTTTGACGAAGGAAAGACCCGCTTTGAGGTGGAGTTGCACCCCCTGGATCTTGGTCGGGTGGATGTTCAGCTTGAAGTCGGGGCCAGCGGTCAGATCCGTGCTGCCATGTCCTTCGATACACCCCAAGCCGCAGCAGAGATGCGGGCCAGATCGGCCGACCTGCAAAAAGCCCTGGAGACCGCAGGTTTTAATCTTAACGGCGGATTATCCTTCGACGTGGCGGGTGATCGCGGCCAAGGCAGGTCACGCCATTCCGGTGCAGAGACGGGTCTGGCTCAGCACATCCGCACCCTTGAGACAGCGGCAACCGTCGCGACCGAAGCGGCGGTGACCAACCTCATGGGTGCCTACGGAACCCAACCCTCTCGCGGTGTGGACATAAGGATCTAGTCATGACCACCACGACAGCAGCCACAACCAACACAAGCACGGCCTCGACTGCCCAAGATACGGGTGCGCTTGGCAAGGCGCGGCTGGCATCGAGCTTTGACACCTTCCTGACCTTGCTGACCTCGCAGTTGAAGAACCAGGACCCCTTATCCCCCCTAGATTCTAATCAGTTCACCCAGCAGTTGGTCCAGATGACCGGGGTGGAACAGCAGATCTTCTCCAACGACCTGCTTAAGCAACTGGTTTCCAATTCCGGGTCCACGGTGTCTCAAGCCGTTTCGGTCATCGGCAAAGATGTAGAGGCATCGACCGCCACCTCGGGCTTGGCCGGTGGCAAGGCGAGCTGGAATTACAAGCTCGATCGCACCGCCTCGGATGTAAAGCTCGAGATTCTCGATGCCGCCGGCAAGATCGTCCACGCAGAGGCGGCCTCTGACAATGCCGCCGGCAGCCACGCTCTGAACTGGAACGGAAAAGACCTCACTGGCCGTCAATTGGCCGACGGTGGGGCCTACACCCTGCGGGTAACCGCTGTCGATGCCGCCAATGCCACGGTCGCTTCGGCCATCTCGATCAAGGGTCGGGTGACCGCCGTCGAACAGTCAAACGGTGCCATCCTGCTGAGTGTCGGCGGTGCCAAAATTCCCTTTAGCTCGATCACCACGGTGACCGAAGCCGCAACCACACCGACCGGGACCTAGCCTCCGGCCATGTTTTCAATTCGCTTTGAAAAAGTAAGGATCAAAAATCCATGAGTATCAGCAGCGCCATGCAGGCCGGGGTTTCCGGTCTGATGACCAATTCCTCAGCCCTGGCGACGATTTCAGACAATATCGCCAATATCAACACCACGGCTTACAAACGCTCCCAGGTCAACTTCTCTGATGTCGTAGCTGGCCAGGCTCTGAAGAACATTTATTCAGCGGGCGGTGTCCAGGGCACGGTTCGCCAGTTTGTCAGTCAACAGGGTTTGATTCAGGCGGCAAACTCGTCCACCGATCTGGCAATCTCAGGCGACGGCTTCTTTGTCGTCGCCGACAAGAGCACAGGCCTGACCTCTTCAAATCCCCGGCAGTTCACCCGGGCTGGAAGTTTCAGCGTCGACTCGGCCGGCTACCTAGTCAATGATTCCAAACTCTATCTCCAGGGATGGCCAGCACAGAGCGACGGCAGTTTCGTCACCAGTGCTTCAGACCTGACTACCATGGGCTCCATCAATGTGAAAAATATCAGCAGCGTGGTCAGCCCAACCACGGGGGTGACGGTCAACGCGAAGCTGGACAAGCGCGGAATCACGGGGTCGGTCGGTGATGCGACCTATGTGTCGACCACTGCCTTTTCCATGTCCGACTATGCCAAGGACCCCACCACAGGTACCAAACCTGACTTCACCCTTGATCTGCCCGTCATCGACTCTGAGGGGGCAACCCACAAGCTGCAAATGGCTTTCCTCAAGGACTCCTCTGCCCCCAACCAATGGCACGCTGAAATCTATTCGGTTCCCGATACTGACGTCTCGGGCATTGGCCGACCAGGGCAATTGGCAAAGGGTCTCGTGACCTTCAACACCGACGGCAGCTTCAATCAGACCACTACCACACTGTTCGGTGCGGCAAATGCAACGCCCAAGATCAGTCTGGCGGCATCCGGCGGCGCGGCACCCGCATGGGCCACGGCTCAAGGTGTGAATGCCTCCAGTGTCACCCTGGACTTGACCTCCTTATCTCAGGTCGCGGCCACTTCGACTGTCAATAGCGTCACCGGCGATGGCGCAACCGTTGGTAATGTGGTTGGCGTTCAGGTTGATCAATCGGGCATTGTCTCCGCAATTTTCGACAATTCACAAGTGCGGAAAATCGCTCAGATCGGCCTAGCGACCTTCCAAAACCCCGATGGCCTGTTGCAGCAAAGCGGGAGTTCTTACCAGGCCACTTCGGCTTCGGGTAATTACATCATCAAGCAGGCTGGGGTCGGCGGGGCGGGTAAGGTCGCCTCATCATCACTAGAAGCTTCCACAGTTGACCTGTCAGCGGAGTTTACCGGCTTGATCACGACACAGAAAGCTTATTCTGCGTCTTCAAAAATTATAACAACCGCCGATCAAATGCTTGAAGAGCTTATCAATATTAAGCGATAAATTTAGATTTTAATGAAATTTAATGTCTTAAAAAACATCAACTGTATCAGATTAATACACGGGGCATCGATGATTATTAGTTTATTTACTATCACGATTCATCGGGCGTTATGGCCCATCGCTTATCTTCCGTCCGAACAGTGATGGTGTGAAAGGCGCAAAGCCATGTTGCAGCAACAACAACAGACCCGAACCAACAGCCGGGGTGAAGCTTATGTGATCGGGCCGACGGGTGTGCCGTTGACGATTGCAGACCTGCCACCGCCGAATACAGGTCGATGGGTTATTCGTCGCAAGGCCGAGGTGGTGGCCGCTGTCCGTGGCGGACTATTGTCTCTCAATGAGGCATGTGAACGCTATACCCTGACCAATGAGGAATTTCTCACCTGGCAGAAGTCAATTGACCGTCATGGCCTTGCTGGCCTGCGAACCACGCGACTGCAGCAATATCGTTAGGGCTTGTTTCGCCTCTAGAGTGCGTTCCGATAA
>NMUI01000344.1 GCA_002221445.1 Phenylobacterium zucineum | reverse complement strand
CTGTCGGGTGGGTCTACCTCTGCTAAAATGTTCGGTGGCCTTGGCAATGACCTCAATGACGGCGGGCTCGGGCGGCGGTGAAGTTCACGGTGATGCCGGTGATGACATCCTGAAGGGCGGCACGGGTGCCTCCTATCTGTTCGGCGAAGATGGCAATGACACGCTTTACGCTGAGGGCAATACCAACCAGCTGTTCGGTGGAATTGGTAATGACAGTCTGTTTGGTGGAACCACCTCTGCCAAAATGTTCGGCGGTGATGGTGACGATATTCTCTCATCTGGCAGCGGCGGTGGCCAAGCCTTTGGCGAGCTTGGTAATGATATTCTGATCGGCGGTGATGGTAATGACCAACTCTCCGGAGGCTGCGGGGCCGATATGCTCAACGGCGGGGCAGGCGCGGATTTTCTGGCGGGTGATGCGGGTGCAGACCTGCTGACCGGCGGTAACGGAGCAGATACCTTCTACTTTGTTTCCGGAGACTCTACGGCGGCGGCTATGGACACCATCACCGACTTCACTGTCGGAACCGATAAGCTGCAGCTTTTCGGGGTGAAATCTACAGCATTAAATACTGTATTTGATGCAACAATTTACGCCACTTATTCTGAGGCTCAAGCTCATGCGACAGCTTTGATCACGTCTGGAGCCGATGATATTGTGGTATTCAGGGGGATTGACGGCAATACATATGTATTTTCGGACGCTTGCAATTCTAATACAGTCAACCTGGCGATCAAGTTGACGGGCTTGAAGGCACTGGCCACCACAGACTTCATCTAAGGCCGGTCAAGCGGGTTCCTCGTTTGCAAGGGCGAGGAACCTGTTTACCTTTCGGGTGGATAATACCGCAGACTGAACCTATCAAAGCGGACCCGGACCTTGACCCTTGCCGAGCGACGCGCATTCCTGTCCCGGCATTTCCGGCGTCGCCGGATGGCCGCCGTTCTGCCCTTGATCGAGACGGCCTTTCGACGAATGGGCCGGTGCCGGATCATCGACCTGGGCGGTCGCGCCGACTATTGGACCTTGTTTGATCGCGCCTTCCTTGAGGCCCACAAGGTCCATATCACCACGGTCAATCTCGAAACGCCCCGGGATATAGCCGACCCCATCTTGACCGAAATTCAGGGGGATGCGCTCAACCTGCCCCAGTTCCCGGACTTGGCCTTTGATATGGCCCACTCCAATTCCGTTATTGAACATGTGGGCGACTGGGAAAATATGGAGCTGTTTGCCGCTCAGGCCCGACGTTTGGCCCCGGCCTATTTTGTTCAGACGCCCTATTTCTGGTTTCCCATAGAACCGCATTTTACAGCCCCGGTCTTCCATTGGCTGCCGGAGGGGGTGCGGGCTGGTCTGCTGATGCGCAGGTCCCAGGGTTGGGCACCAAGGAGCGCCGATATGGGGGAGGCCATGCGCCAGGTTCGGAGCGCCTGCCTGCTGGACAAGGCGCAAATGCGATACCTGTTTCCCGATGCCCGCCTGGCGGAGGAAAAGGTATTTGGCCTGACCAAGTCCCTGATGGCGATCCGCGCCTGAGAGACTTCGGGGTCAAACCTCGAAGGTGACCCCCTGGGCCAAGGGCAGATCGCGGGAATAGTTCACGGTATTGGTCGCCCGGCGCATATAGGTCTTCCAGGAATCTGAGCCTGCTTCACGGCCGCCGCCGGTTTCCTTTTCGCCGCCGAAGGCCCCGCCGATTGAGGTGACCCCCATTTCTCATCCAGCCATAACGAG
>NMUI01000343.1 GCA_002221445.1 Phenylobacterium zucineum | reverse complement strand
GGCGTTGCGTACTCATCAGACACGCCTCTCCAGCTCCTCAGAGCTAGCATGGGTGTCCACTAAAACGAGCGAGGATCACGTTGACGCCGCGCAGCGGGTGATAAGGCTGGCCAGTAGGCGCGCGCCTTGCTCAGCTTATAGGGCCCAGCTCGGGCAAGCTCCACAAGCGCTGGATGCGGGTGCACCTCGATCAGTGCCTGAGAGCGTATTTCGGAAGTGCACAGTTCAAACCCGGACGCTTCGAAGCTGTGCTGCAACGCTTCGCCTATCGGGCCGGGACGTTCGATGTTCGGCGTGTGAGTGTCGCACTTGCGGGTGCCGTAAGCGCGGGAGACCGCGTTGTCGGCGAGCCGTCTCGTCGCGATTGGCGTCATCGCGAGCGGCATATCAAAGGCCACAAGGTCAACGCGGCCGCCCGAGAGATCGTGTAAGACTTTCAAGAGTTGCGCAGCGTCGACCAGGCTCCCCCGAGCGCGGAGGTCTGACGCCGCGCTTCGCTCACCCTTGCCCTGGTAGATCTCGTAAGAAGCCGCGGCGGCGACCAGGCGCCAGCCACTGGGCGAGCGATCGATTAGCGCCACCCCGCTGGGCTCTCGAGAGATCCAGGCCGCGTCGATCCCCAACACCCGCATTTCGCCCTCAGTCTCATCGTCGCGAAGGGCGTCCGCCCCTCCAAACCTCCATTGTGTCGCTTTGCATCGAACTTCCTCAACCGCCGACCGTCCGGACAAGCGCCAACAAGTGAGGGCACTTGCAGTGCCACACATATTGTGTGTATCACACTCTAATTGTGTTTATAGGTGGATGATGGATCGGCTCAGAAAGCTTCGGGAAGACGGCAACTACTCGCAGCAGCAGCTGGCCACGATGCTGAAGACAACGCAGCAGACCATCGCCCGTTGGGAGTCGGGCAAGTCTGAGCCCAATCTCGCGGCGCTTCGTGACCTTGCGCTGATCTTCGGAGCGAGCGTCGATGATCTTCTGGGGGTGAACCCGGGGCACCGGAAGATGCCGACCACGACCTACCACCTCTTCACAAAGGAAGAGCAGGACGGATTCTGGGGGCACGTCGGCCTGCGCGTCGGGGAAAAGCCGTCGATGTGGTTTCCAATCACGGCCGGAACCGCATCCGAGCTTCGCTCGGCACTAGCGAATGTTGAGAACACGCAGAGCTGGGTCAGCTTCGAGACGCTCGCAAACAAGTTCGTCGCCTTTCGACCTGCGGCCCTGCGGAAAGTTTGGCTCCTCGACGACGCCTGCGATCAGCCCGCCGGAGACTGGGAAGTTGATCTGCCCTACGAAGGCCTCCCTTTGGAGATGTATCGGGCGTTTGACCGCCTGCACGACATCCCGGTCAGCGAGCAAGCCTGGAAGGAGGCTTACGCCGACCTACCGAAGCGAGATGGGTTAGGCGAACCTCAAAAGGGCGATCCGGAAAAATGGCGCGCCTTCGTCAACGAGCTAGCCAAGGACTTCAATGGCGAAGTATCTGAGGCTTTCATCTCCAGCGTTGCGGCAACCTATGCAGAGGAGCACCTCTACGAAGAGGACCGCTACTATCCCTACATGCACTATACGAAGGTCTATTTCACCGACGGCGCTTCCGACGCGTTCTGGGCCGAAGCCAACGATCTCAGCAGTTTCGCGTTTGAGCTCGACCGTGAGATGGTGCCGACGATGCTGCGGCTCGAGCATTTCGACGGTAGTGCGGAGCCATACTATTCGACCGACAAGCTCGCGGCGGTGGTGATGCCGCTGACAGAGCTGATGGACGCTCAGAAGGAAGAGGCGGCGGAGGACTAGAAGCCTCGCGTCGCCCCTGGCGGATCTCAACCTCAGCAACCAGACGGGGCGAATTCCGCGCGCCCGATTGCACCAAGGATCAATGGAAAGTCAGTCTCCCAACCCAGCCACGCGCCGGGTGATCATAAAGTTCTGCCGCCAGCGCTGCGCAACCGTGCTGCCTTCGAACGAAGTCTCGAAGCTCGAAGCCTATCTGCTCGGTTTGATCGCCGAAGGGCGAAATCCACCGCTGGCAGGCAAGGCGATTAGTTGGCGGCGCGTGGCGGTCGAGCTTGGCCTCGATGCCGAGTGGACGGTCGCCACCAGCCACGTCTTCAGGCCGGCCTTTGAGCTCGTCAGGAGTGAGGCGGCATTGCGACCCAAACGCCCCGCAACTGCTGAGCGTGCGCGTGCGTCCGTACGTTCACTCCCGGATACAAAGGTGGCGCAGACAGCCGTGGTCTCGGCGCCTGAACGGCCACCCTCGCCACCCAAGCGAACATACCGACGCAAGAGGGGTGTCGCGGTCCTGCCGGAAATCCAAGACGTCTGGGCCGATCCCGACAGCTTTCACGAAGCCCTCGCCCTGCACATGCATCGCTACGGCGAGACTTCTGGAGATCGCTGGCGAGGCATCGTGAGGCCGGGTGAGAGCCTTGAGACATCCACTTTGATCGCATGGCGGAGAGGATCGAAGGTGCCGCGCGGGGTGGCGAGCATGGGTCACTTGGCGCGCATCGAACGCCGCTACCACGTGCTAGCCGGCTATTTCAGCGCCAAGCTGCCTCACCCGTCTAGGGCGGCGACCGGCCATCACCTGCTTGGCATTCCTGCCTCCGAGCAGCGCTGGCTCGCCTGGCATCTCCCTGACGACTTCGCGCAGCGCGGCGCGGTCGAACGTGAGGAGATCCTAGAATGGATTCAGCGCGTCATCATCTCCGGGTCTACCGATTACCGGCGATACCAGGCGGCGGCGTCAAAGCTGCGATACGCGGTCCGGTTCCCGGCTCTTCAGTCACGGGCGCGGTTAAGGAAGCCCATGGAGGACCCGCTGCCTGAAGATGAGGATCCGGACCTTGCCGCAAGCACGATCCGCGCGCCCGCTCGACTCGATACAGAGATGAATGAGCTCGTCCAGTTCAAGACGGCCAATCTGACTCCGCTTGGGTATCAAAGGCGTGGCGCCTGGAACGCCGAAACAGCCTCTCAGAAGGTCGAGCACCTGGGGCTAGAGCGGGATCCGAGCGGG
>NMUI01000063.1 GCA_002221445.1 Phenylobacterium zucineum | reverse complement strand
TTCTTCGCCATCGTTGGTCGCTTCATCATCGCGCCGATGTTCATGTTCTCGGGCACCTATTACCCAATCACGACCCTGCCTATATATCTGCAGTGGATCGGCTGGATCTCGCCGCTCTGGCACGCCACCAATGCTGGTCGCGCGCTGTCTTACGGGCATCCGGTTGAGGGTTGGCTCATGGGGCTGCACTTCACCTACCTGGCCCTAATGATCGTCGCCGGCTTCTGGATGGCGAATCGTCAGTTCGAGAAGAGGTTGGCCGAATGAGCCTGATAAACGCAACCGTAGACTCGGCCATCGCCATCGCGGAGCGCCGCGCCAACCGGCCAGGCGCCGGTCTCTACGCCGGCCGTTCGCGAGTCGTCGTCGAGCGCGCCTATTACGCGCTCAAGTCATCCACTTGGGTGATTGTTGCCAGCGGATTCGTCGAGCCTGTCTTTTACCTGCTGGCCTTTGGCTTTGGTTTGGGCAAGCTGATCGGTGGCATCACCGATGGCGCTGGCCACGAGGTTAGCTACGCCGCCTACATCGCTCCGGCCCTGCTGGCGACCAGCGCCATGAACGGCGCCATCTATGACTCGACCTGGAATGTGTTCTTCAAGATGCACTTCGGCAAGCTCTACCAAGGCATGCTCTCAACCTCGCTCGGCCCGGTAGACGTTGCGATGGGCGAAATCGGATGGGCTTTGCTGCGTGGCCTCACCTATGCGATCGGTTTCATGGCCGTGGTCGCGCCGATGGGTCTCATCCCGTCGTGGTGGGGAATCATGGCAATTCCGGCGGCATCGCTGATCGCCTTCGGTTTTGCCTCGATCGGCATGGGCGTCACGTCTTACCTGACGAACTTTCAGCAGATGAACTGGGTCAACTTCTTCATGCTGCCGATGTTCTTGTTCTCGGGCACGTTCTATCCATTGACGGTTTATCCAGACTGGCTGCGCTGGGCGATCGAGGCCATGCCGCTGTGGCAGGGCATCCAGTTGGTTCGTGGGTTCACGCTGGGCATCATCGATGTGTCTATGCTCGGGCACATCGTCTACTTCTTGGTGATGATTGCCCTCGGACTGTTCTTTACGACCAAGCGACTACGCGCGCTGTTCTTGCGCTAAG
>NMUI01000342.1 GCA_002221445.1 Phenylobacterium zucineum | reverse complement strand
TTGTTGAGCGGCTTCAACAAGGCCGTTGGTAACTAGACGCCTACTCTGGTTGGGCCCGCTGGCGTTCATCGGGCTCTTCTTTGCGGCGCCGGTTGGTCGGCTTCTCGGCGATGCTGGACAGGCCTCTGAACTCGGTGCGGCGAGCGCTCTCGGGCTCAGTGTCGATCTTGGCGGCCTGGTCTGGTTCACTATCTTGCAGGCAGCGGTGTCTGCCGGGTTGTGTCTAGTGTTCGGTTTGCCCATCGCCTATCTGCTCTATCGCCGACGGGTGGTGGGTCAGCGACTTTGGCGGGCCTTGCTCACGTTGCCGTTCGTGCTGCCAACGCTCGTGGTTGCCATTGGCGTTCGCGCCATAACCGACGGGTGGGGGCCGGACGGGTGGGCCTCGAACGGATGTTCGGCGCTGGCCGGCATCCTGATTGCGCATCTGTTGTTGAATGTGTCGATCGTGGTTCGTGGGGTCGGTGCCGCCTGGGCACGACTCGATATGTCGCAAGAGGAGTCGGCCGAGGTGGCCGGGGCCGGCCGGTTGCGCACGTTCTGGGCTGTGATTTTGCCGCAGCTGCGCGGTGCGATTGCTGGGTCGGCCGCGCTCGCATTCTTGTATTGCGCCACCAGCTTTTCTGTGATTCTGGTGCTCGGCGGCGGGTTCGTTCGAACCGTCGAGACGCAGATTTCGCTCGCTGCCAATGATTACCTCGACCTCCGCACGGCCTCGACTTTGGCCATCGTTCAAACCCTGATTACGGTTGCGGCGTTCGCGCTTTCTGGTCGAGTAGGTTGGGGCGTTGCCGGCGCTGGCCCTGCGGGTGATTCGGGAGAACCGCACAGTCGGGTTGCCGACCGGCGCGACCTGCCGGCTCTGGTGCTGAGCCTCGGGCCGCTCGTGATTGTGGTCGTGGCCATTCTCGGGTCGCTCGCCTTCAAAGCCCTGAGCCAACCGGATGGCAGTATCGGGCCGCAAAACTTTGCCAACCTGCAGGGTTTTGGGGCTAGGGATCTGCTCGACATCTCGGTGCTCGATGCTCTGGCAAACAGCCTGCGCAATGCGCTGGTGTCGACTGCCGTGAGCCTAGTGGTCGGCACGCTCGTGGCCTGGCTGCTGGCTCACTCGCGGTGCCGCATAGCTGCTCGCGTGCTCGAGGCGCTGTTTATGTTGCCGCTCGGAACCTCGACCGTGGTGCTCGGACTCGGCTGGTTGCTGTTCTTTGCCGAGCCGCCGCTGGCTCTGCG
>NMUI01000341.1 GCA_002221445.1 Phenylobacterium zucineum | reverse complement strand
CTTGATGCCCTTGCTGGCCGCGTACTCGCTGATGCGGTTAAGATTCTCGAACACTCGAGCCCACTGTGCCTCACCGAGTTCGGGACGTTTGAAGTCATAGCCGTCGAGCCCGCTGTCGGCGGCCAAGACCAGGGTGTCGGCTCCGGCCAGGGTGTAAGCCTCGAGTTCGGGAATCACGATATCCATCGGGTCAACGTCATCGCGGTGCAGAATCACCGGAAAGAAGCCGCCGACGGCGTGCATGTTGAGCGTGGCCAACTTCTTGGCTCGATCGGCAGGTTCTACGGGCAAGAAGCCGAGCGGCCCAAACTCGGTGGCCACCAAACCTAGGTCTGCCATTTCTTGAAGCACGCGCTCTGGGCCCATCTGGTGGCCCCAGCCCGGAACCTCACACACGCCCCAGGTGATCGGGGCTCCAGCGATCTTGTTGTATTCCATTAGTTAGCCTTTCGCTTTGCGCTTGTGGTGCCAGAAACCGTCTTGACCTCGACCCAACGCTTCGTCGCTGCCGACTCCTCGGCCGCGGCTAGAACGTTTGCCGATGAAACTGCGTCTTTGATGTTTGAGTTACTCGAGCCGACGCCTAAGATTGCCTCGACAAACTTGCGCGCCTCAATTACTTTGAGGTCATCGAACCCCATAGAGGTGCCAGCGCCGGGAAGGAAGGCGTCGAAGTCGCCCATTCCTGGGCTCGCCATCACCCGTCGGTATCCAAGTTCTTGACCGCGGCGCTGAGTGGTGATCTGCATCTCGTTCATTCGTTCGAAGTCCCAGATGAACGAGCCTTCGGTGCCATAGATTTCTACTTCGTAGCGAGCCCGTGGCCCAACCAGGCTTCGCGATGACTCGAGTGTGCCGACCGCCTCGCTGCCGAACGAGTCTTCGGCGAAACGCACGAGCATGCCCGCATAGTCTTCGTTCTCGACCGCGCCCTTAGGCCCGCCCTCGATTACATCGAAGTGGGTGCCCTTGCCCATCTCTTGAATCGGACGCTCTTTATATGTGGTGCTGGTTAGCGCAGTCACCTCAGAGATATCGCCGATTAAGTAGTGCACCAGGTCAACCAGATGCCCCATCAGGTCGCCGAGAACTCCGCTCCCGGCCAGGCCTTCTTGAAGCGCCAGCTAAGCGCACCGTTTGGCTCAGATGAGTAGTCGGCGAAAAAGATACCACGAACATTGGTGATTCGACCGAGACCGCCTTCAGCAATCAACTTCTTGGCGTACTCGATGGCGGGAGCCTGGCGGTAGTTGTAGCCGATCGAGGAGACGACTCCGGCGGCATCGGCTGCATGAGCTATTTCTAGGGTTTCTTCGGCCGAGCGACCGGCTGGTTTCTCGAGCCAGAAGTGCTTGCCGTGAGCGATTGCGGCGAGAGCAATCTCTTTGTGTAAGAAGTTAGGTGCGCAAATAGAGACGACGTCTACATCAGGATGGCTCACGACCTCGAGGTAGTCGGCCGTGGCCTGCTCGTAACCAAGCGCCTCGACGGCGAACTGCTGGCGACTCGGCTCTGGATCGGCGGCGATTACGAGCCGCGGCTTGACGGCCAGACCTGGAAAGGTGGAGTTCAGTTCTGAATAGGCGCGCGAGTGCACCTTGCCCATCCAGCCGACACTCACCAGGCCGATTCCCAGGTCGCGACGTTCGCTCATTGTCTACTCCTAATCACATGTTTGATAAGACATAATGACAATAGCAAACCAGCCGCAGCTTTGTCAGATGCCCGAAATCACAGCGTTTTTGCATCTCGATAACGTTTACGCAACAGATAGCCTCACTTGCACTTAACCATCAAATGTAAGGACATACTTACTTATGTTGGGCCTGTGGCCTAGCGGAGCAAATTACTCAACGATGAGAGGAACCTCATGTCATTCAAGAAGAAGGCACTGGCTTCGGCGATCGCACTCGCTGCTGCTGGCGCCATGATTATCCCAGCCGCTGCATCGCCAGCTGCTGCGGCAAGCACCTACAAGATCTGTGTTTACACTCACGGTGACGGCGGTACTTTCTGGTCTGTATTCCAGAAGGGCGCAGTAGCTGCAGCCAAGAAGCTCGGTGTCAAGCTTGACTACCAGGGCTCGAGCAACGACGCCGCCAAGCAGGCTTCGACCATCAGCGCCGGTATCGCCGCTGGATGTCAGGGTCTCGCCACCTCGGTTCCAGACCCAGCTGCAATCAAGACCGCAGTTGCTGGCTACGTCAAGAAGGGCATTCCTTTCGTGACCGTCAACTCGGGTTCGGACGTTTCGCAGTCGCTCGGCGCATTCACCCACATTGGTCAGGACGAGACGATCGCCGGTCAGCAGGCTGGTCTTCGCTTCAACAAGATGGGACTAAAGCACATCCTCTGCCCAATCCAGGAAGCTGCCAACATCGGTCTACAGGCACGATGCAAGGGTCTAAAGCAGACCTTCAAGGGCAAGGTCACCAACTTCAACGCTGATGGTGCACTCTCTGACCTAACCGCTGCAACCCAGAAGATCCAGGCTGCTCTTTCGGCAGACAAGACCTACGACGGTGTCTTTGCTCTTAACGCAGACGTCGCCGCCAAGGCCGTTCTTCCTGCAGTCAAGGCCCTCAAGGCCAAGATCAAGATCGGTACCGTTGACATGTCGCCTGAGGCTCTCGCCGACATCAAGGCCGGAACCATCTCGTTCGCAATCGACCAGCAGCAGTACGCACAGGGCTACATGGCCGTTGTGCTTCTGTACTTGGCTCTCAACAACGGTAACCAGCTAGGTGGTGGCCAGGCTATCTACACCGGTCCTGGCTTCGTCACCAAGGACAACGTGGCTAAGGTAATCAGCCTCGTTGCTGCAGGTACCCGCTAAGTAGTAAAAAGAGGGTCTAGCTCTCAAATGAGTGATGGCGGGCTGCAGCTTCAGCGGCAGCCCGCCATTCTCATAACCCAAAGTTTTGAAAGGCAACAAAATGTCAAACGCAGTCGACGAGCGCGTTAGAGTCGCTTCTCGCTGGACCGTCATTCTTAGACGTCCAGAAATCGGCGCCTTCCTAGGCGCCATCGCAATCTTTGTAATGTTCACTCTCACCGATACCACTGGCAACTTTGCCCAGCTTGGCGGTGTAGCTGGGTGGACTGACGTTGCGGCTCCTATCGGCATGGTAGGCATCGCCGTTTCGCTTCTGATGATCGCTGGCGAGTTTGACCTTTCATCCGGTGTCATGGTTGGAACCGTGGGTCTGCTTATCGGCATGCTCGTCGAAGAGTTCAACATGAACATTTGGCTCGCAATCATTTGCGGCATGGCATTCGCTGGCGTCGTCGGCTTCTTGAACGGTCTGCTGGTGGTCAAGACCAAGCTGCCATCATTCATCGTGACGCTCGCAACATTTTTCGTTCTTCGTGGCGCCAACCTTGCCTTCACCATGATGGTGACCGGTTCGGTTCGAGTCACCGGCACCGACCAAGCGCCTGGCTTTCAGCAGGCATACAACCTATTCGGCACCACCTTCAACCTCTTCGGCGTCGACTTTCAGATTTCGGTTCTCTGGTGGATCGGCGCGACCATCCTTGGCACCTGGGTTCTAACCCGCACTCGCTTCGGCAACTGGATCTACGCATCGGGTGGCGACTCAAACGCAGCTCGCAACGCAGGTGTTCCTGTGCAGCGCACCAAGATCACCCTTTTCGTGACCACGTCTCTCACTTCGGCCTTCGTTGGCGTGATGTTCGTTCTGCGCCTTCAGGGCATGCAGGCCGGTCAGGGTATCGGCCAAGAGTTCTTCTACATCATCGCCGCCGCCGTCGGTGGCACCTTGCTAACCGGTGGTGCCGGTTCTGCAATCGGCGCATCGATCGGTGCGGCTCTGATGGGTATGGCATACATCGGTATTCCGTTCTCGATGTGGGATTCGGACTGGACCTATACCTTCCTCGGCGTCATCCTGTTTGCCGCTGT
>NMUI01000340.1 GCA_002221445.1 Phenylobacterium zucineum | reverse complement strand
CAGGCAATGCCCTGGCGGATTTCCTGCCGTTGAACCCCAAGGACGTAGCCGAGCATACCCTGGGTCCCGAAATATTCCTTGGCCAGATTGTCCGTGGACAGGGCTGCGGTGTGATAGGTCGGCAGGGTGATCAGGTGGTGGAAAATGCCGGCTCGCTTAGCCCCATCGGCCTGGAAGGTGCGGATACGCTCGTCTGCCTCGGTTGCCAGTTCGGTGCCGTCATAATCAACGCTCATCAGTTTTTCGCGGTCATAGGCTGAGACGTCCTTGCCTGCCGCCTGGTAAGCGTCGAACACCTGCTGCCGGAAGTTCAGGGTCCAGTTAAAGGATGGCGAGTTGTTATAGACCAGCTTGGCGTTGGGGATCACCTCGCGGATCTTATCCATCATGCTGGCGATCTGCTCCACATGGGGCTTCTCAGTTTCAATCCACAACAGGTCAGCACCGTTTTGCAGCGAGGTAATGGAGTCGAGCACGCAGCGTTCTGCGCCTGTGCCTTCGCGGAATTGGAAAAGGTTCGATGGCAGACGCTTGGGGCGCAGCATCTTACCGTTGCGGTTGATAATCACATCGCCGTTCTGTGCGTTTTCCGGGGTGATTTCTTCGCAGTCGAGGAAGCTGTTGTACTGATCACCCAGATCGCCCGGCACGTGGCTGACAGCGATCTGCTTGGTGAGCCCGGCTCCCAGGGAGTCGGTGCGGGTGACGATGATCCCGTCCTCTACCCCCAGCTCGAGGAAGGCATAGCGGCAGGCCCGAACCTTCTGCAGGAAGTCTTCATGGGGTACGGTGACCTTGCCATCCTGGTGGCCGCACTGCTTTTCGTCGGACACCTGATTTTCGATCTGCAGGGCGCAGGCTCCGGCCTCGATCATTTTCTTGGCCAGCAGATAGGTCGCTTCCGCATTGCCGAAACCGGCGTCGATGTCGGCAATAATCGGCACCACATGGGTCTGATAATTATCAACTGCGGCCAGGAGGGCCTTTTCCTTGGCGGTGTCGCCAGCGGCGCGGGCGGCGTCAATGTCGCGGAACATACCGCCCAGTTCCCGAGCATCGGCTTGACGTAGGAAGGTGTAAAGCTCTTCAATCAGGGCCGGAACCGAGGTCTTTTCGTGCATGGACTGGTCGGGCAGGGGGCCGAAGTCCGAGCGCAGGGCCGCCACCATCCAGCCGGACAGATATAGGTAGCGACGGTCGGTGTTGCCGAAATGCTTCTTAATGGAGATCATCTTCTGCTGACCGATGAAGCCGTGCCAGCAGCCCAGGGATTGAGTGTATTGCGAGGCGTCCGCGTCATAAGCGGCCATGTCCTTGCGCATGATCGCGGCGGTGTACCGGGCGATGTCCAGGCCGGTGAGGAAGCGGTTTTGCAGCCGCATCCGCGCCACGGATTCGGCACTAATGCCATCCCAGGTTCCGCCCTTGGTTCCGATCAGCTTACCGACCTGGGAGATGTGATCATTGTACGCCATGGCGCGCGTCCTCAAAACAGGAGTGAAATCTGCGCGTCGCCTACAGGCACCCCGGCAATTAGGGGAGTCGTAAGAGGTCTATTTGTAACACTTTACAAGAATTGTCTGTATAGATGTAATAAGTCGACATTCGAGCACCTGGTATCATGACAACTGACCGCCGCCTTTATGTGGGTCCCAGCCTGCGCCGCCTGCGCCGGGATCATGGTCTGACCCAGGCCGATATGGCTGCCGACCTGGAGGTTTCCCCATCTTACATCGCCCTGCTTGAACGCAATCACCGCCCGCTCAGCGCGGAAATCTTGCTGAGGCTGGCTCAGACCTACAAGCTCGACATGTCCACCCTAGCGGGCAAGAATGGATCAGATCACACAGCGCGCCTGCAAGGGGCGCTTAAAGACCCGATGTTTGCAGACATTGATCTGCAACCCCTGGAAACCGCCGACGCGGCGACCAACTTTCCCGGCATTACCGAGGCCTTCCTGCGGCTCTACACGGCTTATCGCGAGGAGCAGTTGGCCTTAGCTGATCGGGATGCCGAAACGGGTGTCTCCCCGGCCGGTGTATCAGAGCCGCCCGACCCGGTGGCGGAATCCCGTCGGTTCCTGGCGGCGCGGCGCAACAGCTTTCCCTCCCTGGACGATGCTGCTGAGCGTTTGGCAGATTCTGTTGCCCGCCACGATAATCTGATGGGGTATCTCCAGGCCCGCCATAATCTCAAGGTCCGCCGTCTACCCTCCAATGTCATGGTGGGTTCAGTGCGCAGATTGGATCGCCATCGTCGGGAGATTCTGCTGGCCGACTCCCTGGACACCGCCAGCCAGACTTTTCAACTGGCGCTACAACTCTCCTATCTGGAACTGAGGCCGGAGATCGATTTGGCCCTGGGCAAGCCGAAGTTTGACACCGAGGGTGGTGAGCGCCTGACCCGTCGGGCCTTGGCCAGCTATGCGGCGGCCGCGGTTTTGATGCCCTATACCGCCTTCGCCCGGGCGGTGGAGGCTAAACGCTATGATGTTGAGGCGCTCGGGCGGCAGTTCGGGGCCAGTTTCGAACAAACCGCTCACCGGATGACGACCCTGCAAAAGCCGGGTCAGGAGAGAGTGCCGTTTTTCTTCATTCGGGTCGATCCGGCGGGCAATGTCTCCAAACGGCTGGATGGTGCCGGCTTTCCTTTCGCCCGGCATGGCGGCGGCTGTCCGCTGTGGAGCGTCCATCAGGCTTTTCGAACGCCAAGACAGATCGTCACGCAATGGCTGGAGCTTCCTGACGGCCAGAAATTCTTTTCCGTAGCGCGCACGGTAACCGCCGGCGGCGGCGGCTTGGGCCCAAAGTGTCGAACGGGCCATTGCCCTTGGGTGTGCCGCAGAGCACGCGGGCAAGCTGATCTATACTCAGGATCGACCCGGGTTCGGCCCCGAATCGGCAACACCCATCGGCGTAACCTGCCGTTTGTGTCACCGCACCGAATGTACCGCCCGGTCGGCACCGCCTATCGGCCGCCAAATCCTGCCCGATGACATTCGCCGGACCACCGAGCCCTTCGGCTTTTCGGATGTTTGAGACTGAGGCTGACGCAGGGGTCTTGAAAAAGGGCTTCAAATTCTCTCGCTTCCGTGTCTAAAGCGCCGCCTAAGACGACCCGGCACCGGGCCGCCGGACCGTTTCAAGAACGAGCAAAGACGTCACATGGACATCAGCACTTGCCTCTCGGTTGACGACAGCCTGCACACTTTTGTGGAGCAGGATCTGCTCGCAGACAGCGGGATTTCCCCCGGAAAATTCTGGGCGGCTTTGGAGACGCTGCTGGCAGACTTCATGCCGCGAAACGCCGAACTTTTGGCTCGCCGTGATGACCTCCAGGCCCAGATCGACGCCTGGTGGACGGCGCGTCGGGGCAAGCCGTTGGATGTGGCTGAAGAAACGGAATTTCTGAAGGAAATTGGGTATCTCTTGCCCGAACCGGCCCCCTTCGACATCGGGGTGCAGAATGTAGACCCTGAAATCGCCAGGCTGGCTGGCCCTCAGTTGGTGGTGCCCGTCTCCAACAGTCGATACGCGCTTAATGCCGCTAATGCCCGATGGGGCAGTTTGTATGATGCCCTTTATGGGACCGATGCGCTTGAGCCGCCCACAGGGGGTAAGGGTTATGACCCGGTCCGAGGAGCCAAGGTTATCGCCTATGCCCGGACTCTGCTTGATCGGGTCGCCCCGTTGGCGGACGGATCTCACAAGGACGCGACAGGCTATGGTCTGATCCGGGGTCGGCTGGCCATCACCCTGGTCAATGGGGAGATCACCGGCCTGAAAGACCCGGCTCAATGCGTGGGGTGGCGCGGCGCGGCCAAGACCCCGGAAGGGGTTCTGCTGCGTCACAATGGCCTTCATCTGGAAGTCCTGATAGACCCCAACCACACCATCGGTCGGGACGATCTTGCCAATATCGCCGATGTGTTGATGGAATCGGCCCTGACCGCCATCCAGGATTGCGAAGACTCTGTTGCGGCGGTGGATGCCGAAGACAAGATCAATGTCTATAGTAATTGGCTGGGCCTGATGCGCGGCGATCTTGTGGCCAGCTTCCCCAAGGGCGGAAAGATTGAGACCCGCACCCTCGATCCCGACCGGGTCTATCACACGGCCGACGGCGTTGACTTGTGCCTGCGCGGACGCAGCCTGCTGCTGGTGCGCAATGTGGGCCACCACATGATCACAGATATGGTGCGGTATAAGGGTGAACCCGTCTTTGAGACCGTTGTCGATGCCCTGATCACAGTCACCGCGGCCCTGCACGACCTAAAGGGCGCACGCCGAAACAGTCTGGCTGGATCGGTCTATGTGGTGAAGCCGAAAATGCACGGCCCCGACGAGGTCGCCCTCGCTGTGCGTCTGTTTGACCTGGTGGAGGACAACCTGGACCTGCCCCGCAATACGGTGAAGCTGGGGATTATGGATGAAGAGCGCCGCACCAGCGCCAACCTCAAGGCCTGCATCTACGCGGCCCGCGACCGGGTGGTCTTCATCAATACCGGCTTCCTCGACCGCACGGGCGATGAGATTCACACAGCCATGGAAGCAGGCCCCATGGTTCGCAAGGATGCCATGAAGGCCGAACCCTGGCTGACCGCCTATGAAAAGCGCAATGTCGAGATCGGGCTGGCTACAGGCTTCCCCGGTCGCGCCCAGATCGGCAAGGGCATGTGGGCTGCCCCTGACCGGATGCAAGACATGCTGACGACGAAGGTGGGTCATCCAATGGCCGGTGCCAATACCGCCTGGGTCCCTTCACCGACGGCGGCAACCCTGCACGCCCTGCATTATCATGAGGTCGATGTGGCCGCAGTGCAGAGCGCCATGGGTCGACTTGCGGGCACGGGCACCAATGATCTTTTGACCCCACCCCTGGCCAAATCCAATTGGAACAGCGCCGACATCCAGCAGGAGTTGGATAACAACGCTCAGGGCATTCTGGGTTATGTGGTGCGCTGGATCGACCAGGGAATCGGTTGTTCCAAAGTGCCGGACATTCATGATGTCGGTCTAATGGAAGATCGCGCCACCTTAAGAATTTCCAGCCAGCATATCGCCAACTGGCTTCATCACGGGGTCTGTAGCGAGGCTCAGGTCCGAGAGACCTTACTGCGTATGGCCAAGGTGGTTGATGAGCAGAATGCGGATGATCGACTCTATCAGCCCATGGCCCCGAATCCGCAGGCCAGTATTGCGTTCCAGGCGGCTCTGGATCTGGTGTTTGAGGGGCGGGTTCAGCCGAACGGCTATACCGAGCATATCCTCCATCGCCGGCGACGGGAACGAAAGGCGCAATTGGCCGCAGAGGTTTGGTAACGGCGCGGCTGAAGCGCCCCTGTCAGGACAATCCCGACCGGGTATTCTTCGGCGGGGTCTGCTAGAGCCTGTTCCCTTTAG
>NMUI01000062.1 GCA_002221445.1 Phenylobacterium zucineum | reverse complement strand
CGAGGGACCGGTCCCTAAAATTCCGCCTGCGACCTAAGCCGCAGCGAAAATCTTACGCGTTCTTCAGTTGAACAGCGCTTTCCTTACCCGAACGCTGATCGCGCTCGAGTTCGTAGGAAACGGTCTGACCTTCATGCAGGCCATTCAGGTCTGAACGTTCAACCGCCGAGATGTGTACGAACACATCCTTGCCGCCGTCCGTGGGTTGAATGAAGCCGAAGCCCTTGGTGGTGTTGAACCATTTGACAGTACCGGTAGCCATTTTCAGCCTCCGTATAGGGTGCGAATCCGCCGGAAGAGCCCGGCGGAGATCGAATCTGAAAAGGTCGGCTTTCAAACATCTCGCCAGAGCGAGGGGGCTTAAAGGAGCGTTACGCAGCAGAGATCGATGTCTCTAGTTTAAATACTTATCTTGAAATTACTAGGCACCTGGCCGAATATTTTTGTTCACAGTAAAATCGCTCTTAAATTTAAGAACTCGGCAGACATGCAAAATTTCAATCCCTCAAGAGTGAAGTGTGAATTTTTCTTATTTCGCACATAGTCATATTTAGGCTGGCTCTCAGACGCGGCGACGAAAAACGCTACGTGATCTCGGATATCTCGCCGAAATGTCTGCCTTAAGCCCAAATGGAGCCGAATGTGCCCGAAATCCACAAGTCCAGTTTCCTCAGGCCAGTCGATTATGACCCTGCGAACTGAAATCGAGCAGGTCTTGGCGGAGGGAGCAGCCCTCGGCAGTCCGGTTCCGCATCTGACCTCTCGGGATGACTCAGCGCTCAAGCGCCATCCAAGCGTGGCCGTCGCCGATATCGATTTCCAGGACGGGGAAATGCACTTTCTGGGGTTGAAGGTTGTAAAAGGCGAGAGCAGCCAACTCGAAAGGGTCCCGGCATGACCCTGGCAGGCGTTATCGGCGAGGGAATGGTCTGATGGGAATGCGTCCGAGTCTCGCAAGGAAGCTGGCCAAGGTCGCACCTCTCAATGGGGCGTGGATGGTCCAGTTGGAAGATGGAGGTGTAGAATCTTTCGGCGCCAAGGATGAAGCCAAGGCGGCAGCCAATCAACTGGCCCGGGCGACTCAGGATGCCGGACCGCGCTGCCGGGTTGATGTTCACGGCGAGCTTGGCTTCGTGGGCTGAACCCATTTTGCATTTTCCATAAAAAAGCCGCCCTGGCAGTGTTACCAGGGCGGCTTTGATTTTAGGGGTGCCTTAAGCTCTAAAACGTCTTGCGAACCGTTGCGCCGAAGGTGCGGGGCGGGTTGGTAAGATAGCCATAACGCGCCCGTAATCCACGCTCACGGTCGATGGCCAGCTTGGCGGTTTCATCGGTGAGGTTATTGACGAAGATGGCCGCTTCCCAAGACTCCGCCCGAACCCCGATGCGCAGATTGGCGATAGCGTAAGACGGCAGTTTGAGCTGGAAGGCGAGGGTCGAAACGCTCGGTGTCCCCAGTCCGAACAGGGAAACGCTGCGGGGATTGTTTTCCTGATCTGAAATCTGGGTGTAACGGTCACCCACATATTGCCAGCTGAGGTTGCTGAAGGCCGTCAGGCCGCTATCCATGGGCCGCACATAACCTAGGCTTACAGCAGCCTGGAAGCGGGGCACAGTGGGGAGCCGATTGCCGCTGCGCAGGGCTTGTAGGATTGCACCCGTCGCGTCCTTAACGTCGGAGCGAAGTTCCGAGTTGTTGAAGGACGCTGACGCTGAAACATCGAAGTTCTCGGTCAGGCGGGTTGAAAGTTCAGCCTCAAACCCGGTGGATCGGGCCTTGGGGACATTGACGATGACCCGTGAGGAACAGCTACCCGCATCCACTGTGGCCTGAAGATCACTAATGTCCGATACGAAGGCTGCCGCCGTGAACGATCCCCGACCTTCCGGCAGCTTGGCTTTGAGGCCAGCTTCATAATTCCAGACGCTTTCATTGTTGAAAGCGGGTTTGGCCAGGGTTCCAAAAGTCTTTAGGTCAGCGGCGCTGCACAGGGGCTTATTGAGGGGATCATTGACTCCGCCGAGACGGAATCCCTTAGACACCTGGGCATTCAGGGTCACAGAGTCCGTGGCCTTGTAAGCCAGAATAACCCGCGGTGCGGTATCCGAGGCCTTCACATTGCCGGGGTAGTCGATCGTCTGATCGGCGAAAATACCATCAAAGGTCAGCTTGCGCTTTTCCTCATAATTGGCGAGACGCAAACCCGCAGTAATATCTAGCTTATCGGTGATCTTATAGGTCGCTTCACCGAACAGCGCCGATTGGGTCAGGGTGTAAGGTACGGTGGAGAAATAGAGGGCGTCCGTCGGGGCCCGTACGCTCTTGGTGGGGATTCCGGTCAGGGCTGAAAAGCCCGCGACGTCGAGGAACTGGCCGTAATTGCGATCCATTTTGCTGTAAAATACCCCAACCAACCAGTCGAGCTTGTCACCGCCCTTGGAGGCCAGACGGACTTCCTGGGTGAAAAGCTTGATCTTCGTGGTGTCGAGCAGGGGGGCATTCAGGGTGTAGACGTTCTGCGCCAAGCCAATGGAGCCACCGGTGATCGAGCTGGTCAAAGCCGTCGCGTCCCGGAGAACCAGAACGTCCCGGTCGGTATAGGATGAAATCGAGGTGATGCTGGCGTTCTCCAAGTCCAGCTTTGCCGTCATATCGGCCAGCTTGAAGGTGTCCTCAAATTTTTCTCGAAGTTGAGTGAATTGATTCAGATTACCCAAGGCCACCTTCGGGCGGGTCGTCGTGTACGAATTGGCCAGGATGTTGAATTCATCGACGCGGTTGAATCCGTTGACATCGACCTTCTGGTAAATGATCCGCGGTGTGAGGGTGAGGTTGTCCGTCGGCTGGAGCAGGAGCGAGGCCCGGAATCCCTGGTGCCGTCCATCATTGACATCTTCCTTGATCTTACCGCCCGGTTGAACGGCATCAATGAATCCCGGGAAGGCCTCTGTAAAGGCAGCGACGCGGACCGCAGCCTTGTCATTGATAGGAATATTGATCATCCCCTTGAGGTCGCCGCCGGTTCCACCGTGGGAGACCTTGCTCACAGTCGCTTCCAATGCGCCTTCAAGCTTCGCCGTTGTGGGTTGATTGGTAATATAGCGCACAGTGCCGGACAAAGACCCGGACCCGAAAAGGGTGCCTTGCGGCCCCCGCAGGACTTCCACACGATTCAGATCAAACAGGTCCAGATCCGGTGTGAACAGCGACAGGGAGATGACGCTCTCGTCGAGATAGACGCCCACTTGCTCTTTCACGCCCGGCTGGTCCCGGACCAGCTGACCGGCTGAAATGCCGCGAATTGCAATTTGGCTTTGGCCTGGACCTAAGTTCTGGACGGTGAACCCGGCGATATTGCGAGAAATATCTTCGATATTGGTGGCACCTCGGTCCCGCATCTTGGTCTCTGACATCGCGTTGACTGAGAAGGGCACATCAATCAGCGCTTCATCGCGTTTGCGGGCGGTTACCACCAGTTCTTCCACCTGAGTGTCTGCGGCCGCAGCGGCCATGGCGGGCGCAGCTGTCGTGAGGGCCAGCAGACTCACGGCCAGGGCAGAGCGTCGACGCACTTGGACTTTTAGCATCTGAATTCCTTACAGTTTCAGCTATCGCTTCCGAGCAACATTACCTTGGAGGCGTTCAAGAAGCCGCCTGTGAAAGATTTATGTCAGCAGGTGTCAACGCCGCGTTGGCGTGACAGGTCTACCTTAGCTAAAAAACATGGCATAGTCACAAGAATACAACAGTCAGAAGGCGCGGGCAGGATACAAGTCCTTGCAGAAATGCACTAAAGGTGAGGTTCCAAAACACGCCTATCGCTTGGCGCATTTTGGTCTGTTTCCCAATCAGACATGTTGGTACTTGTTCTGCCCGATGTCTTGGCGATATTAATTGGAATGAAATTTGACTTTCTGATGCTGATTTCAGGGCTCAACAAGTATTTTCACGTGGGCCTCCGGGTCACCCAGGGTCACGAAGGCTTGAGCGACCTCGTCCAAACCTACCTTTCCGGTCACGACGCCGCTTACATCGATAATGCCGTCGGCGATCTGGTTCAGGGTTCCGGCGAATTCCTCCGCAGTGTAGCCAAAGACGAAGGTCAGTTCGATTTCCTTCGTGATCGCGATGGCGGGTTCAATCTTATCAGTTTCCATGCAGACCCCGGCGACGACAATCTGACATCCGGCTGGGGCGGCCTCGATAAGGTGCTGCAGAATGCCTGGTGATCCCACGCACTCAAAAATGACAGGTTGACCAAAGGTCTTGCCCATCATTCGGGCCGCATTTTGGGCCGATCTCGCGGTCGGAACCCCGAAGGACTCCCAGCGCGCGTGGGGGCTTTCCAGGGCGGGGTCGATCACAATGTCAGCCCCAAGCATTTCCGCAGCCTTGCGCCGCCTGGGGGAATAGTCCGCCGCGATAACCGGGCCGTGTCCCTTGGCTTTCAGGCCAGCGATCACCGCCAGTCCCACAGGACCGCAGCCGATCACCAGGGCCACCGTATCTCTGTCCATTCGTGCCTTGGCCACCGCATGGGCCCCCACGGCGAAGGGTTCGGTCAAGGCGGCCTTATCCGTCGGAAGGCCATTGGGAACTTCGAGCAAAAGGGCCTCAGACAAAATCATGCGTTCGGCGAATCCCCCGGGCAGTCGATTTGAATAGCCCAGGGCTTCAACTCCCGTTTCAGTGAGGGTTACCGGCAAGCTGACCACCCGGGTTCCGGCTTTCAGAACCTTGGAGGTTCCGGGGCCGTGTTCCAGGATTTCCGCACAAAATTCGTGTCCGAAGACGGTGTCTTTCGTCGGATCAAAGCCTGAGCCCATGCCACCCCCGGCCCTGGCCGCGGTTTCCATCATATGTTCCATGTGATGCAGGGCATGGAGATCCGAGCCGCAAATGCCGCAGGCCAAGGTACGAACCAAAACCTGACCCGTAGCCGGAGTCAACTCGGCGATATCGCTACAGATCAACTGCTTGTTTCGGCGAACAACGGCGCGCATGGAAGCCTCCCAAACCTCTTCAGGTTCATATTGGGACGTGCAAATCGAATTGACCAGACAGTTGCCGCGCCTGATCTTATCCCCTAACCCGTCGGCTTGGATAATTGCGCCGGTCTGGCGTTCATAGGGAGTTGATCATGAGCCTCGCCTTTCTGTTTCCGGGTCAGGGCAGTCAAGCGATCGGCATGGGGGTTGATCTGGCCGAGGCCTTCGGTTCTGCGCGAGAGGTCTTTCAGGAGGTGGACGACGCCCTGGGTCAAAAACTGTTCGCATTAATGAAGAACGGCCCGGAAGATCAACTCACCCTGACCGAGAATGCGCAACCCGCGCTGATGGCGGTCAGCTTGGCCGTCATCCGAACCCTCGAGAAGGAGTTCGGTATCGCTGTTGAGCGAGCGGGATTTGTTGCTGGTCATTCACTTGGAGAGTATTCCGCCTTGGCCGCCGCCGGGGCCTTGAGTCTTGGCGATACCGCAAGGCTGCTGAAGTTGCGGGGACAGGCCATGCAGCGGGCCGTTCCAGTCGGTGAGGGGGCAATGGCCTCGCTGATTGGTCCGAAGTCGGATGTGGCCCTGGCCGAAGCCGCAGCTGAAGCAGGATCTGCGGTGGGGGTCTGCGTTGTCGCCAATGATAATAACGCCGGCAATGTGGTTATTTCCGGGGCCAAGGCGGCGGTAGATCTGGCCATTGAAAAGGCAAAGTCGCTGGGGGCTCGGGCTATTCCTCTGAATGTTTCGGCCCCCTTCCACTGCCCTCTGATGCAGCCAGCGGCGGATGAAATGGCCGCAGCTCTCGCGCAGGCCCATCTCATTGCACCACGAGCCCCCCTGGTCGCCAATGTGACGGCGCGACCGATTTTGGACCCGGAAGCCATCAGGCGCATGTTGATTGAGCAGGTGACGGGACGGGTCCGTTGGCGCGAGAGTATGATTTGGCTGGTTGAAGAGGGTGGCGTCACCCGATTTGCGGAAACCGGGGCTGGCAAGGTCCTGTCGGGTATGGCCAAACGCATAGCCCCCGACGCCGAGGTGACACCCTTAAATTCACCCGCAGACCTGGATGCCTTTGCCAAGAGCTTTTGAGGACAAGATGTTTAATCTATCGGGCAGGACGGCCCTTGTAACCGGTGCGACCGGCGGTATCGGCGCGGAGATTGCCAAAGCACTCCATGCTCAAGGCGCGCATGTGGTGTTGTCGGGTACCCGCGATGGGGTTCTGGCTGATCTGGCCGCCAAACTGGGTGAGCGAACCTCAGTTGCTGCTGCAAATCTCTCAGACGCCGAATCAGTTGATGGCTTGGTGGCTCGGGCCGAAGCTGCAACTGGCCAATTGGACATATTGGTTGCCAATGCGGGCATCACCAAAGACGGCCTCCTCATGCGAATGAAGGATGAGGATTGGGAGCAAGTTCTCAAGGTGAATCTCGAAAGCTATTTCCGGCTGACCCGATCAGCCATGCGCGGCATGATGAAGCGTCGGTTCGGTCGTATTATCGGGATCACCTCTGTGGTCGGTGTTATGGGAAACCCTGGGCAGACCAATTATGCCGCCTCCAAGGCCGGAATGATCGGTTTTTCCAAGAGTTTGGCGCAAGAAGTGGCCACCCGGGGTATCACCGTCAACTGCGTGGCACCCGGCTTCATCGAAAGCCCGATGACCGACGGACTCAGTGAGGCGCAGAAAACTCAGATTCTTTCGACAATTCCAACTGCTCGATTGGGGACGGGAGCCGAGGTTGCGGCGGCCTGTGCCTACCTTGCCAGCGACGAAGCTGCCTATACCACAGGGCAGACCCTTCACGTGAATGGCGGCATGGCAATGATTTGACCTGTTGGCCTCATGTGGGTGAACATGCTACGGCGACTTCCGAACCCGGAGGCTTATGTCTCTAACCCCAAATCTTGCGAGCGGTTGACATACCGTCGTCGGTCGCGGATGGATCAGTTGAACAACAGGGACCTATACTCATGTCCGACATCCTTGAGCGCGTGCGCAAGATCGTCATCGAACACCTCGACGCCGACCCTGATAAGGTCACCGAAAAGGCCAGCTTTATCGACGATCTTGGCGCTGACAGCCTCGATAATGTCGAACTGGTTATGGCCTTTGAGGAAGAGTTCGACATTGAAATTCCGGACGACGCGGCAGAGCACATCCAGACGGTTGGCGACGCAGTGAAGTTCATCGGAGAGCGTCTGGGCGCTTAAAGCCTAGGCTTTGTTGCAAACTTGACCGCCGCGTCCCTTCCCAGAGGCGCGGCGGTTCGCGTATTGGAGCCCGCCATGCGTCGCGTCGTTGTCACCGGGATCGGCCTTCTGACCCCCTTGGGCCAGGGCACAGAGCTCAGTTGGAAAGCTATCCTCGCCGGCAAGTCAGGCGCAGGTCGTATATCCCGCTTTGATCCGGCAGCTTATGCTTGCCAGGTCGCCTGCGAAGTGCCGCGAGTGGATGGTCATGGCGGGGGCGGGCCGGAGGTTGAAGGGTCTTTCGATCCAGATCAGACCATGGCCCCTAAGGATCAGCGGCGGGTCGATGATTTCATTTTGTACGCAGTTGCGGCGGCTGACGAGGCGGTACGTGATTCGGGTTGGGTGCCAAAGACCGCCGAGGATGCTGAGCGGACCGGTGTCATCATCGGCTCGGGCATAGGCGGACTTGCAACCATTGAAGTCACCAGTGTTGAGCTTCATGAAAAAGGGCCCCGGCGGATAAGCCCGTTCTTTATTCCGTCGGCTCTCATCAATCTGGCATCCGGTCAGGTGTCGATTCGGTACGGCTTCAAGGGGCCGAACCACTCTGTGGTGACAGCCTGCGCCACCGGTGCCCACGCCGTCGGCGATGCGGCGCGCATGATCAAATACGGCGACGCAGACGTTATGGTGGCAGGGGGTGCAGAAGCGGCCGTCTGCCCCGTGGGCATTGCAGGATTTGTGGCCTGCCGGGCCATGTCCACGGCCTTTAATGACAGACCCGAGCAGGCCAGCCGCCCTTATGACAAAGATCGCGACGGATTTGTTATGGGCGAGGGGGCTGGGGTCCTGGTGCTTGAGGAGTACGAACACGCCAAAGCCCGGGGTGCCAAGATATATGCCGAGGTCGCGGGCTATGGCATGGCTGGGGATGCGTATCACATTACCGCACCTGCAGAGGACGGTGATGGCGGTTTTCGAGCCATGCGAGCGGCTTTGAAGGACGCCGGCATCGACGCATCGGAAATTGACTATATCAATGCCCATGGCACCTCCACGCCGCTGGGCGACGAGATTGAGCTTGGTGCTGTCACAAGATTACTGGGTAACGCCGCTGGCCGGGCGACTATGAGCTCGACCAAATCAGCGACCGGCCATCTGCTCGGCGCTGCGGGGGCTATTGAGGCCGCGTTCACTTGCCTCGCAATTCGGGATCAGATCGCACCGCCGACGATCAATCTGGTCAACCCATCTGTGGAAACGGTTATTGATCTTGTGCCGAACACGGCCAAGCCGATGCCGATCAATGTCGCCCTGTCCAATAGCTTCGGCTTTGGCGGAACCAATGCCTCTGTGGTCTTCAAGAAGGTCTCGTGACGGGAAAACCTAAGCCAAGGTCGAAGGCTCGACGGGTTACACCGGCTCTACGCCTTTTCGTTGGGCTCATAAGCGGCGGCGCGGTCTTCGGACTTGTGCTTATTCTGCTGCTGGTTGGGGCCTTGTGGGAATACGGCGGTCCAGGGCCTGCCGCCAAATCAGGACAGGAAACCCTTTTTGAACTGCGCCACGGCGCAAGTCTCCCAGAGATCGCCTCATCCTTAAAGCGGACAGGGGTTATTGGATCTCAGTCGGTATTCATGGCAGCCGCCCAGGTCACAGGTTCGGCCCGAAAGCTCAAGGCGGGTGAGTACGCGATTAAGAGCCATGCCTCCATCCGAGATATTTTATCTGACATCGCCAGCGGTAAGACCGTGCGTCGTCAAATCACGATCCCGGAGGGGCTGACCTCCGAGGCCGTTGTCGGGAAGCTGGCAACGGAACCATTGCTGTCGGGCGTCGCACCGACCCCAGCGGAGGGCAGTATCTTGCCCGAAACCTATGAGTTCAACCGTGGTGAGGATCGGGCGCAGGTTCTGAAACGGATGATGGATGCCCAGGATCGTCTGATGGCCCTGCTGTGGCAAAATCGACAAGCGGACCTTCCATTTCAAACTCCCAATGAAGCGATTACCCTCGCGTCGATCGTCGAGAAGGAAACGGGTAAGGCGAGCGAGCGTCCTCGGGTGGCGGCGGTCTTTTTGAACCGGCTTCGGATGGGGATGCGTCTGCAAAGTGACCCCACCGTCATATATGGCATTAGTCAGGGGCGGGCGCTCGGACGTGGATTGCGGGCCTCTGAGCTTGCTGAGGTCACGGTCTATAACACCTATCAAATTAGCGGGCTTCCTCCGACCCCCATTGCCAATCCGGGCCGTGAAGCCCTGGTTGCCGTCTTAGATCCCCCGAAAACCGACGAACTCTACTTTGTTGCGGATGGAACCGGTGGGCATGTGTTTGCATCGACCCTGGAGGAACACCAGCGCAATGTCGCAAAGTGGCGCCGGATCGAGAAATCCAGGGCCGCGTCTGAGGCTTCGGGTGGTAAATTATGAGTCTGTCCGGCATGACCGGATTCGGTCGCTCAGAGGGTGCGACTGGGGATTGGACCTGGTCGGTGGAGGCGCGATCGGTCAATGGTCGCAACCTCGATTTGAAATTTCGCGGCCCACCGGGTCTGGATGGCCTGGAACGGCAAACCCGGGAAGCCGTTCAATCGCGTTTTCAGCGGGGACAGGTCACCGTTGGCGTGACCGCAAAGCGGTCCTTGTCTCGGACCTCGGTTCAGGTGAATCTCGAACAGGCCGAGTATTATTTGAAAATCGGCGGACCCTGGATCACCCGAGGGGATGTCACCGCGCCGAGTCTCGATGGCTTGCTGGGCCTGCGCGGCGTGCTGGATGTGGAGTCCGAAGTTGAACCTTCCGACCGTTTGCCCGAGCTGGAAGCTGCAATTTTGGGTTCCATTCACATGGCCCTCGACGGCCTGAATATGACCCGACGGGAAGAGGGCACCAGCCTTGAGGTGGTTTTGTCGGGTCAACTTTCCACCATAGCTGATCTCGTGGCTCAGGCTGAAGGCAAGGCCCAGGACCAGCCCGCGGTTATTCAGGCTCGGTTTGCCCGCCGCATGGCGGAACTGGTTGGTGAAGGCCCCGGGGTTGCAGAGAAGATTGTGGTTGAGGCCGCTGCTATGGCCGTCAAGGCTGACGTTCGCGAGGAACTTGACCGGTTACACGGGCATGTGAAGGCCGCGCGAAACCAGATCCAAGCCTCAGGACCATCAGGTCGGCGGCTAGATTTTCTAACTCAGGAATTTATGCGGGAAGCCAACACCCTTTGCTCCAAATCTGCCCTGCCGGAGCTGACGACCTTGGGACTGGAGCTTAAGGCCGTTATCGAGCAATTTCGTGAACAGGTTCAGAATGTGGAATAACTCATGAACCCGGCGGATGAACATCATAAACCTTGGGAAACCCAAAGGCGGGGGCTCCTACTGCTTATGTCCAGTCCGTCAGGGGCCGGTAAAACCTCGCTGTCACGACGCCTTGTTGCGGACTATTCTGATTTGACCTTATCTATTTCCGCCACCACACGGCCCCCCCGGCCCGGTGAGGAAGACGGTCGGGAATATCATTTCGTGACCGAGGTCGAGTTCGACCGGCTGGTGACTGACGGCGAGATGCTGGAGTGGGCGGCGGTTCACGATCATCGCTATGGAACCCCTCGCAAGCCCGTCTCTGAAGCCCTCGACATGGGTCACGATGTTCTGTTCGATATTGATTGGCAGGGTGCTCGCTCAATCAGGTCCGCCATGCCCCATGACTCCGTCGGAGTCTTTGTTTTACCGCCGTCATGGTCTGATCTGTCCCGGCGTCTACATGCTCGGGCTCAGGACCATGAAGAGGTTATCCAGCGTCGGCTTGCGCGCGGGCGAGAGGAAATCACCCACTGGGGTGAATATGACTATGTCATTGTCAATAAGAACTTCGACCGGGCCTATGCTGACCTAAGCCATATCTACCGGGCGGAGCGTTTGAAGCCGGGACGGAACACCTGGATTAACGACTTTGTCGAAGATCTGAGGACAGAAGGCCCATAATGCGCGCTACAAGGCCTGATCATTGCTTGTATGGGTACTGAAGCTGGCGCTTCGGGTTTAAGCCGTCATCCCCGGCTCTGGCTTTCGGTGCGGGGGGATGATAGAGGCCCGGCTTGGTTTTTGGGGTGCGCCTCAAGTCATCGGACATGGAAATGCTCGGAATCCTGCTCGTCTGTCACATTTTGGTCAGCGTTTCGCTGATCGCCGTGGTTCTGCTGCAACGCTCTGAAGGCGGCGCATTGGGTATGGGGGGCGGTCCGACCGGAATGATGAGTGCAAGGGGAGCGGGCGACCTTCTGACCCGCACCACCTGGATCCTGGCCATCCTGTTTTCATGCTCAGTTTGAGTCTCACCGTTCTGTCGGGAAAATCCTGGAGGTCAACCTCCGTGGTTGACCGGGTTAAGATGAACAATCTAGCCCCGAGCACCCTCAATCGACCGCCCGTGGGACAGGGCGCAGGCACCCCCGCGCCAACCTCGCCGAACGATACCCCATCGCCGATTCAAGCCCCGACACCGACGGTCCATAATCCTTTCGCGGGCGACCCTGAGCCTCCAGCCCCAACCAAACCTTAAGGCCTGCGCCAATGTTGAATATCGAAAAGCCGCTTTGGCGGCTTGATGCCTCTTGCGTGTCTGGTCCAGTAGAGACTCAAAGCGCTTGTTCGGGACAATGGGCACAAGCGATCCGACCCGAATCACAGCTAAACTGAACGCCCATGGCCCGGTACATTTTCATCACCGGCGGCGTGGTCTCTTCCTTGGGAAAAGGTCTGGCGTCTGCCGCCCTCGGTGCGCTTCTTCAGGCACGTGGTTACAAGGTTCGACTGCGCAAGTTGGATCCCTATCTAAATGTCGATCCAGGGACCATGAGCCCTTATCAGCACGGTGAAGTCTTTGTCACCGACGATGGCGCAGAAACCGATCTCGACCTTGGTCACTATGAGCGCTTTACCGGTGTCAGCGCCACCCGGGCGGACAACATCACCACGGGGCAGATTTACAAGACCATCATCGAAAAGGAACGGCGCGGCGATTATTTGGGCGCGACCGTGCAGGTCATTCCGCACGTCACCGACGAGATTAAACAGTTCGTGTTTTCCGATCCGGGAGAGGGTGTGGATTTCGTGCTCGTGGAAATCGGCGGCACGGTCGGGGATATTGAAGGTCTGCCCTTTTTTGAAGCCATTCGCCAGCTTGGTCAGGAGCTACCCCGGGGTTACGCCTGTTATATCCACCTGACTCTGCTGCCCTACATCAAGACCGCGGGCGAGATGAAGACCAAGCCGACCCAACACTCCGTCAAGGAGTTGAGATCTATCGGCATTCAGCCTGACATCTTGCTTTGTCGCTGCGAGCAGCCAATTCCCGATAGCGAGCGCCGTAAGATCGGGCAGTTTTGTAATGTTCGGGAAAGCGCCGTTATTCAGGCTATGGATTCCAGCAATATCTACGGCGTTCCCCTGGACTACCACGCTCAAGGGCTCGACCGGGAAGTTCTGGAAGTCTTTGGGATGGGCGACACGGCCGCTGTACCGGACCTTAACCGCTGGCAGGACATTTCATCCCGTCTGATGAACCCTGATGGCGAAGTGAATATCGCGATCGTCGGTAAATATACCGGCTTGACCGACGCCTATAAGTCCCTGGTTGAAGCCCTGGTCCACGGTGGCGTGGACCGTAATGTCCGAGTCAAACTCGACTGGATTGAGGGGGAGGCCTTTGAACGGGAAGAAAGCCTGATTGCTGAGCGTCTAACGGATGTCCATGGGGTCCTGGTCCCGGGTGCCTTTGGAGAACGCGGATCGGGCGGGATGATTCGCGCCATCCAGTTTGCCCGTGAACATCAGATCCCTTATTTCGGAATCTGCTTTGGAATGCAGATGGCCATGGTCGAGACGGCTCGAAATCTGGCTGGTTTGGCTGAGGCATCTTCGACCGAGTTTGGTCCGACACCGGAACCTGTGGTCGGTCTGATGACCGAATGGACCAAGGGCAATCAGCGGGAGACGCGGGGTGAGGGAGATGATCTCGGCGGCACCATGCGCCTTGGCTCTTATGAAGCCGTGCTGACACCTGGCTCTTTGGTGTCGCAGATCTATGACTCGACGGTCATTCATGAGCGACATCGTCACCGCTATGAAGTGAATATCGCCTATCGCAGAACCATCGAGGCGGCTGGTCTGACCTTTAGCGGGTTGTCTCCCGACGGGACCCTTCCCGAGATTTGTGAGCGCGCAGATCATCCCTGGTTCGTGGGGGTTCAGTTCCATCCGGAGCTCAAGAGCCGCCCCTTCGATCCGCATCCCTTATTTTCAAGTTTCGTAGGTGCCGCCAAGGTCCGCAGTCGCTTGGTCTAGCCAGCCTGCGGTTCTGAGTTTTCAAACCGAACTGAACGGGTCTTGAATCGATTGATCGATTGAGGCATACACCCGCGCTCACGTCGATGGCCCTGGGTCGTCGCATCCTTTTTACGCCTGAGAGATTCTCCCGTGGCCGTTCCTAAACGCAAAGTATCCCCATCCCGTCGCAACATGCGTCGCTCGCATCACGCCCTGGGCGCAAATAGCTTTGTCGAGGACAAGGAAACAGGCGAGCTCAAGCGTCCCCACCATGTCGATCTGAAGACCGGTATGTATAAGGGACGTCAGGTTATTACGCCTAAGCAGGACTAAGGGCTGGTGCGCGCAGGTTACTGCGCGCGTCCCCGGGCCTGAATCCCGGCCCGTCTTTGCTCGACCATGTGGGGGGTTACGCGGCGATTGTGCGCGGTGGATCGCGTCTGTTCGAGCTCTAAGCCTTCCCGCAAACTCAAGTCGTAGCCGTCGTCGATCATGGCTTTATAGCTAGTCAGCATATCTATTTCGATCTGAGCCATGTCCGCTGCCAGTTTGAGGGCGGTTGAAATCAGGTCCTGCGGGGCGACCACCCGGTTCACCAGACCCCAGGCATAGGCGGTCTCGGCATCCAGAAAATTTCCCGTGAGCGACAATTCTTTGGCCCGATAAGGTCCGATCAGACGCGATAACTTCTGTGACAACCCCCAGCCGGGGGTTATGCCCACCCGGGCGTGGGTGTCGGCAAATCGGGCGTTGGTGGAGCAGATCAGCACATCACAGGCCAAGGCCACCTCAAATCCGCCGGTAATTGCCACACCATTGATCGCACCGATCACGGGTTTTCTGCAGGTGATGACGGCCCAGGCAGGATTTTCTGCGGGCTCAGAGGCATTTGCCGCCTTGAGGCCGTCGGGGTCTTCCCCCAGTTCTTTCAGATCAAGACCGGCGGTAAAGGCCCGCTCGCCGGCTCCAGTCAGCACGATAACCTTGACTGCGGGATCGGCGTCGAGGGCACTTAAGGTCCGATGCAGTTCGGCCCGCAAGGCCCTGGAAAGGGCATTCATCGCCTGCGGACGATTGAGGGTCACCAGGGCGACGGAATTTGCGATGTCCACCAAGATCATATTCATTCTCCCAATCATCGGATTGAAAGTCGGTTTTCGGGACCTGAAGTCAAGGTCGCGTGATTGCCCGCGCGCACGAAGCTGGCTAAGGCTCCCCGCATATTTTCCAACCGGAGATCGGCCATGACCGAGATCGTCGATATTACAGCTCGGGAAATCCTGGACAGCCGGGGCAATCCCACCGTAGAGGTGGATGTGGTGCTCGAAGACGGGTCCATGGGCCGCGCCGCAGTTCCCTCCGGCGCGTCCACGGGCGCGCATGAAGCTGTTGAAAGGCGTGATGGCGATCAAGCCCGCTATGGCGGCAAGGGTGTGCTTGGGGCGGTCAATGCCGTCAATGGCGAGATCTATGACACTCTGTCCGGGTTTGATGCAGAGGATCAGCGGCGTCTCGACAATGTGTTGATTGAGCTGGACGGCACGCCGAACAAATCGCGCCTGGGTGCCAATGCCATATTGGGGGTGAGCCTTGCCGCGGCCAAAGCCGCAGCCTGCGCCGCCGATCTGCCACTCTATAAATATGTGGGCGGGGTGAATGCCCGCGTCCTGCCGGTCCCGATGATGAACATTATCAATGGCGGAGCCCATGCTGATAACCCCATCGATATTCAGGAATTTATGATCCTGCCGACAGGGGCGGCGACCTTTGCGGAGGGTTTACGCATGGGGGCTGAAATTTTCCACAGCTTGAAGTCTGCGCTCAAGGCGGCGGGGCACAATACCAATGTGGGAGACGAAGGCGGCTTTGCGCCCAATATCGCGACAGCTGAAGAAGCCCTGGCCTTCATTGTGAGGTCTGGAGAAGCCGCAGGTTATAAGGCAGGTACAGACTTCCTCCTTGGTCTCGATGTGGCCTCCACGGAGTTTTTCAGCGCGGGCAAGTATAACATGGCCGGGGAGGGTAAGACCCTCGATCCGGCTGGTATGGTGGATTATCTGGCCGCTTTGGCCGCCGCTTTCCCGATCGCGAGCATCGAAGACGGCTGTGCCGAAGACGATTTTGAGGGATGGAAACGACTTACAGACACGCTCGGCAGCAAGGTTCAACTGGTGGGAGACGACCTGTTCGTGACTAATCCTGCCCGGTTGGCGGACGGTATCGAACGTGGCCTAGCCAATTCCATCCTGGTGAAGGTCAATCAGATCGGCACCCTGTCCGAGACTCTTGATGCGGTGGATATGGCCCATCGCGCGGGTTATACCTCAGTGATGAGCCATCGTTCCGGCGAAACCGAAGACTCGACCATCGCTGATCTCGCGGTCGCGGCAAATTGCGGACAGATCAAGACTGGCTCCCTGGCTCGGGCTGACCGCACAGCAAAATACAATCAGCTGCTCCGGATTGAGGAGGAGTTGGGTGATCAGGCTATTTATCTGGGTCGCAAGGTCCTAAAACGCCGGAGCTGAGACCTCGTCTAAAGCCTTAGTTAAGCATGTGAAGGCACAGCTTAACGCTCCTTACCAACAGGTGAGTCTCACTCCGTGCTTTCGAGTCTACGCACCTATAGCCTGACCCTGTTTCTGGGATTGCTGATTTTCTATTTCGGATTTCACGCCTTCACCGGGGATCGGGGAATTTTGACGACGGGGGAGCGTGACGCCACGTTGACAGCTAAGACGGCTGAGCTTGAGGCCTTGCGTAATCAGAGGGAAGATCTTGAAGCACGCGCTCGACTGTTGCGCGATGAATCCCTATCTGCCGATCTGCTGGAAGAGCGGGCTCGTTCCCTGTTAGGTTTCGCCGATCCGAGAGACTATGTGATCAGGCCCCATCAGTAGATCCTGGATTCATGGACTTAGGGCTCGCCCAAGGGCGACATAAATGACCTGGAGTGACCAATGGCACGACGCCCCGCTGTATCAGTGTCTAAACCAAAGAAAGCCCCCGAAGAGGCTGCGGCTTCGAAGGATGAGCTCCTCGGCTTCTATCGTGACATGCTGATGATCCGTCGCTTTGAAGAGCGAGCCGGGCAGCTTTACGGCATGGGGTTGATCGGCGGATTTTGTCACCTCTATATCGGGCAGGAAGCCATCGCGGTAGGGGTCCAGGCGATCAAGAAGCCAGGGGATCAAGTTATCACCGGCTATCGCGATCACGGCCACATGCTGGCCTGCGGTATGGACCCTCGGGAAGTGATGGCTGAGCTTACCGGCAGGGCGGGGGGATCGTCCAAAGGGAAGGGTGGTTCCATGCACATGTTTTCCACCGAAGCCGATTTCTACGGCGGCCACGGCATTGTCGGCGCACAGGTGAGCCTGGGAACCGGCCTGGCCCTTGCCAATAAGTACAAGGCCAATGGCAATGTCAGCTTTGCCTATTTCGGCGATGGGGCCGCCAATCAGGGACAGGTTTATGAGAGCTTCAACATGGCGGAGCTTTGGAGTCTGCCGGTTGTTTATGTAATTGAGAACAATCAGTACGCCATGGGCACCTCAATCGAGCGGGCATCAGCCGAGACCCACCTTTACAAGCGTGGGGCCTCCTTCCTAATTCCCGGCGAGGAGGTCGATGGCATGGATGTCCTGGCTGTGCGCGACGCTGCTGGCCGTGCTGCTGAGCACGCAAGAACCGGCAAGGGCCCCTATATCCTCGAAATGAAGACCTACCGGTATCGCGGCCACTCGATGAGTGATCCGGCCAAGTACCGCACCCGCGAGGAGGTCGACGAGGTGCGTAAGACCCGCGACCCCATCGACCACCTTCAGGAATTGTTGGAAAAGAACGGATGGGCCGATGATGCGGCCTTGAAGTCTATTGATGCGGAGGTGAAGCGGATCGTTGCCGATGCGGCCGAATTTGCCCGGACCAGCCCCGAACCAGATCCGTCGGACCTCTATACGGACGTCTATTTGGAGCCCGCTCAGTGACCGACATTCTGATGCCGGCCCTGTCCCCGACCATGGAAGAGGGGACTTTGGCAAAATGGTTTGTGAAGGCCGGAGACACGATCCGCAGCGGTGACGTGATTGCGGAAATCGAAACCGATAAGGCCACCATGGAGGTCGAGGCCGTAGACGAGGGAATTGTCGAAACCATCCTGATCCCTGAGGGCACGGAGGAGGTGAAGGTCAATACCCCCATAGCCCGTCTGGCGGGACATGAAACCGTTTCGCCCGGCCCCGCCAATCCCTCTCAGACCAGACAGGACCCGATTATGGTGTCGGAGTCGTCTAAGGGTGTTCCAGCGGCGGCGCTTCCTGTGGCGGCTGATCCTGACCTTCCTGCGGATGTGACGCGGGTCAAGATCACCGTGCGTGATGCTCTACGCGACGCCATGGCCGAGGAAATGCGCCGGGATGATGCAGTCTTCCTCATGGGAGAAGAAGTCGCGCAGTACCAGGGTGCCTATAAGGTCAGTCGTGACCTCCTCCAGGAGTTCGGTGATCGTCGGATTATCGACACACCGATCACCGAGCATGGGTTTGCCGGACTTGGGGTGGGTGCCGCAATGGCCGGTCTCAAGCCCATTATCGAATTCATGACCTTCAATTTTGCCATGCAGGCTATTGATCATATTATCAATTCTGCGGCAAAAACGCTTTATATGTCTGGCGGTCAGATTCGCTGTTCTGTGGTTTTCCGTGGCCCGAACGGTGCTGCGGCGCGGGTAGGGGCCCAGCATAGCCAGGATTATTCAGCTTGGTATGCCCAGGTTCCCGGTCTGAAGGTTATCGCTCCCTACGACGCGGCAGACGCTAAGGGTCTCCTAAAGGCCGCTATTCGTGATCCGAACCCCGTCGTATTTCTGGAGCACGAAATGCTCTATGGAACCGAGTTTGATGTTCCCGCCGATATTGATTGGGTGGTGCCCATTGGTAAAGCCAAGGTTCGTCGGGTCGGCAAGGATGTCACCATCACGGCGCATTCCCGCATGGTCGGGTTAGCACTTAAGGCTGCGGAAGACCTTGCGACGCAAGGTATTGATGCCGAAGTCATTGATCTGCGAACCCTTCGACCGCTGGATCACCAGACCATTGTCGAGAGCGTGAAAAAACCAATCGCCTGGTGACCGCAGAGGAAGGCTGGGGGCCGATGGGGGTCGGTGCCGAAGTGATCGCCCGGGTTCTGGAACACGCCTTCGATTATCTTGACGCACCGCCCATCCGGGTTTGCCAGGAAGATGTGCCCATGCCCTATGCCGCCAATTTAGAGCTGCTGTCCCTACCCAGCGTCGAAAAGATTGTTCAGGCCGCGAAGGCGGTTTGCTATCGATGACGGAGGCTCAATGGCATAGGGGCGGATGTCACTGTGGTGCCGTGCGGTTTGAGGTGGCGCTTGTGGAGCCGGTGGAAGCGCAAACCTGCAACTGCTCCATGTGCGCCAAGGTTGGCTTTATACACATGATTGTCCCCGAAAGTCGCTTCCGACTGGTCCAGGGGGGGCAGTCTCTGACGGAATATGTGTTCAATACCTGCGTGGCGAAACATTTTTTTGCAAGGTTTGCGGGGTTAAATCCTTCTATCGTCCGCGGTCCAACCCCGACGGGTGGTCGGTGAATGGCCGTTGCTTAGATGCGCCAGTCGATCTCAATCTGACTGAATTTGATGGACAGAACTGGGAGGCCAATGCTGGTCATCTCAGCCACCTGTCCCAAGACTAGCCATGACACTCTGGGTGAGCACCTGACCATGTCTATCGATATTCTGATGCCCGCCCTGTCGCCAACCATGGAGGAGGGTGTCCTCGCCAAGTGGTTCATCAAGGCCGGAGATACGGTGCGCAGTGGCGACGTCATAGCTGAAATCGAGACGGATAAGGCCACCATGGAGGTGGAAGCCGTCGATGAAGGGGTGGTTGAGACTATTCTCGTTTGGGAGGGACGGAGGGCGTAAAGGTCAATACGCCGATTGCGCGACTGGCGGGCGGCAATGCCAAGCCTGCACCTAGCCCGTCACGCGCCGCTCAGCCCCTTACACCTCCACCGGCAGGCGTTGCGGCGACAGACCCTGTAACCGTGCCGGTCGAAAAGGGCGCTGCGACGGGTAATCGGATTTTTGCCTCACCGCTTGCCCGGCGGATTGCGGATCAGAAAGGGTTGGATCTCTCGGTCATAAAGGGATCTGGACCCCACGGTCGGATCATCAAGGCCGATGTCTATGTCGCCGTTCCAGGTGCCCCACGCCTGGTCGAGCCACCGCGGACGAATCCCCTGTCGGTCGCGACGCTGCCTGCGCCGCGTCAGGGTCAATCCTTAAGCCAGATGGGCATTCCCGACGGCAGTTATGATCTGATCCCCCTGGACGGTATGCGTAAGACTGTTGCGCGCCGCATGACGGAAAGCTTCCGCGATGTGCCGCACTTCCCCTTGACCCTTGATCTGAATATTGATGCCCTGCTTGCGGCGCGGACCAAGATCAATGGCATGTTGGAACCTCAGGGGGTGAAGGTCAGCGTCAATGACCTAGTCATCAAGGCTGCGGCAATCGCTCTGAAACAGGTGCCCGAGGCGAATGCCAGCTACAGCCCTGAAGGCATTGCCATGCACCACCACGCCGATATTGCCATGGCCGTGGCCATTGAAGGCGGACTCATTACACCAATCATTCGGTCGGCGGAGCTGAAAGGCTTGGCGCAGATCGCGTCGGAGGCTAAGGACCTTGCCGCTCGAGCCCGGTCCAAGAAGCTGAAGCCCGAGGAATTCCAGGGCGGCACCTTCTCGATCTCCAATCTGGGCATGTTCGGGATCAAGGCCTTCGCCTCCATCATCAATGAACCGCAGGGGGCTATTCTATCGGTAGGGGTCGGTGAAAAACGGGCCGTAGTCATGGGTGATCAACTGGCTATTGCCACCGTGATGACGGTCACTCTGACCTGTGATCACCGGGTCGTCGATGGGGCTGTGGGGGCACGCTGGCTGCAGGCCTTCAAGGCCCTGATCGAAGACCCCATCACCATGATCGTTTAGGGTCAGACCCATGGATTTCGACGTCATTGTAATCGGATCTGGTCCTGGCGGCTATGTCACGGCGATCCGCGCGGCTCAGTTAGGTTTCAAGACCGCCATCATCGAGCGCGAACTGCTGGGCGGTATTTGTCTCAACTGGGGCTGCATACCCACCAAGGCCTTGCTCAAATCGGCTGAAGTTTATGAGCAGTTGAGCCATCTGAGCGACTACGGCCTGAAGGTTGAGGGGGCATCGTTTGATTTCGACGCCGTGGTGAAACGCTCGCGCGGGGTTTCCACCCAGTTGAACTCCGGTGTCGCCTTCCTGATGAAAAAGCACAAGATTGAGGTGATTGAAGGGGTCGCAAGGCTGGAAAAGGCGACGCCTGCTCCACGGGTTATCGTGACCCAGGCCGCCGGAGCCAATCGCACCCTGACTGCAAAGCATGTGATCCTTGCGACAGGTGCGAGAGCTCGCACCCTTCCGGCCGTCGGTTTGGTTCCTGACGGCGAACGCATTTGGACCTATCGGGAGGCCCTGGTTCCGAAATCCGCACCAAAGACCCTGTTGGTTATAGGTTCCGGAGCCATTGGCATTGAATTTGCCAGCTTCTATCGCGCCCTCGGATCGGAGGTCACCGTCATCGAAAGCCTGCCGCGCATCCTGCCGGTAGAGGATGAAGAGGTCTCAAAGGCCGCGCAAAAAGCCTTTGAGAAGCGCGGATTGAAATTCCGGGTGGGGGCTACGATTCGCAAACTGAACACAAGCAAGACGGGCGTTTCTCTGGAGCTGGAGGCTGGCGGAAAATCTGAGACCTTGCAGGCCGATATCGCCATTGTGGCGGTCGGCATTGTTGGAAATGTCGAGGATATGGGGCTCGAGGTCCTGGGCGTAAAGATTGAGCGGACCCATGTGGTGACGGACAGTTTCGGAGCGACAGGGGTGCCTGGGCTCTATGCCATAGGCGATGTGGCCGGACCGCCCTGGTTGGCTCACAAGGCCAGTCACGAGGGGGTTCACTGTATTGAACATATCGCCGGACTGCGCTCGTCTAACCTTACGGCCCCCATTCCGGGATGTACCTATTCGACGCCGCAGATCGCCTCCATCGGTTTGACCGAAGCGCAAGCCAAGGCAAATGGGCTGGAAATCAAGGTCGGTCGCTTCCCGTTCCGGGTCAATGGGAAGGCGATTGCTTCGGGTGAAACCGAGGGCTTTGTCAAAACCATATTTGACGCCAAGACCGGGGCCTTAATCGGAGCCCACATGATCGGGGCTGAGGTTACGGAAATGATCCAAGGCTATGCCCTGGCCATGACCCTGGAGGCAACAGAGGCCGAGTTGCAGACAACAGTTTATCCGCATCCCACCATGAGCGAGGCCATGCACGAGTCTGCTCTGGATGCCTTCGGCAAGGTTCTCCACATCTAGCGCCTGTTCCCTTTAGACGGAAACGTCTAGAGAGATAAAACAGGCTCTAATTCAAGATGTTAGAGCAGGTTTCGAGCTGATAATCGGTTCCGGCTTATCAGAACAGGCCACAGCAGGGCGAATTTGAC